>JBPCNP010000171.1:0-17223 GCA_051001215.1 Acidimicrobiales bacterium
CATCGTGTCGACGACGACAACGGCCGCCACCGGAGGCTCAGGCCTCTTCGAGAACCCGGTAGAACGTGTCTTCGTCTTCGGCGGTCAGATCATCGATCAGGAACTGGCCGAGGTCGCCCATGGGCGCCGACGGCCTTCGATCAGTCGCTCAACCGGGCCGATCTCAACCCGCTCAGGCTGGTGTCCTGAGGTGTCCGACATGAGGCTGTCCTCTCGTCCCAGTACCGCTTCAGGATACGCCGGAGTGGCCACACCGGGTCGACGGCCCACCCGTGCCTGGGCATGATCGGGGGGGGACGGTGGCACCACGACCGACTTCCTCAAGTTCCACTCGACAGGAAACTGACCGTCATGTACAACACCGACGTTCTGTTGTACCATTGTGTCATGGCCACGATGGCAGTCAGCGAAGCACGGGAGAAGTTGTCGGACGCAGTCGAGACCGCCCACACGGAGCCGGTCTTCCTCGAGCGCTACGGCCGGCCCGCCGCGGTTCTCGTCAGCTCTGAGCGCTACGAGGAGTTGTTGGAGGCATTCGAGGATGCCGAAGATGCCGCGGCCTTCGACGCAGCGATGGCCGAAGAGGGCGCGAACATCCCCTGGGAGCAAGTCAAGGCCGACCTCGGCTGGAAGTGACTGTCTATCGGATCGAAGTCCGGCCAGCAGCCGCTCGGGTCCTGCGCAAACTCGACCCGAGCGTCCAGCCACGCATCCAGGGTGCAATCGCGCTGCTCGGCCAAGACCCACGACCGCCGGCGGCCCGGGCATTACGAGGTCGACCCGGGTTCCGGGTACGTGTCGGCGACTACCGGGTCATCTACACCATCAACGACGACGTCCTCGTTGTGGTCGTCGTGGCGCTCGGACACCGTCGCGATGTCTACCAACGGTGACCGACCCGCCTCGGGATGCTCACACCGTGTGTCGCTGGTCAATCCAACCCGGAAACCCGCCCAGCGCTCCAAGGCGGGGATAGCCGCGACCTCGGGTAGAGCTCCGCCAGCGGGGCGCCGCGGCGCAGCAGATCCGCACCGAGACGTTCGTGTCGACGACGACGCCCGAGGAACGGGCTCGAGATTGGTACTCGCCCTCATCGCCGCCAGGCGTGCTGGTGCATCACCCAGGGCCACGCTCGCCACGGGGAGTTGGCGTAACAGAGCGGTGCCGCGATCGAGTTGTCCGGCGCGTGCCGGCCCGACGAGTACCTCGGCAAGTGTGAGCGGGCTCGCCCCGATGGCTCGCCGACGACGTCCAGCAACAGGGCACCCGCACCGACGCGCCGCTCCCTGGCCACAAGGCATGCGTAGGACCATGCCTTCATGCGCTCATGCATGTTAGGATGTCTCATGCCGAAGACCATCCAGATCCGGGATCTGGACGACGACGTCTACGCCGCGCTTCGCCGTCGGGCGGTCGAGGCGGGGCTGACCGTGCCTGAGCTCCTTCGTCGGGAGGCCACCCGCCTGGCCGCCCGTCCAACCGTCGATGAGTGGCTCGCTCGCACCAGGCGGCGCCCGTCGGACATCAACCGCGCCGACGTCCTGGCGGCGCTCGACGAGCGTCGCGGCCCGTGGCCACGTGCTGGTCGTTGACGCGTCCTGCCTCTACGAGGTCGTGGCCGACGGGATCACGGCCGAAGGAGTCCGGCGGCGGCTCGCGGCAGATCCCGACCATGCCGCACCACACGTGATCGACGTCGAGGTGGCCAGCGTCATCCGTCGGGATCACCGGCTTCACCGCCTGGACGACACTGCCGCCGCCCAAGCCGTCGAAGACCTGAGGGACTGGCCGGGCGAACGGTTCGGCCACCAGCCGCTGCTCGATCGGCTCTGGGAACTGAAGGCGACGGTCCGGGCATGGGACGCCGCCTACGTGGCGCTGGCCGAGGCGCTCGGCGCCACTCTGGTCACCCTCGACGCCCGTCTCGCCGCCGCACCCGGTCCGAGATGTCCCATCGAGGTGGTCGCGTGACCGACTCGCTGTTCCCGTCCGGGACGTCGTGATCTTCGCCCTGGTGGCCGGGATCCTGGCAGGCGGGGCGCTCGCTCGGGCCGCTACCCGAGCTTGGCCCTCAGGAACTCGAGGGTGCGTATCCAGGCCTGCCGGGCGGCCTCGGGATCGTGGGCCTCGGGACGGGTGTCGTTGAAGAAGGCGTGCTGGGTGTTCGGGTAGAGGAAGATCCGGACCTCCTTGCCCAGCTCGGTGAGGGTGGTCTCCAGCTTGCGAGCGACATCGGGGCCGGCCATCTCGTCGTTCTCGGCGTAGTGGCCCTCGACCGCGCCCGCCAACTTCGACCACTCGGGCTCGGCCGCCCTCGGCACGCCGTAGAAGGGCACGGCGGCCCGGATGGCATCGGGGCGCAGGGTGGCCAGCCACAGGGCCAGCCCGCCCCCCATGCAGAAGCCCACGACGCCCAGGCCGTCGCCTCGCACTGCCGGATGACTGACCAGGTAGTCGACGGCCCCGCCCATGTCCCGGGCGGCCCGCTCGGAATCGAGGGCCATGGCCGCCTTCTTGGCCTCGTCCGGCTCGCTGTTGGGCACGGCGTCGCCGTGGTACAGGTCCGGCGCCAGGGCCGTGAACCCCTCGGCGGCGAAGCGATCGCACACATCGACGATGTGGGGGACCAGGCCCCACCACTCCTGGATCACCAGCACGCCCAGGCCGGCCCCGCCGTGAGCGGGCGCCAGGTACCCGCCTGCCGTCGTGCCGTTGCTCGCCAACTCGACCATCTCTCCCATCCCGGGCGACCTACCCATCGTCGTCGTATCGGGAACCGGGGCGTCGTGTGCCGGGGGCGGCCCAGGTGCGGGTGAGCTCGGGGACTGTCGGGCAACCGGGCCGTCCGGCCGCCTCGACCGGTGACTGGGGGCCATCGGGCCCCACCATCTCGCCGACCAGGTCGAGAGCAACGACGTCGACGCCCCGGTCCCACGGGTCGGGGCCCGTCTCCAGGCGGCTGCACATGGCCTTCCACAGGGCCAGGGGCAGGATCCGCCCCGCGCCGGCGACCACCCACACCCCAACTCCCGCCTGACGGGCCACGGCAGCCGCGGCCAGCGATCCCGCCGCGCCGACGAAGCCGTCGGGACCGACGGCGGTGGCTTCCAGCACCACGAGATCGCTGGCCACCACGGCGGCACCGAGACCCGACTGATCCACGACGATGGCGTCGGTGCCGGCCCTCCTCAGGTAGGCAGCCAGCCCTCCTCCGGTGCCGATGGCGTCGACCACGAGCACGTCGCAGTCGCCGCGCCGGGCCAGGGCGGCGGCGGCCTGGTCGGGCCAGCCCACCACGACCACCCGCTGGTCGACAGGCAGGTGGTAGGCCAGGGCCGCGGGCGTGGCGTCACCGGCCAGCTCGTCGGCCGCGCGCCAGGCCTCGGCGGCAGGATCGGCGGCGGCCAGCACGCGGGCCGCCAGCCACCAGATGGGCCCGGAAGTGGGCTGGTGGTCGACCAGGCGCCGGCAACCGGTGACAAGGCTGGCCGGATCGCCGGCGCTGGCGGCCAGCACGCCGGCCGCCTCCCGGGCCACCAGCCCGGGGTCCTCACCCTCGGCCCGGGCCACCATCCGCAGCCGCTCGATGGGGTGCATGTGCTGACCGGGGCGGCGTTGGTCAGCGGCCGGGTTGGAACACCATCAAGAACACGACCACCACCCAGATCAGGTTGAGCGCGCCCCCGACAACTCCCGCCTTCTTCGCTCGGGCGTCGAGCTCGGCCACATCATCGGCCCCGGCTCCGGTGATCAGCTCGTTCATGCGTCGGATGTTCGGGAGGTGGAGCCCGTGCATCAGGCCCACGAACACGATGTAGAGCAGGAACGAGATCGAGATCCACGCCTGGCTGAACTTGTAGGAATCGTCGGACATCAAGACCAGGAGGATCCCGAGGACGGGCACGGCGTAGATGAACCACTGCGACCAGTGCTCGGTGACGTCGAAGGCCACCTCGGCCGCGGCCTGGCCCCCCGCTCCCCCCCGGGACTTGGCCTTGGCCCCGAAGATCCCGCCCACGACGATCCCGCCGAACCCGACGACCACGGCCAGCACATGCAGGACCTCGACGAACTTGTATGCGCCGGTGTCGATTCCCACATCGTCTCCTCGTCGGCAGGCTGTCGCTTCGCCCGCGCGAACATAGCTGCGCTACGTTGCCCGGCCGTGGCAACAAATCCATCACCCGACCTCGTGCTCTCGGCGGTCAACGGTCATGCCCGCTCGGTTCGGCAGTGGCTCACCACCTTCCACCTGCTGTTCGTGGCCGTCGACCCCCGGAACGACCGCAGCGCCTGGATCGTCCCGACGGCTGGTCGGGTCCTCACCGGCTACGATCAGGCGGACTGCCGGGTGGCCTGGTTGGTGGCCGGCACGCCGGCTGAGACCCGCCGGTTCCTCGGTCGTTGGGCCAGCGAGATCCTCACCTTCGCCGATCCCGACCTGACGGCCATCCACGGGTTCGGGTTGAGCGCGCTCCCCGCCATCGTCCACGTGGGCATGGACGGCACGGTGGTGAACGCGGTGGAGGGCTGGGACCCCATCGAGTGGCGGCGCCTGACGGCCGAGCTGTCCAGGATCGTGAGCTGGAGCCGTCCCTCGATCCCCCTGCCCACCGATCCCGGCTCGTTCGCCGGGGCGCCGCTCCCCCAGGTGTAGGCCGGCGGGACTCAGTCGCCGTCACCGACCCGTCCCGGGCGGGGATGGTCGGTGAGCGACAAAGCTGCCAACACGAGCCACGACGTGGGGGCACTCCGCAGGTCGCCCAGGACCCACGTCGAGCGACTCACGGCGGCAACCGAATCGGCCAGCGACCGGGGCCGGGCATGGCGACGGCGCAACTCAGCCGCCAGCATCGTTCCGTCGATGACCACGCGTGCCCCCGATCCGCATCTCTGCTCCCCAACCTTCGACCTCCCGACCTGTGGAGCACAAGAAGGGAAATGTTGGGCACAACCCCCCTCGATCTGTGGAGAACCGCTACCTGCCGACGATGCCGCCGCGGGTCATGGCGTCGACGTCGAGCACCCGCTGGGCCTCGGCGCGGTCCAGCCAGCCCCGCTCGACCACCACCTCGATCAGGGTCTTGCCCTCGGCCAGGGCGATCCTGGCCACCTCTACCGCCCGCTCGTAGCCGATGTAGGGGTTGAGGGCGGTGGCGATGGCGGGTGACGACTCGGCGTAGGCACGGCAGCGCTCGACATCGGCTTCGATGCCGGCCACGCAGCGGTCGGCCAGCAGCCGCGACACCGAGGCCAACAGGTGAACCGATTCCAGCAGGGCGTGGGCCATCACGGGAACAGCCGTGTTGAGCTCGAAGGCCCCGGATGCGCCGGCCCAGGCCACGGTGGCGTCGTTGCCCACGACCCGGGCGACGACCTGCACCACCGCCTCGCAGATCACCGGATTGACCTTGCCGGGCATGATCGAGCTTCCGGGTTGGAGGTCGGGGAGGTGGATCTCGCCCAGCCCGGCCCGGGGACCGCTGGCCATGAGGCGCAGGTCGTTGGCGATGCGCTGGAGCGACACGGCCACCGTGCGCGCTGCCCCGGACACCTCCACCAGGGCGTCGCGGCCCCCCTGGGCCTCGAAGTGGTCCTGCGCCTCACCGACGTCCAACCCGGTGGCAACGACCAGATGGTCGACGGCGAGGGCGGCGAAACCAGGCGGGGTGTTGATGCCCGTGCCCACCGCCGTGCCCCCGATGGCCAGCTCCGACAATCGGGGCAGGCAGGATCGCAGGCGCTCGAAGCCGTTGACGATCGCCGTGCGGTAGCCCCCGAGCTCCTGGCCCATGGTGACCGGGGTGGCGTCCATGAGGTGGGTGCGCCCGGCCTTGACCACACCCGCCATCTGCTCGGCCTTCGACCCCAGGGCGGCCGCCAGGTGATCGAGGGCGGGCAGCAGCGAGCGTTGCACCCCTGCGAGGGCGGCCAGATGGACGGCGGTGGGGAACACGTCATTGGACGACTGGGAGGCATTGACATGGTCGTTGGGGTGGACGGGCCGGCCCAGGCGCTCGGCGGCCAGGGCGGCGACGACCTCGTTGGTGTTCATGTTCGACGACGTACCCGACCCGGTCTGGAAGACGTCGACCGGGAAGTGGTCGTCCCATGTCCCTGCCGCCACCTCGGCCGCGGCCTCGGCCACCGCCGACCCCAGGTCCCCATCGAGCACGCCGAGGTCGACGTTGGCTGCGGCGGCGGCTGCTTTGACCAGGCCGAGGGCCCAGATCAGCTCCCGGCGGAGGCGCAGGCCCGAGACGGGAAAATTGTCGACGGCCCGCTGCGTCTGGGCCCCCCACCGGGCCAACGCAGGCACCCGAACCTCGCCCATGGAGTCGTGTTCGGTGCGGTAGTCGTCAGCGGTCATGTTCCACCTCGTGGCCCGTGGGTAGGAATCAGCACGAGCCCGCGGACCGTAGCGCGAGCCTCCGAGTTTCGACGCGACCCGGGGTGGTCGTTTGCATGGCGCGACCCCGGTGCCTTGCGTCCCCGCCCGCCCGGCGTTAGTGTTTGACCAGCCGTCGGGGCGGGACGTCTCGGTGGTGCTCACCAGCTGCAACTGTCACCCGCCGCACTCCGTCACAGCTGCAACGGTTCAGCCGCACTCGTTTCACCGCTGCATGTCCATGTCGAGGAACGATCAATCGTCCGCTCGTCGCAGCCTCGTCACAACCGAGATCCCCGGAAGGCAGTGAGGCTCATCCTCCCCCTGCACGTACGGCGGCTCGTCGTCCTCGTCGGGTTCGCACTGGTCCTACCGATGCTGGTGATGTCTCCCGCCTCGGGTGATCAGATCGCCGACAAGAAGGCGGAGGCGGCACGCATCGCCAAGGACCTCGAGACCCAGGGCAACCAGGTCAGCATGGCTGCCGAGACGTTCAACCGGGCCCAGCTCAAGGTGGCCGAGGTCCAGGGGTCGCTGGCCAAGGTCAAGGTCGACATGGCCCAGGCCGACGGGCGCATGCAGGCGGCCAAGAGCCTCCTCGCCGAAGTCGCCGTCCAGTCCTACGTCAGCGGCGGCTCGACGAGCTTCTTCGCCCACCTGGCCCACAGCGACCAGGGCGACCTGGTGCTGCGCACCCAGTACCTGCGCTTCACCGCTTCCGACCAGCGCGACGCCATGGACCAGGTCAGAGCTGCCCGCGAGGACTACGCGACCGCCCAGGCCCGCTTGAACGAAGAGGAAAAGGCCTCGAACGCCGCCGCCTCCGCCGCTGACGCGGCCCGCCGCAAGGCCGCGGACGCAGAAGCAGGCCAGCGCAACCTCCTGGGCCAGGTCAACGGCGAGCTCACCCAGCTGGTGGCCTCAGCGGAGGCCGACCGCCTGGCCGCTGCGGCCGCCGCCGCTCCGCATGAGCTGCAGGTCGGGGCCTCCGCGGCCCTGACCGGTGGCCCGTCCCCCGTCGCCGGCCCCGCCCCACAGGCCGCGGCCCGACCCAGCGGCCCCGCCCCGGCGTCGATCGCCGGCCCCGCGCCCAAGGTCGCCATCCCTGCCCCGCCCGCCTCCGGTGGAGCCGGCACGGCCGTGGCCGCGGCCGAGGCCGAAGTGGGCAAGCCCTACGTGTACGGCGCCGCCGGTCCCGACTCCTTCGACTGCTCCGGGCTCATGTTGTGGGCGTGGGCCAAGGCCGGTGTCTCCCTGTCGCACTCGGCCCAGAGCCAGTACTTCGAGACCACCCGGGTACCGGTGTCGGCCATGCAGCCGGGCGACATCATCTTCTTCGGCGCCAGCGTGGACGGCATCGGCCACGACGCCATGTACGTGGGCGGCGGCCAGATGGTCGAGGCGGCCCACACCGGCACCAACGTGCGAGTCGTCCCCGTGCGTGACGGCATCATCGGTGCCGGCCGCCCGGGCTAGTCCGCCTGATCGCAGGAACACCGCAGGCTTCTCACAGCCCCTGCTCAACCTCGGGGTGCAGAGTGGGGCCATGGGAACCCACCAGCCCGAACGGCATCACCAGCTCGACCGTCCCGACGAGAACTTTCCCTTCAGCGACGCGCCCCGTCGACCGACGACAGCAGTAGGGCCATGATGATCCTCCTGCTCGTCGCCATCGCATGGGTGCTGGCCACTGGGTTCGCGTTCACACTGTTCGCTGCGGCCGGCAACGCCGACAGGCAGGCCGAGGCGATGCTGAACGAACACCGGCTGCGCCGGCGTCGCTCCCGCCGCATCACCGCCTGAGCCGCTGAGCCGCCGAAACCGCTGGCGGGCCGGCCTGTCGGGCGACCTGTGGGTCAGGCCAGCACGCCGGCCAGACCGTTGAGCGACCCGACCAGCTCGTCGGCCTCGTGCTCGGTGAAGGCCCGCACCGTCTTGATGTTGACTGCACCCGACATCTGGCCCAGGAGGGCGAACTTGGCCATGGTCTCCTCGTCGGGAGCCTCCACGACCACGATGACGTCGTACTCGCCCATGACCAGGTACGAGCGCTTCCACGTCACACCCACCGCTTCGGCCGCCTTCTTGCCGGCATCCCGACCCTTCTTGGCATCGGCGATGTCGGATGCGCCCTGTTCGGTCCATTTCATGAACATGATGTACGTAGCCATCGTGTGCTCCCTCGTCCTCTGTGTTCCGTTTCCGGTGGAGAGACACACCGTCGGGTGTGCCTGCACACCAAGGGTACGACCTGGCCCCGGGGGCCAGGTCAAGCACTTTCGGCCAGACTGTCTGTCAGGTCATCTTGCGGAGCACGACCAGCGATCGCCCCTCCAGCCAGATCTCGTCGGTTGACCCAAACGTGACCCCCTCGGTGCTCCCGGCCGGGCGCACGTAGCCGATGGCGGTGTCGAACACCAGCTCGAGCGACTGGGCCCACTTCGTGTCGGGCATCTTGAACCGGACCGGCTCCGGGCCGTTGAGCAGCACCAGGAAGCTGTCGTCGACGGTGGGCTCACCCCGGGGCCCGGGCTCGCCGATCTGGTCTCCGTTGAGGAACATGCCGATGGCCTGCACCCGTCCCGACTTCCACTCCTCCTCGGTCATCTCTGCGCCGTCGGGACCGAACCACCCGATGTCGGCGAGGCCCGATCCGTGGATGGGCCGGCCCTGGAAGAACCGCCGCCGATGGAACACCGGGTGCGAGCGACGAAGGGCGATGAGATGGCACGTGAAGTCCAGCAAATCGGCGTCGGCGTCGGCCAGGTCCCAGTCGTTCCAGGACAGCTCGTTGTCCTGGCAGTAGCCGTTGTTGTTCCCCGACTGGGTCCGGCCCATCTCGTCGCCCCCGAGCAGCATGGGGACGCCCTGGGACAGCAGGAGGGTGGCCAGGAAGTTGCGCTGCTGGCGGCGACGGAGGTCGCCGATGTCGGGGTCGTCCGTCGGCCCCTCGACGCCGCAGTTCCACGAACGGTTGTCGTCGGTGCCGTCGTGGTTGTTCTCGCCGTTGGCCTGGTTGTGCTTGCCGTTGTAGGACACCAGATCGGCCAAGGTGAACCCGTCGTGGGCGGTCACGAAGTTGATCGACGCGTGGGGCCGCCGACCGTCGTGCTGGTAGAGGTCGCTGGAGCCGGTGAGGCGGTAGCCGAGGTCGGCCACGCCTGACGCCTCACCCCGCCAGAAGTCGCGGACCTGGTCGCGGTAGCGGCCGTTCCACTCGGTCCACAGCACCGGGAAGTTGCCGACCTGGTAGCCCCCCTCGCCGACGTCCCAGGGCTCGGCGATGAGCTTGACCTGCGACACCACCGGGTCCTGGTGGATGAGGTCGAAGAAGGCGGACAGCCGGTCGACGGCGTGGAACCCGCGGGCCAGGGCCGAGGCCAGGTCGAAGCGAAATCCGTCGACGTGCATCTCGGTGACCCAGTAGCGCAGGCTGTCCATGATCAGGCGCAGCACCTCGGGATGGCGCGCGTTGAGGGTGTTGCCGGTGCCCGTGTAGTCCATGTAGTGGCGGGCGTCGCCGTCGACCAGGCGGTAGTAGGCGGTGTTGTCCAGGCCCCGGAACACCAGCGTGGGGCCCATGTGGTTGCCCTCGGCGGTGTGGTTGTAGACCACGTCGAGGATCACCTCGATGCCCGCCGCGTGCAGGGTGCGGACCATGGCCTTGAACTCCCGGACCTGTTGGCCCCTCCCGCCCGCCGCCGAGTAGCCGGCGTGGGGGGCGAAATAGCCGAGCGAGTTGTAACCCCAGTAGTTGGTGAGCCCGTTGTTCACCAGCGAATGCTCAGCCACGAAGTGGTGGACGGGGAGGAGCTCGACGGCGGTGATGCCCAGCTCGATCAGATGGTCGACGGCGGCGGGACTGGCCAGGCCGGCATAGGTGCCCCGCAGAGCTTCGGGCACCTTCGGGTGGCGGGCGGTGAAACCCTTGACGTGGGTCTCGTAGATGACGGTGTCGTGCCATGGCGTGTCGGGGCGATGGTCGTCACCCCACGGGAACTGGGAGTCGGCGACCACCGACCGGGGCACGTGGGCTGCTGAGTCGCGGACATCGGCCACCCTGTCGTCGCCACCCACCTTGTAGCCGAACACGGCGTCGTCCCAGTCGAGGGCGCCGTCGATGGCCCGGGCGTAGGGGTCGATGACCAGCTTCTGAGGGTTGAAGCGCAGGCCCCGGGACGGGTCATAGGGCCCGTACACCCGGAAGCCGTACTCGCGGCCCGGGCCCACACCGGGAACGTACCCGTGCCAGATGTGGGCGGTGACCTCGGTGAGGGGCACGCGGGTCTCTCCGCCCGGGCCAGGCTGGGGCGTGGGCGGGTCATCACCGAACAGGCACAGCTCCACGGCCTCGGCGGCCTCGGAGAACAGGGCGAAGTTGGTACCCTCTCCATCCCAGGTCGCGCCGAGAGGATGGGGTTTGCCGGGCCAGATCTCCATGGGGTCAGATCTTGGCACGGGGACCGATCCTTCCAGAGAACCCGAACCTTCCCCGTAGAGGAGCCGAATGGGCGAACCAGCCCGAAGACGGACCGCCACTGAATGGTGGCGGGGGCTACCCGGAGCCTGGCGCGCCAACGTCGGCCTGTACGGGCTGGCCACTCTCGCCCTGATCGCCCTGGTGGCCCAGATCCTGACCGGCGGCGGCGCTCCGCCACAGCGCGTCGAGGTGGCCAGCCGGGCCCCGGCGACCACGACGACGGCGCCTCGGCTCCAGACGACCACCACCGAGCCCCCGACGACCCAAGCCGCGCCGGAGACGACGGCGCCCCCGCCGACCACCACCCCAGCGGTGCCCCCGCCCCCCAACCGCGGCACTGCCGCCCCTGGCCCCGCGCCGCTGACGCCGACGGTTCAACCCCAGGAGAACACGACGGCCCCGCCCGTGTGCCGGAACTCCACCGACCCGCGATGCGGGCCGTTCTCCTGGTCCCCCGCACCCGCGCAGAACCAGGAGCTGACCGTGACGGTGACGAAGTCCGCGCCGACATCGACGGGTGACGTGACGTTCACCGTGAGAGTGATCGACCCCGATCACCCGGTGAGCGGCAATTGCTCGGCGGTGGACTTCGGCGACGGCCCGACCCAACCCTTCGGCTGCACGCCCCCCCACTGTGCCAACGCCCACGGCCCGTGGACGCCCCCGGCCCAGGTCCCCGGCGACAGGACCTTCACGTTCGTGCATCCGACGGGGAACTACACGGCGACGTTCACCTTCCACACCGACCAGGACGATCCCTGCCCCGACCCCTACGGCAGTTTCGGTTCAGGGAAAATAGACGTGACGGTGCCACCGACGCCACCCCCGCCACCCCCTCCGGGCCCATAGGGTGCCCTCGGGGGACGTAGCCCAACCGGCAGAGGCAAGGCGCTTAAACCGCCTGCAGTGAGGGTTCGAGTCCCTCCGTCCCCACCGATCGTGGTGGCCGAGTCACTACAGGTCCAGCACATAGGCCCAGAGGCAGATCTCACCCGTCCAATCGGCCGAGCGCGCCCGGACGAAGCCCTCCCGCTCGTAGATCCGATGGGCGTCGGTCATCTCCGGGGTGGTGTGCAGCCAGATGCGCTCTCGGCCCTCGGCTCGGGCCCGGGCCGTGCACGCTCGGACCAATGCCGTTCCCACGCCTGCGCCCCGAGCCTCGGGCGCCACGGCGAGCATACGGATGCCGGCACTGCCTCGGGCCGGCGGGCCGGCACTGCCTCGGGCCGGCGGGCCGGCGGTACCGCGGCCTTCCCACTCGAAGTAGGGCCCCGAGCCGGGCACGTAGGTGACACCGCCGAGAATCCGACCGGTGTGGTCGACGGCCACCAACACGACAGCGAGGGCAGCCCGGCGGGCCACGTCGCCCAGCTCGGCCAGGTAACCGTCGCCTGGATCGAAGCCGGCCACACCCAGGTAGGCGTCCACGGTGAGCCGGCCCAGTTCGGCGAACTCCCCCGCATCGACTTCGCTGATCTCGACCGCCACCGGGTGGCGTGGGCGACGGCTGGTCATGCCGCCCGGGCGTCGTAGGCGTGGAGCACGGCGGCGAGCAGGGCTGCTCGCAGGCCCGTTGCCCGCCGGTCGGGGACGCGGTTGGCGACGAGAATACCCTCGACCATGTCGACGGCGACGGCGGCGAACGGCCGTCCGCGGAGCCGGACGGCGATGACGACCTGACCGTCGGGGCGGCGGCGGATGGTGCGCTCCAGGCCTGCGGGCTGCGGTGGGCTCCGGAACCCGGGCACGAGGAGGCCCTGGCGCCGAACCTCGGCAGCCAAGGCCTGGACGGCCCCGGCAAATCGGACGGACGCAGCCACGGGCATCGCCACCAAGGATGCCAGGCAGGTATGACAGCGGGGCCGGGACCGGTCAGGCTAGGGGCATGAGCGATGCCGACGATCCCCGCACCAGGCGCGATGACGGGTCCCCCAGAGGCCCTGTCGGACCCGACGACACCCCTGCCAGGCCGGACGACGATCGCCGGACCGCGCCAAGCGCCGATGCCGACGACCCAACAGGCGGTGGTCCGCCACGGTCCGAACAAGCGGGTAGCGCGGGCCCCCCGGCCCCGAGCGCCGATCCGTTCCGCCTGCCCGGACCCGGCCAGCCCGGGGTGACCCGGCCTGGCCCTGGCCAGGCGCCCGAACCCGGGTCTGCGGGCGCTGCCGCGGGACCCGCCGGCGGAGGTCCGCCCGGGGGGCCTCCCCCGAGCCCGGGCGACCCACCACCACGACAGCCGGCATCCGGGGCCGGCGGTGGCGTCCCCCCCGGCAGGACCATGGCCCCGGGCGGCACCATGGCCCCCGGAACACGGTTTCCAGGGGAACCCAGCGGATCCGGCCCCCGACCTGCCGGACCACCGCCGCCGGGCTCGAGCACGCCCCAGGGCGCCGTGCCGGCCCCGACCGGTCCCCAGGGCGCAGTTCGGAGCCCGAGTCAACCGGGCGGGACCCAGGGCGCCCCTCGGAGCCCGGGTGAACAGGGCGGGACCCAGGGCGCAGCGTCGGGCGGTTCCGGACCCGCGCCGCCGGTCACTGCCGGCCTTGGCGCACGACGACCCGAGGCGCCCCCCGGTTCCCGACCGGGCGGTTCGGCCCCGGGTACCCCGGCCTCGTCGCCTGGCGCGGCACGGGGGCCCGACGGTCCGACTCGTGGACCCGATCCGGCAGCCCGACCGGCTCCGGGGCCCATCACCACCCAACGACCGACGGCCGCCCAGGCCACCCCACCGGCGACGCTGCGGCTTCCGGACCAGGGGGGCGCCGGACAGGCCGCAGGCGAGAACGACGATCTCGACCGCGAGGTGTCCTCGGGGGCCACGACCCGCTGGGTCAGCATGGCCAATGTCGTCGGCTCGGGCCTGGTGGCCGTCGTCATCCTGCAGGTCGTGTCCGCCCTGATCGAGGGTTTCACGTACAAGACCAACGAGCCCCAGCAGGTCCCCACCGGCGATCTCTTCCATCGGCTGGGCTACCCGTTCGGGAGCCTGGGCACCACGACCATGATCATCCTGATCGTCGGAGTGATCCTGCTTTCCTTGCCCTCATACCTGGGCGACGACACCACGCCTGCGCAGGATCGTCTGGCCGCCGTGGCCCTCCTGGCCGCTGTCCTCGCCTCCGTGGTCCTGGCGCTGGGGAGCCTGCTGGCGGTACGAGCCAATTTCCACGTCTACGACGAGAGCCAGCGCTCGGTGCCGGTCTACGTGATCGTCCAGTACGCCTCGTTCATGATCGGCAACCTGGGCACAGGTGTCCTCGCCTTCTTCGCCTCGATGCAGGTCATGGGCATGCGCGGCCGCAAGTGACCCGACCCGCTGTCGCAGGTCCCCAATAGCGTGGGCCCGGTGCACCCTGGACCGGCGCCCGACTCACTCACCGCTCACTCGCCGCTCACGCCCGCCCAACTCCGGGTTCTCGACGGCCTCATGGCCCGAGGCCAGAGCCGACCCCGTTTCAACCCGTCGTTGGCCACCGATCTGCGGCGAGAGCTCGAAGAGGCAATCACACCCCTCATCGGGGAGTCGTCGGCCGGGGTCGCAAGGGTTGGCGCCCCGCTGTGGGTGACCAAGGGGGTGCTGAGCCAGGTGCACGCCTGCGAGGCCCACCATCTGGAACAGCAGCGGGAGCCCTTCGCCTGGAACGCAGGTAACGCACGGGGAACAGTGGCCCATCGAGCACTGGAGCTCACGCTGTCCTCCCGCGACGACGCCGCCCCGCTCGAGCTGGTGGAGCGGGCCCTCGACAGCCTCGGCGCCGACGACCCCCGCGGCGTGCTGCGCCCATGGTTGGCCGAGGCGACGCCCGTCGAGGTGGCCGACCTGCGGGCCGGGGCCAACGACGCCGTGTCCAAGTTCATGGAGTGCTGGCCGCCCCTCAAGGCGTCCTGGACCCCGCGTACCGAGACACGCATCGGTGCCGACTTGTGCGAGGCGCGGGTTGTCCTGCGGGGCAAGGTCGATCTTGTCCTCGGCCAGGCCAGGGGCGACGAGGCCAGGGGGCTGGTCGTCGACCTCAAGACGGGCCGCGCCTATTCGTCCCACCTCGACGACCTGCGCTACTACGCCCTGGTCCAGACGCTGCGGGTCGGCGTCCCCCCGTTCCGGGTGGCCAGCTACTACCTCGACACGGCCACGTTCCACCACGAGGATGTCACCGACGACATGCTGGCCAGCACCGTGCGCCGCACCGTCGACGGCGTGCGCAAGCTGGTCGAGCTGGGCCTCGGGCGTGATCCCGCCATCACCCCTGGGCCCCAGTGCGGCTGGTGCCGGCTGGCGGCCTCGTGCGAGGGACCCGACCGCTGGCGCCGGTCCCAGGGCGACGACGACCGTCTCTGATCGGTCGAGACCACCGGGGGTACCATCGGCACTGATGACCACCGTGGACTTCTTCTTCGATCCTGGTTGACCCTGGACCTGGATGACCTCCCGTTGGGTGGTCGATGTCGCTCCTCGCAAGGATGTGCCTGTGCGCTGGCGGGCCTTCAGCCTGGCCATCAAGAACCGGGGCGTCGAGATCCCCGAGAAGTACCGAGCACTGACGGGGGTGACGCTCGGGGCCCTGCGGGTCGTCGAGGCGGTGTGGACAGCCGAAGGCGATGGGCCCATCGGGCGCCTGTACACCGAGCTGGGCCAGCGGTTCCACGTGAACGACGACAAGACGATGAACGCCGTCGAGGGGGCCCTGTCGGCGTGCGGCCTCGACCCGGCGTTGATCGCTGCGGCCGAGGAGGACCGCTGGGACGCCGAGATCGAAGCCTCCATGGCCGAGGCCATAGAACTGGTCGGCTCCGACGTGGGAGTCCCCGTGCTGGCCTTCCACGAGGACGACGAGGTGCACGCCATCTCCGGACCAGTGATGTCGCCGACGATCACCGGCGACGAGGGTCTCGCCCTGTGGGACCACGTCATCGGGGTGTCCCGCACCGGCGCCTTCTTCGAGCTCAAGCGTTCACGGACCGCTCCCCCCCGGTTCGATTAGCCCGGCGTCCCCTCCGTCGGCCACGGCGGGGCAGGGGCGCGACGTCGCTCCAGGATCCGCTCGCTGGGCGGTCCGAAGCCGAGCTTGGCGTAGAAGGTGTGTGCGCCGGCGGTACCCAGCACCCATCGGATGTCGGCGAAGTCCGATGCCTCGATCAGGTGGCGGACCACGTCCGCGCCGATGCCCCGGCCTCGATGCAGGCCTTGCCGCGCTGGTCATTCTCGCGGCCAGCTCCACCGTGGCGCTCGAGGCCAGCGTCCTTCCACGCTGGCTGGGCCGCGCTGGTTTCGTGGTCGCTGCCGGACTACTCCTCACCACCGTCATAATCCCGATCTTGTTCCTCTTTGCGCTATGGGCGTCTTGGCAGCCAGCTCGGCCCTCGCCAGGGGACCACACACTGCTGCTGCTGCCAGACACAACGGTGTCTGGCGACGGTGGCCTCAGCTGAGCGCAGATCGGCCCAGTCGGCCGCGCCGACCGTCGTCCTAGCCGCAGGCCAGGCGTCTCCCACATCCCCCATCGACGACTTCCATGCCCGGCGCTACTTCGCGCTTGACCGCGTCCCAAGGCCGGCGTTGAAGACGGACAGCCGACGGGGTTCACGCTCGGCAGCGGGCCGCGCGTTTCCGGGCGCCCGACTCGTGCTGTTACACGGGTGCCGTACTCGGGCGGGTCTCGGACGCGGCTGTGGACGCCCGGCGTCAGGCGGCCTTCGCAGTTGCCGACGTCAAGCGCTGGTGCCAGGCTGAGCGGATGGGAAGGCTCACCCACTACGTGTTCAGGAGCGTCTGGACAGTCGAAGCCGCCCTTGCCGATTTGTACGTGGTGCTTGCCGACGTCCGTACCTATTCAGCATGGTGGCCGGAGATACGCACGGTGAAGGAGCTGACCCACGGCCGTTTCGAGATGGTGGCTCGCTCGCTCCTGCCGTATGAGTTGCGGTTCGTCAGCGAGGAGCGAATCGAGACTCGACGAGCGGGTGTCATCGAGGCCCGACTCTCCGGCGATCTCGAGGGCTTCGCCCGCTGGTCGATGGAAACGACGGGCACGGGTTGCAGGCTGGTGTACGACCAGGAAGTCGACACCCGAAGGGCGCTCCTGAACGCCCTGGCTCCCGTGGCCCGCCCCGGCTTTCGAATGAACCACTCATTGATGATGCGGCATGGCCAAGCTGGTCTGCGGACGTACATGGCGGGCTACGCGTATGGCTCGAGCGCCAAGGAGGTGGCTGGCGGCGGTGCCGCCTAGGTGAGCGAGCAGAAAGTCGGCAGAAGTGCTCGCGATCTGCATCGGGGTTTGAGAGAATGACAGCGGCGTAGTTCTCCACTTCCCCGGAGGTCGGTGTGCTCGGTCGGGTTGATCCGCAAGGT
>JBPCNP010000172.1:0-21512 GCA_051001215.1 Acidimicrobiales bacterium
CCGTGCTGGAACGGGTTCATGGTGCCCGGGTCGACGTTGATGTAGGGGTCGAGCTTCTGCATCGTCACCCGCAGACCCCGGCTCTTGAGCAGCCGGCCCAGCGACGAGGCGGTGAGTCCCTTGCCGAGGGAGCTGGCCACGCCCCCGGTGACGAAGATGTGCTTGGTCACGACAACCTCACCGCGCCACGGTACCCCACGGAATCGGGTACCCAGCGGACCGACGGCCCGTGCGTCATCGCTGTCGGCTGCGGCCCCCTACCCGGCGTTCGTCTGGTTCGGAGAGGATGGCGGCGGCCTTGTCGACCGCCCGGCGGGCACGGGTGAGGCGGCGCTCGTCCACCGGCAACTCGGTGCCACCGGCGTCGATCGACTCGCGCAGGCGGATGATGGCCAGGTCGGTGAGCTCCTCGGAGATCGCCTCGAGACGGGACCGGATGTCGTCGAACTCACCAGCCACTGGTTCCTCTCTCTCCTCAGGTAGATGTGCATGCTGCTGTATCCACATGTTGACCCGTCGTCTACAGATCCTGCTCGACGGGGCCAGGTACGCCAGACTCGCCCGTCGAGCCCATGATCGCGGCACGCCCATCCCATGCCCGTGCCCGACGACCCCGACGACCTCGGGACCGAGATCGCCCAGACCCGAACGAAATGGGCCTGATCGTCCTCGACACGTCGGTGCTCGTCTACGCCGTCGGTACCGAGCACCCACTGCGCCACCCCTGCCGCCGGCTGATCGCCGCCATCGGAGACGGCGTCGGTGCCGAAGCGCTGGTGTCGACCGACCGGGCCTTCGCTGACGTCGCTGGGCTCAACCGGATCGACCCCGCCGGTCCTGACTTCGATCGGCTTCTCGGGTCCTCCTCGGGCCCCGACGCATGAACGAGGCCGCCGGGTGCCTCAGGTCACATCGAGCGCCGTACCTCTCCTCGGAGGACCCGCTTCGGTAGCCTGACAGCCGATGACCGCGCCGTGCGAGCTCGCCCTCACCGCGTGGATCGCGTCCGAGGCTCGCCGGATCGAGGCCGACCTCCTCGACTGGCTGCGGATACCGTCGATCTCGGCCCACCCCCACCACGCCGGCGACGTCCGTCGCTCGGCCGAGTTCACCGCCGAGCTGTTGACCCGGGCCGGCATGGAGCACGTGGAGGTCGTGGAGACTGCCGGCGCCCCCGCCGTCTACGCCGATCACCTCCACGCCGGGCCGGAAGCGCCGACGGCCCTGGTCTACGGTCACCACGACGTCCAGCCTGTCGACCCCCTCGACGAGTGGCTCTCTCCACCCTTCGAGCCGCGCATCGCGGGTGGCGAGTGCCGCGGTCGGGGCGCAGTCGACGACAAGGGCCAGGTCCTGTTCCAGATCGAAGCGGTCCGGGGTCTTCTCGCCCGCAACGGAGGCCTCCCCCTGAACCTGCGCTTTCTCGTCGAGGGCGAGGAGGAGGTGGGCAGCCCTCATTTCGAGGCCCTGCTCGAGCGCCAGCGTGCCCGCCTCGGGTGCGATGTGGTCGTCGTCTCCGACACCGACATGTGGGCCCCCGGGGTGCCGTCGGTGTGTGTGGGGATGCGCGGGCTGGTGGCCTTCCACGTCGACCTTCGCACGGCGGCGACCGACCTGCACTCGGGCCTGTTCGGCGGAGCCGTACCCAACTCCGCCCACCTGATCGCCGACGTCGTCGCTGCCCTTCATGACGGCAACGGCCGGGTGACCATCCCCGGGTTCTACGACGACGTGCGTCCCCTCACCGACGCCGAGGCGGAGTCGCTGAGCCGGGTTCCGGTCGACGACGACACCTGGCGCCGGATGGCCGGCGTCGGTTTCCTCACCGGAGAGGCCGGGCGCTCCGTCCTGGAGCGCATCTGGACCCGGCCGACCTGTGAGGTGGTCGGCATCGGTGCCGGGTACACCGGCGACGGCATCAAGACGGTGATCCCGGCCCGCGGCAGCTTCAAGATCACGTTCCGGCTCGTCGCCGACCAGCGCCCCGAGCGGGTGGCCCAGTCCTTCTCGGCCTGGCTCGATGCCCGGGTGCCCGCAGGCACCGAGACCCAGGTGCGGCCCGAGGGGGCTGTGGCGCCCGCCCTCACCCCGGTCGACCACCCCGCCATGGCCGCGCTGTGCGGGGCCGTCGAGCGGGTCTGGGGGACGGCGCCCCTGTTCACCCGAATCGGCGGCAGCGGGCCCGAGGAGGCCCTGGGACGGGTCCTGGCCGCCCCCGTGCTGTACCTCGGAGTGGCCTACCCCGACGACAGGTTCCATGCCCCCAACGAGCGCATGGTCATGGACCAGTTCTGGAAGGGCCTACTCGCCGCCGGCGAACTGTGGCACCAACTGGCTGAGCTGGTCTGGGACAGACATGAGTGAGGATGCCGGTGACGGGCACCCCGACCACGAGTGGGTGTCCTTCGAAGACGACGACGACAACCGCGCCTGGGTCTTCGACGCCACCTTCCTCGCCTCCGCCTGGACCTGCATCTTCGGCCAGGGCTGCCAGGGTGTGCTCACCGGCCCTGCGCCCGAGCTCGTGCAGGGATGCTGCTCCTATGGTGCCCACTTCACCGGCGTCGACGATGTGGCCCGGGTCGAGGCGGCGGCGGCCACCCTCTCGCCCTCGGACTGGCAGTTCCGCCGCCAAGGCCGCAGCCGCGGCATCCACCGCACCACTGCGCAGGGCGAGATCGTCACCCGCATGGTCCAGGGGGCGTGCGTGTTCCTCAATCGCCCGGGCTTCGAGGGAGGGGCGGGGTGCGCCTTGCACCGCGCCGCCCTGGCGCGGGGAGAACGCCCCATGGACCTCAAGCCCGATGTGTGCTGGCAGCTACCGCTCCGGCGTGAAGACCATGTCGACGGCGACCACGTCACGACGACCGTGTCGGAGTGGCGTCGCCGGAACTGGGGTGCGGGCGGGGCCGAGTTCCACTGGTGGTGCACAGAGGCGCCCGAAGCCTTCGTCGGCCGCGAGCCCGTCTACGTGGCGATGGCCGACGAGCTCGTCGAGTTGGTCGGCGAGACGATGTACCGCCGCCTGTCGGCATGGCTCGACGCCCGCCGCCTCGCAGCCCGCACGAGCCGACACGGCCCGGCCGCCGGCACTCCCCTGCCCCACCCCACGGTTCGCGGGCGCTGAACGGCTACGCCGTCCCCGCTTCCTACTCGGGCTCGGTCTGTTCCTCGTCCTCGGAGGCCAGGCACCAGCTGGCGTGCTCGTCGTCGGGTTCGGCGCCGCACTCGGGACAGGGCTCGACGATCACCTCGGTGCTGCGCTTGAGCGCACGCGCCTCCTCGAAGCGCCGGTGCCTTCCCTTCTTCACGTGCGGTGCTCCTGCGACGTTGCGGACGGGCCAGTTCAAGTGTACCGCCGCTCGCCTGCGGCGCGGCGCAGGGTGCCGGGTGGATACCGTGGGTGGAAATGGAAGACGAGTTCGACGTTGATGCCATGGTCAACCGCTTTCGTGAGCGGGCTACCGCTGTCCGCAGCCGGGGCATGCCGCCGCTCGAAGGCGCCGACAGACGACGCTTCCTCGACCGAATGAAGCTCGACTTTCAGGACTTCGCCATGCTCGGCGACGCTACCGGTGCCATCGAGGACGGGTTCCTCGTGCTGCGGGTCGACCTTCGCCCCCCGGCACCCAACGCCGGTGAGGCCCAGGGCCCGGCATCCGGCTCGGAGGGCCGCTCGGGCCCGGGCGGGGGCGACCGCTAGGCCGCTTCTGGGGTCCCCGGTGCGGACACCTGAGGACCGCACCGGACGCGACCGCGGCGGATGATCATGGCCTCGGTCATCCCCTGGACGAGGGAGCACTCGGCCAGGTTGGCACCTCGCTCGTTGCGCCCCCGCCGTGCCCGGGAGTATTGCGTCCGCTGGCGGCCCCATTCTTTCAGGTCGATGACCCGAGTGGCTTCCAGGGCTTGGCGCACGTTCATGAATGTCTCTTTCGTCGTCGTCCCACCCGGGACGATCCGGTAAACGGCGACCACTCGGCGACCCCCAGCGTCGCCGAGCGGCTCTACGTGGATGATCGGCGCACCAGTCCCCGGTCTTGACCCGAGGGATCCGGTGCCCCAGGCGTCACAGTCCCAGCAGTCCGCCGAGGGAGGAGACGACGCCGACAAGACTTGTCGCCACATCGCCCACGACGCCGATGACCGAGGTGGCGACGCCGGCTGTGGTCTGGTTGAGATAGAAGGTGCCGGAGCTGGGGCGGAACACGGTGATGTCGGCCCTGCCGTCACCGTCGTAGTCGCCGGGCTGGGGCATGTCGCCCGTCTGTCCCAGGACCTTGTCGAGGATCCCCGGCACCAGCCACTGGCCGGTCGACGGGCGCCAGATGCCGATGTCGGTCTTGCCGTCGCCGTTGTAGTCGGCGGGCACAGGGACGTCACCACGACCTCCGATGGTGGCGGAGAACATCTCCCGCACGAACCACGAACCGGTCGAGGGCCGGTACACGGCGATGTCGGTCTTGCCGTCGCCGTTGTAGTCGCCGGGCACAGGGATGTCGGTGAACACGCCGAACGACACTGCGGGCATGTCCCGGACGAACCAGATGCCGGCGGGCGGCCAGAACACGGCGATATCGGTCTTGCCGTCGCCGTTGTAGTCGCCGGGTACGGGGACCGAACCAGCCCAGCCGAAGGAGACGGCAGGCATGCCCTGTATCAGCCAGAGGCCACTGGAGGGACGGAACACGGCGAGCTCGGTCTTGCCGTCGCCGTTGTAGTCACCGGGCACGGGGATGTCACCAGCCTGTCCCCACGAGGTCTGCGTGACCGGGCCGCCAACCGAGTCTTGGACGTACCAGACCCCGTTCTCCGGACGGAACACCGACAGCGGCGCCCCATTGGCACCGCCGGAGCCGCCAGACGGAGCTGCGGCCGTGAACGTCTGAGACGCACTGGCACTGAGGCAAGGGGTGATCGATGTACCGAGGTTGTCGGCGTCGCCGGAGTAGTACGCCTGCCAGGTGTACTTGCCCGACGCGGTCGGCGAGAACTGGCCCGAGTCGTAGCTGCCGTTTCCGTTGACGGCCACCGTGGGGGTGAAGGCCGGTGTGGCCGAGCAGAACATGTCATCGGGGCCGGTGAGCACGAAGCTGAGGTTTCCGCTCGGCCGGCTACCGTTGGTGAGGGTGACGGTGCTGTGGATCTGGCTGGTCGTCGGCGGCGCCGCGGCGAGGGTGATGTACGTGGCGGCTTTGCCCACGATGACCGTGGCACCGGGGTCGGCACACGCCGTGGGTCCGGCGGCGGAGTACGTCGCATCGCCGCTGTAGGTGCTCTGCCAGCGGTAGGTTCCGGCGTGGGGCGGCACCATGTGGGCGGAGTTGATCGACGTCCCGGCCACGGCCACCGTCGACGTGAAGATCGCTGACGAGCAGGTGACGTCGGCGGGAGCGAAGGCCTTGAAGGTCATGGTCCCCGACGGTCTCGCCCCGGCGCCAAGCAGGTTGGTGTTGGCGAAGATCTCCTGCCCGAGTGTTGTGCTCGGGGAGCCGTGGATCGTGAGCTGAATGGCCGTGGCCCCGGCTGCGGCCGCTGGAGCCGCCTGCATGACGAAGGGGATCAGACCCAGTGCCAGCGCTGCGCAACCCTGCATACGTCGTCTCAGTGATGCTTTGCTCATACACGCCTATCGGCGGCACAACAAATTTCCTTGAATCCGGGCCAGAACGGACAATCGCCACCGACAGGGGTGCCTAGGGCTGAGAGCCGTGGGTGACGGGACGCCCACTGTCGACCCACGCCTTGGTGCCGCCGGCAACGGATCTGGCGTCGACGCCCTGGCCGCGAAGGAACTCTGTCGCCCTTGCGCTGCGCCCACCCGAGAGGCAGATGACGTAGACGGGACCCTCGGCCGGTACCTCCTGCGCCCGCATACCGACCTCGGCCAGGGGGATCAGGCGGGCGCCGGGCACGTGGCCTCCGTCGTACTCGTCGGGCTGGCGAACGTCGATCACCGGGGCGCCCTGGCCCCGAGCCCGGTCGAGCTCGTCGACGTCGACCTCCGGCACCTTGGGCGGCCCGGGAGGCATGGCGCTCATCAGCGGTCCCCGGTTCGCAGGTAGCCGCCATTGTCGCCCAGGTCGGATCCGATGGCGTCTCGAGCCGCCGATTCGGAGAGCACGACCAGACGGGCGTTGGCCTCGGCACATCGCTTTCCCTCGGCGTTGAACACCCTGGCGCGCGCCGTGACCGACGCCTCGTCGTGCTCCTCGACGACCGCCTCCACCCGATGCGGGGCGCCGACCATCACCGGCCTGCGGAAGCTGGCCCGTGAGGTGCGGGACACGGCGAAGCGTCCGGCGATACCGATGGCCGCCCACGCCATGGCCTCGTCGAGGATGGTCAGCACCAGACCGCCGTGGACGAAGCGGGGAGCTCCCGAGTACTCGGGGCCGAGGGTGAATTCGCAGCGGACCATCTCAGCCTCCTCGTCGTGCACGAACACCAGGCGCAAGCCGCTCGGGTTCGCCTGGTCGCACACGAAGCAGGCCGCGGGGAAACCGAAAGCCGTGTTGTCGAGGGCGCGCACGGCCATCGGACGACCCTACACCCGGCTCGCGGGGCCGCTCGGGCCCAGTCCCCCGCTCGCGGGGCCGCTCGGGCCCAGTCCCCCGCTAGCGGGGCCGCTCGGGCCCAGGGTGACCACGATGGCGCGGTGATCGGACACCGGGAGGCGGCGGGCTTCAACCGCTGCCACCTCAGGGACGGCCCCGTGGGCCAGGAGGTGATCGATCTGCAGCATTGGCCGGTCGGCGGGAAAGGTCGGGAGACGGGCCAGCGACCGCCAACCCGAGGCCCACCGGGGAAACGGACCAGGCACGTTGAGATCGCCGACCAGCACGCAAGGACGGTTGCGGTCGGCCAGGTAGCGGGTGACCCTGCGGAGTTGCACGAGGTTCCAGCCAGGGACGAATGACAGGTGGGTGGTGGCCACGGCGAGTGGGCCGGTCGGCGTGTCGACCTCGGCGATCAGCGCCACCCGGGGTTCGTCGGCCAGGAGGATCACGGCGCGCTGCCCGGGAACGTACACCGGCGAACGGACCCGTGCCGCGGCCAGGCGTAGGACGCGCCATCCGGTCACCGGCCAGCGCGAGATCAGCCCGACGCCATAACCGGCCGAGCCGGCCGAGCCGGCCGAGCCGGCCGAGCCACCGAGGGACGCCGATGAGGGGGCAGCACCGCCGCTGTCGTCGCCGTCGTCGGCCACCCTCCAGGCTCCGCCCGGTTCTCCGATCAGCGCGGGCTGGAAGCGCCATGCGGCTGCGCCCATGGCGTCGGCCACCACTGCGGTCTGGTCGATGGCGCCGGAGCGTACCTGGCCGCGGTCGACCTCCTGGAGACACAGCACATCGGCCTGGAGCGACGTGCACGCCTCCACCAGGTCATCGGCGGTTGCGTGCGACCCGTCGGACGCCCGGCCGTGGAGGATGTTGAAGGTGGCCAGCCGCACGAGGAGCGCTCAGCCCCCGTAGTTCATACGGGTGTCCTCCATGCGTAGCACCGCCGTGTCCTCGGGTTTCTGGAACCCGGCGTCGACAACCTCGCCCACGAACAGGGTATGGCTCCCCACGTCCACGGCTTGGCGGACCCTGCACTCCACCCACGCCATGGCTTGGTCGAGGACCGGCACGCCCGTCGACGCCTCGTGATAGCCGATGCCGTTGAGCGTGCCTGCGGCGATGTCGACATCGACGGGCTTGGTGAACTTCCGGACGATGGCCCGGTCCTCCCGGTCGATGACGCACAGGCTGAAGGCACCGCCATCGCCAATCAGTTCGTGGGTGAGCGCCTCCTTCTCCACGGAGATCGCCACCAACTTGGGATCTGCACTCACCTGGGTAGCCCAGTTCAGGGTCATGGCGTTGCGACGATTTCCGGCCCGGCTGCCCACGACGTAGAGGCCACTCGGCATGCTCCACAGCACCCGGCGCCGTCGACGGTCGTACTCGTCGCCGGCTCCGGCCTCGGCCTCGTCGTT
Organism: Acidimicrobiales bacterium; assembly: GCA_051001215.1. GTDB lineage: Bacteria > Actinomycetota > Acidimicrobiia > Acidimicrobiales > AC-14 > DATAQC01. The sequence continues at coordinate 7,982 of JBPCNP010000172.1, forward strand.
GACGACCGGCTCACCGGCACCCTGGGTGGACACGCACCGACCCTAGCGGCCGGAGGCCCCCTCGATGACCGCAGCCAGATCGAGATCCTTGTCGGTGACTCCGCCTGCGGAGTGCGTGGACAGGGCGATGCGAACGCGGTTGTAACGCACGTCGATGTCGGGATGATGGTCGACGCCCTCGGCCTCGAACGCCACCCGTACCACGAAGGCCACCGCCTGACGAAAATCGTCGAAGCGATAGTCGGTGACGATCTGCTCGTCGGCCAGCCCCCATGAGGGCAGGCCGACGAGCCTGCTACGAACCTCGTCGTCGTCCAGGGCGGTCACCTGGGCCGGCTCGGGTGTCAGCGCGGGAACCGACGAGCTCGACCGGACCGGTGTGAACCACGGCTGAACCGGCTGCCCTTGGCATGCCACCGGGGCTCCGCCACTCGGGACTGGCCCAGACGACTGTTCAGACGGCGGACCGACCGATCGGCCCGAGAACGCCGGAGCCTGTCCATTCTCGACGACATGGCGGCGGGCACTGCCTCGGTCGGGAGCCAGGAGATCCGTCGGCGCCAGGTGACGAGGATCAACAGGAACCCGGCCAGGATCATAGCCACGGCCAAGCGGCTGGGGCCGGCCAGCCCGAACCCGGTCCGGGCCAGCGGCCTCTGGATCAACGGAGGTGGCACGAACGAGGGCGGCGTGATCACCGGAGGCAGTGAGACAGGCGTCAGTGGAACGGGTGTGAGGGTGACGGTGGCCTTGGCTTGCTCCGTGACCTTCTCTCCCCGCGGGTTCACCGCCGTGGCTGTCACCGTGTCGGTCTGGGCGTCGCCGGCGTTGCCGTTGAAGGTGCCCGGGAACGTGCAGGTGTAGGTGGCACCGACGGTGATGGTCTGGGGTACCGAGCACGTGCCCTGGCCGTTCAGGTCACCGTAGACGTCGTCGACCAGGGTGGTGAGCGTCAGGGGCTCCGAGGTGGTGTTCCTCACACTGACGGTGAAGTCGAAGGTGCCACCCGGCGCCGGGCGCTCGGTGGGATCGGCCACCTTGGTGACGACGATCGCCGGCACGGGCGTGAGGGTGACGGTGGCCTGAGCCGTGCCTGTGACCTGCTGGCCCCGAGGGTTCACCGCCGTAGCCGTCACCGTGTCGGTCTCGGCGTCGCCGGCGTTGCCGTTGAAGGTGCCCGGGAACGTGCAGGTGTAGGTGGCACCGACGGCCAGCGTCTGGGGCACCGAGCACGTGCCCTTGCCGTTCAGGTCACCGTAGACGTCGTCGACGAGCCTGGTGAGCGTCAGGGGCTCCGAGGTGGTGTTGCGTACCCCGACGGTGAAGTTGAAGGTGCCACCCGGCGCCGGGCGCTCGGTGGGATCGGCCACCTTGGTGACCACGATGCTGGGTGCGGGCGTGAGGGTGACCGTGGCCTGGGCCGTGGCTGTGGCCGGTTGACCCCGGTCGTTGACAGCCGTGGCCGTGACGGTGTCGGTCTGGGCGTCACCCGCGTTGCCGGTGAAGTTGCCGACGAACGAGCAGGTGTAGCTGCCGCCTGGGGCGATCCTCGTCCCGATGGCACAGCTGCCCTTTCCGTTGAGATCACCGTAGATGTCGTCCACCAAGCGGGTCACGGTGAGGGGTTCGGAGGTCGTGTTACGGACCACGACGGTGAAGGTGAACGGGCCGCCAGGTGCCGGGAGGCTGGACGGGGCCGGGGTCTTGGTGACGGCAATGGTGGGTGCCGGCGTGAGGGTGACCGTGGCTTGGGCCGTGGCCGTGGCCTGCTGGCCCCGGCTGTTGACGCCCGTCGCCGTGACCGTGTCGGTCTGGGCGTCACCTGCTACGCCGGTGAAGTTGCCCGTGAACGTGCAGGTGAATGAGGCGCCGGGGGCGATCGTGCCACCGGTGACACAGTTGCCCTGCCCGTTGAGGTTGCCGTACACGTCATCGGTCAGGACGGTGAGCGTGAGTGGCTCGAAGGTGGTGTTCCGCACCGTGACGGTGAAGTCGAACGGGCCACCCGGTGCCGGCCGCTCACTGGGGTTGGGTGTCTTGATGACCTCGATGGTGGGCGCCACCGGGGTGAGGGTGACGGTGGCGTTGTCCGACGCCGTCACCTCGACGCCCCGGTTGTCGACGGCCTTGACCGTGACCGTGTCGGTCTGGGCGTCGCCCGCCAGCCCGGTGAAGGGGCCGACGAACGAGCAGGTGTAGGTGGCGCCCGGAGCCAGGATCGCTCCGATGGCGCAGGTTCCCTGGCCGTTCAGATCGCCGTAGACGTCGTCGACCAGGCTGGTGATGGTCACCTGCTTGAAGCTGGTGTTGGTGACGTCGACAGTGAAGGTGAAGTCACCGCCCGGCTCGGGCCTGCTGGGGGGCACGGCCGTCTTGACCACGGCGATGGTGGGCGGCACGGGGGTGAGGGTCACCGTGGCGTTGTCGGCGGCCGTGACTTGGCGGCCCTGGGTGTCGACGGCTGTGCCGGTGACGGTGTCGGTCTGGGCGGCCGGCGCCAGGCCGGTGAAGTCACCCGGGAAGGTGCAGGTGTAGTGGCCCCCGACGGCGAGGGTCTGGGGCACGGTGCAGGTTCCCCGGCCGTTGAGGTCGCCGTAGATGCTGTCCACGAACGACGTGAGCGTGAGCACCTCGGTACTGGTGTTGTTGACGGTGGCGGTGAAGGTGAAGGTGCCACCGGGCTCAGGCATGGTCGAGGGGGTCACCGACTTCACCACGGTGATGCTGGGCGCCACACTCGTGATGGCCACGATGGCGTTGTCCTGGGCCGTCACTGTGTTGCCGGTTCGGTCGACCCCGGTGGCGGTGACCGTGTCGGTCTGGTTCTGGCCACCCACGCCGTTGAACAGACCCGGGAAGGTGCAGCTGTAGGTGCCGCCGTTGGCCGCTAGGGCCTGGGGCACGGCGCAGGTGCCCCTGCCGTTCAGGTCGCCATAGACGTCGTCGACCAACCGGGTGAGGGTGAGGGGCTTGATGGAGGTGTTGGTGACGACCACGCTGAAGGTGAAGGTGCCGCCGGGCTCGGGCAGGCTGGCCGGCGAAGCGGTCTTGACCACGGTGATGGAGGGCAGGACCGGGGTGAGCGAGACGACGGCGTTGTCGTTGGCCGTCACCGTGGCGCCTTCGTTGTCGATGCCGGTGACCGTGGCCACGTCGGTCTGGGCGTCGGGAGCCAGACCGGTAAAGGTGCCGTCGAAGGTGCAGCTGTAGTTGCCGCCAGGGGCCAGCACCGTGCCGATGGCTGTCGTGCAGGTGCCCTGGGTGGCCAGGCTGCCGTAGATGTCATCGACCAGCTGGGTGATGGTGACCGGCTCGGGGCTGGGGTTGGTGATCACCAGGTTGAAGGTGAACGTGCCCCCGGGCTCGGTGCGGGTGAGGGGCGTCGCCGTCTTCACGATCTGGATGGCCGGGGCCACGTTGGTGACCACGACGGCTTCGGCCGGATCACCGCAGGCGGTGGGACCGACAGGCGCGTTGTTGGCGTCACCGCTGTACCTGGCGACGTAGCGGTAGATACCGGGCCCGGCGGGACCGTTGATCTGGGTGACGAAACCGGGCGAGGGGTAGGAGCCGTTGCCGGCCACGTTCACCGTGGACGTGTCGATCGGCGGGCGGGCGCAGGTGGTGTCGTCCGGGCCGAACAGGTCGAAGGTGATGGTGCCGGTGGGCGTGATCCCGCCTGAGAGCGTGGCCGTGTCATGGATGGTGCCGCCCTCGGGCACCGTCGCCGACGCCGTGGTGGTCAGGGTCGGGACGGCCGTCACCAGCACCTGCTCGGCCGGGTCGGTGCAGGCCGTGGGGCCGGCGCCGAGGTTGTTCAGGTCACCGCTGTAGGTGGCCCGGAACCGGTAGAGGCCGGGGAGGGTGGGAGTGAAGTCGCCCGACTGATAGTTGCCGGGTCCGTTGACCGCGATCGGCAGGGAGGTGAACACCGGCGGGCGGGCGCAGGTGGCGTCGTCGGGGCCGAACAACGTGAACACGATGGTGCCGGTAGGCGACGTGCCCCCGGTGAGGGTGGCGGTGTCGTGGACGGCGCCACCGATGCCGACCGTGGGCGACGCGGTGGTGGTGAGCTGGGGTGTGGCCTGGATCACGATCGATTGCTCGCCGGGATCGTTGCACAGCGTGGCTGCGCCGTTGTTGATGGCATCACCGCTGTAGGTGGCGATCCACCGGTAGGTGCCGGCCACCGAAGGAGAGATCGCGGCCGACGTGTAGGTGCCGTTGCCCGCAACGGGGACCGCCGGCGAGGTGAAGATCGGGAGACCGGTGCAGTTGACGTCGAGACGGTCGAAGAGGGTGAACACGATGGTGCCGGTGGGCAGCGAGCCCTGGGACAGGATGGCGCTGTCGTTGATGGGACCGTTGAGCGGGGCGGAAGCGGTGGCGTTGGTGGTGATCACCGGGGTCGCCTTGGCGATGGTCACGTCTTCGTTGACGTCGGTGCAGGCGGTGGCCAGCCCGATGTTGTTCCCGTCGCCGCTATAGGTGGCGACCCACCGGTACAGGCCTGCGGCCGTGGGGGTGAAGTCGGGCGAGTCGTAGTTGCCGTTGCCGTTCACCGCCACCGGGGCCGAGGTGAAGACCGGGGGCCTGGCGCACGTGGCGTCGTCGGGACCGAAGAGGGTGAAGATGATCGTGCCCCCCGCCGGCGGGGCGGTGGTGGCGTTCGACAGCGTGGCCGTGTCGTGAATGGCGACTTGGCCCGGGCCGACGGGAGTGGAGGCGTTGGTGATCAGCGTGGGCGTGGTCCGGGTGATCACCACCGATTCGCCAGGGGCACCGCATGCAGTGGTCAGGGCACTGTTGTTGGTGTCGCCGGAATAGGCGGCGACGAACTGGTAGGTGCCCGCAGTGGTGGGGGTGATGGCGGGCGTGAAGGGGCCGGAGTTGTAGGTGCCGTTGCCGTTCACGGGCACCGGTACCGGGGAGGTGAATACCGCGCCGCGTGCGCAGGTGGGGTCGTCGGGGCCGAAGACGGTGAAGACGATCGTGCCGCCGGCGGGCGGGGCGGTGGTAGCGCCCGAGAGCACGGCGCTGTCACTGATGGCGCCACCCACGGGCACCGAGGCCGAGGCGGTGGTGACGATGGCCGGGCTGGCCCTGGTGACGAGGACCGATTCACCCGGAGCGCCACAGGCGGTGGTGAGGGCGTTGTTGTTGGTGTCACCGCTGTAGGCGGCGACGAACCGGTAAGTGCCGGCAGTGGTGGGGGCGATGGCGGGCGTGAAGGGGGGCGAGGCGTAGGTGCCGTTGCCGTTCACCGGCACCGGGGGCGAGGTGAACACCGGGGTGCCTGCGCAGTTGGCGTTGTCGGGGCCGAAGACGGTGAAGATGATCGCCCCGCCCGCGGGCGGGGCGGTGGTGGCGCCGGAGAGCACGGCACTGTCACTGATGGCGCCGCCCACCGGGACCGGGGCCGAGGCGGTGGTGACGATGGCCGGGGTGAGCTTGGTGACCAGGACCGATTCGCCCGGCGCGCCGCAGGCGGTAGTGAGCGGGTTGTTGAAGGTGTCACCGCTGTAGGTGGCGACGAACTGGTAGGTGCCGGCGGTGGTGGGCGTGATGGCGGGGGTGAAGGGGCCGGAGTTGTAGGTGCCGTTGCCGTTCACCGGCACCGGTACCGGGGAGGTGAATACCGCGCCGCGTGCGCAGGTGGGGTCGTCGGGGCCGAAGGCGGTGAAGATGATCGTCCCGCCGGCGGGCGGGACGGTGGTGGCGCCGGAGAGCACGGCACCGTCGCTGATGGCGCCGCCCACCGGGACCGGGGCCGAGGCGGTGGTGACGATGGCCGGGGTGGACCTGGCGATGACCGTCTCACCCGGGTCGCCACACGCGGTGGTGACCGGGTTGTTGTTGGCGTCGCCGGAGTAGGCGGCGATGAACTTGTAGGCGCCCCCGACGGTGATCTGGGCCGGCGGCGTCGAGGTGTAGTCACCGTTGCCCGCGACGGGGACCGCAGCCGAGGTGTACATCGGCACACCGGCGCAGGTCGGGTCGGCGGGGCCGAACAGGGTGAAGACGATGGTGCCGGTCGAAGTCGCAGCCGGGGGGGTGGGGACCGTGCCGGCGAGGTGGGCGACGTCGGTGATCGTTCCCGGCAGGACGGCCGGAGGCGCTGACGCCGTCGTCGTGAGGAGCGGCGTCGCCTTGGCCACCACGACCGCCTCGAGGGGGTCGCCGCAGGCCGTGGCCGCGGGGTTGTTGTTCAAATCACCGCTGTAGGTGGCGACGAACTGGTAGGTGCCGGCGCTGGTCGGGACGAACGACGGCAGGGGCGACGCATACGTGCCGTTGCCGGCAACGTTGACGGGTGCCGAGACGAAGGCCGCACCGCGAACACAGGTCGGGTCATCGGGGCCGAAGACCGAGAAGCCGATGGTGCCGGTGGGCCCGGGCGCGGGACCGAACCCGTTGGCGAGGATGGCGGAGTCGGAGATGGGGTTCCCGAGGGTCACGGGAGCCGAGGCCTGGGTGAGGAGCGTGGGGCTGGCCGGCACCACCGTCGCCAGACCGACACCCGAAGTGATCGGCAATGTCGCGGCGGTGACGAGCGACGAAAGCGCGGCGGCAGCGACCTGGAAGGTCTGCACGGTCCCGCCGGGGGTGACATCGACGTTCGGCACTTTGAGAACGCTGACCGTGAAGTTGATCGTACAGGTGGCACCGAGCGTTCCCGGTGTGTCGAGCACGATCGGTACGTTGTCGGCGGGCGTGAAGCGGAACCTGTCGGGGCCGAGTGGGGTGATGACGAACGCCCGTCCGGCACACCCGGTGGCTGGCGCGCCGACTCCGGTCGAACTGAGGGTGTACACCGTGTCTTGGCCGGCGGTGCAGAGGGCATCGGCGGCACTGCTACACGAAGGCGTGAGCTCGAAGTTGTCGAGCCGGGCGGGGCCGAACTCGCGGCCCGTCGAGGTGTTGGTGATGGTGAGGGAGGCCGGAAGACCGGTTTCGCCGACCACCGCGGGCGAGGGGAAGTCGGGCGTGATCCCGGCGCCGACACCGGCGGTGGCCGGCACGCTGACGGCGATCAGCGTGGCCCCACACCATGAGAAGGGCGCCGATGACGCGCGCCACCGGCCGGCGGGCCCCGGTGCGGGTAGAAGCGGTCCGACCGTCGGTACGACCATCGGATGCGCCTGCTCGGTGTGACCTCATGCGTTGTCTCCCAGCTCCGTGTGAACTCCGGTCGTGGCTGGCCAACCAGCCCAGCACCGACCGCAGCGGCTACCCGTCGTCCGCCCGGTCTCTCGTAACGTCCTCCCATGGTCTGCCGTGGCAGCCAGGGTTACCTCGAGCACCTGTTCTCCTCGCCGTGAGGATGCAAAGATAGCTCAGATTCGTGCAACCGCCATCATGCCAATTGGCACAGCGTCGAAGCCAGGACAGATCCCCGACAATTTGGGGGATTGGCGTCGTAGCGGGGCATGGCCAAGCCCAGCCCTTCGGCGAGTCGAGTCTCCGATTACCTGCCACTCAGGAAGGCGGTCAGGCGGGTGTGGTGAGACCTGTTCGGTCTCCTATCCGGCGACGTCGGCTTCTTCCGAAAGGCCATCAGGGCCGATCCGGCTGGACCCCCATCGCTGCCGGCACATCTTCCAACACCGTACGGATCCCGTTCCAACGGTGGGTGTTGGAAGCCCAGGCTTGGGCTGTTGGAAGAGTTCCACGCTGTCATTGCCCTCCTCGCCACCTCCAACAGGCCACTTCGGGCGCCGTGGGCACGGGGGCCGTTCTGCGCCGGCGCCAGACCAGTGCGAGCATCAGCACACCGACGACCAGGGCCAGGGCTGCCACGGTTGCTTGACTTCGTACGTCGGTGCCGGTCCGGGCCAGGGGGTGGGTGACCGACGGCGGCGCCACGACCGGCCCCGGGGACGTCACCGGGCCCGGGGCCGCCGGGGGCACGGTGGGCACGGTGGGCACGGTGGGCACGGTGGACAGAGCGACGGTGGCCGACGCCGATGCCGAGGCGACGCTGGCGTCGTCGTCGACGACGGTTGCGGTGACGGTGTCGGTCTGTCGGTCACCGGCACCGCCCGTGAAGCTCGCCTCGAACGAGCAGTTGAAGGTGCCGCCGCCAGCGACCAGCACCGCCCCCAGCCGGCAGGTACCCATGCCGTTGAGGTCGCCGTACACGTCGTCGACCAACCGAACCACCGTCACCGGTTCGCGACTCGTATTGGTGATGTTCAGCCCAAAGCGGAACGTCCCCCCGGGCGCTGCCATGGTGGCGGGGTCGGCGACCTCGGCGACGATCAAGGAGGGCACCACGTTTGTCAGCGAGAGCAGGAACAGGCTCGTCGCCGTGACCACGTGTCCGCTTGCGTCGGAGGCCGTTGCCGTCACTGGGACGGTCTTGATGTCGCCGGCATTGCCGGTGAACGTGATGGGGAACACGCAGCTGTAGGTCGCCCCTGGGGCCAGGGACTGAGGCACGCTGCAGGTGCCCACCCCATTGAGGTCGTCATCGGCGAGGGCGGTGAGGATGAGCGCCTCGGTTCCCGTGTTGGTGACCGATACGACGCCGGTGAACGTTCCACCCGGCTCGGGCAGGCTGGCGACCTCTGCGCGTCCGTCGACCTGAATCGCCGCCACCGACGGAACCGCGACCACGACGGACTCTCCGGGATCGTCGCACGCGGTGGACACTGCGGCGTTGTTGGCGTCGCCGCTGTAGGTGGCCGTCCAGCGGTAGGTGCCAGGAGCCGTGGGCGTGAACGATGGGGAGTCAAGAGTACCGGCGCCGGCAATAGTCACGGGAGGGCTGACGAAGATCGGCGCGGCCGAACAGGTGGCGTCGTCCGGGCCGAAGAGCCTGAAGGTGATGCTGCCGGTGGGAGCGGCGCCGCCGGTGAGAATGGCCGTGTCATGTATGGCCCCTCCCACCACGACGCCCGACGAGGCGGCGGTGACGATCGTGGGGGTGGGCGGGGCCACATCGGTGAGCGTCACCGTGGCGCTGTCGGAAGCGGTGGCGGTGTTGCCGGCAGCGTCGGTGGCGACGACGGTGACCGTATCGGTCTGGCTCGAGGGAGCCACCCCGGTGAACCGGCCTGGGAACTGGCACGTGTAGACGCCACCACCAGCCCCCAGCGCAGCTCCGACCGCACAGGACCCCTTCCCGTCGAGATCGCCGTACACGTCGTCGACCATGGACGAGACCGTGGCTCCAGCGCCGCTCGTGTCGGTCACGACGACCGTGAAGGTGAACGTACCCCCGGGTTCAGGCAGGCTGGGCGGGTCGGGGGTCTTGTCGACCCCGATGGACAAGACGGGCGGGGCGGCGGTGACGACCACCGACTCGCCCGGGTCGCCGCAGGCGGTGGACACGGCGGCGTTGTTGGCGTCGCCGCTGTAGGTGGCCGTCCAGCGGTAGGTGCCGGGGACCGTGGGGGTGAACGGGGCCGACGGGAAGGTGCCGGCGCCGCTGACGGCGACGGGGGGACTGACGAACGTCGGTGAGGACGAACAGGTGGCGTCGCCCGGGCCGAAGAGGCGGAACACGATGGTGCCGGTGGGGCCGGTGCCGCCGATCAGGGTGGCGGTGTCGGAGATGGTGCCGCCGACGGTGATGCCCGCCGAGGCGGAGGTGACCAGGATGAGGGGCGGGGCGGCCGTGACGACCACCGACTCGTTGGGGTCGAGGCAAGACGTAACTCGCTGACCGAGGTTGTTGGCATCGCCGCTGTAGATGGCCTGCCACTTGTACGCACCCGAGAAGGCGGGAGCGAACGTCCCCGAGTCATAGTTGCCGTTGCCGTTCACCATCACCGTCGCCGTGTGCACCGGGGCGCCACTGCAGAATGTGTCGCCTGGGCCCGTCAGCGTGAAGGTGATGGTGCCGGTGGGGTTGAAGCCGCCGGCGAGCGTTGCGACGTCGTGGGTGGTGGCCCCAGCCGACGACGCCATGGTCGTGAGCACGGTGTCGGCGCCGAGGACGATGACCGACGACGACGGGTCCGAGCAGGCTGTGGGACCCACCGGGTTGTTGTTGGCGTCACCGCTGTAGCTCGCCGTCCATCGGTAGGTGCCGGCGGCGGTGACCGTGAAGGATGGCGAGTTGTACGAGCCACTGCCGTTCACGGCGACCGGCGGCGACGTGAATATCGGCGCGAGACAGCCGGTGTCCCCTGGACCGAACAGCCGGAAGGTCAACGTCCCCGTGGGATTGACGCCGCCAAGAAGGTTGGCATTGTCGAAGATCGAACCGCCCACCCTCGTCGTCGGGGAGGCGGTGGACAGGAGAAGGGGGTTGCCCGACGCACCGTAGCTGGCGCGGCCACCCAGACCCGGCCCCACGGCCACCAGGCTGCCGACGCCGAGGATGACTGCGGCAAGGGTGCGAATCGCCGAGAGCCGGCGAGGTGCCGAACGACGGGACCCCGTCGTTCTCTCCCGTTTCGCGCGTGTCATGGACGGGTCACCCGGTGGCCGATGCTTGCCCGGTTCCTACCGTTGAAGCCATGTGGCTCGTTCCCGCCAGCCCGGGTTCAATGCTGGTCATGTTCGTCCGGACAACGAGACTATCTCGTCGCTCGTCGCTCGTCGCTCGTCGCTCGTCGCTCGTCGCTCGTCGCTCGTCGCTCGTCGCTCGTCGCTCGATGATCGTTCGGGCCGGCCGTGCCTTCCATCTGCCCCGGTCCATGCCGACCGGGGCAGTGAAGGTCACCCGACGTTGATGCGCCCCTGCATCCCGTCGCCCTGATAGTTCTTGTCGTAGAAGGTGTAGTAATCGATGCCCTTCGGCGGGGGGGGCACCTTGAAGGTGATCGGCACCGTCTGGCCGGGCTGCACGTCCTGGTCGATGCCGAGGAAGCTCACGGTGAAATTGTGGGCCACCTTGCCCTCGTTCTTGAGGGTGAACGACACGTCGCTGCCCGAGGTCGCCCGGAGAATCTTTGGTGCGAAGTGAGGTGTGGGACTGTCCGAGGCCACGACATCGGCGCTCACGCTCTTGCCACCGACCGACTTGCTGCTACTGCTGCCGCCGCATCCGACCAGGCCGACAACCAACGCTGTCGCGACCAGGCCCGTACTGACGAACCGCTTGACCTGCATTCCCTACCTCCGTTGCACCAACGTCGCTTCCTCCGGCAGCGGTCGCTGTCGAAGGCGTCATCGTACGTGAAATGCGTCGGCGCCCGTCGGGACGACCTCGTGGACGTCCAAGCCGTCGACGTCGGCGTGGCCTGGCCCCTCGTGGCACCAGCGCAGGAGGGCACCGACCTGGGCCGGGTCACCCTCGGCCCAGAGCTCGACCGTCCCGGCCGCCGTATTGCGGACCCACCCGGTCACGCCCAGGGCGCGGGCCCTGTCGCGACACGAACTGCGGTAGAACACGCCCTGCACCCGACCCGACACGACCACCCGGCGGGCGATGCGACTCCCGGAGGCCGAGGTCAGTCCCGCCGTTGCTCCTCGGCCCCCGACCACTCGGGGTCGAGTTGACGTACGAACTCGGCGCAGCGGGCCTGTTCGTCGACTTCACCGATGGCACTCGCCGATCGGCCCAGGCCGCCGACAGCCCGGAGAAAGCCTCGATTCGTGTCGTGGCGCCAGCGCACGTACCCCGAACCCCGCCAGCCGGACTGGCGCAGGCGGTCGAGACCCCGGTGATAGCCCACCCGGAAACAGGCATAGGCCTCGACGTCATCGCGCGCCAGCTCCCCCAGGCGGGCCCACCCGTCGAGGAACCTGGGCCACCTGGCCACCACCGCCGAGACTTCCTCTCGGCGATGCTCAACGGGGGTGGCCATGGCCGCAGCCAGGGCGGCCACGGCGCCGGGCGGCTCGGCGTCGAGCACCGTCTCGGGTAGGCCTCGGTGAAGGGTCACCGGGTTGTCGTCGGCCATCGGCCTCCCTCTCCCCGTCCGCAGTCGGACGTCGATGCCCACGGTAGCGCCGGTACTGCCTCAGGCCGGCAGGCCGGTCACCGATGGGCCGGAGGGGGCGGCCACGGGTAGCCCGCGATCGTGGCCCACTGCTCGTCACCGATGGACTGCCAGACCCAGAAGGACGCCCCCACGGCCCCGCCCCGCCGGGCCACGTCCAGGAACCGGGCGGTCTCGGCCCCGTTGGGTGGGCCGCTACGACCGCCCTCGTCGGCCATGTCGTAGCCCTGGCCGATCAGATGAACGGGGCGCATGGCGGCGAGGCGATCGATGGCCTGGGTCGCGGCCTCGCCTGGCTCGGTGCAGCCCCAGTAGACCATGGGGGCGAAGGCATCCACGTACGGCGCCATTGCCTCGTAGGGATACCGGGCCCAGTGCACGTCGGTGGGCCGGTAGACGGTGGCGACGACCAGCCGGCGTCCAGCAGCCTGGCGCACGAGACCGAGGTAGAGCCGAGCCCGGGCCTCGCTGAGCATCACTCCCTCGGTGGATTCCTCGATGTCCGGGCTGAAACCGTCGAGGGAGGCCCCGTCCGGGCCCCGCCAGGAGAGGGCCTCGGCGGTCCACGCGGCATCGCCGACGGGGTCCCAGAGGTAGGGGAACCCCCACCCGATCACGGACAGCCCGCGGGCGTGGGCCCGAGGCACCAGGGCGGCCAACTCGTCGGATCCGTAGAAGCCGTCCTTCGAGTCGCCGATGCGAACCCACAGCTGGGTGAGCCCGGCGGCCACGGCACGGGCGACGATGGCATCGGCGTCGCCCCCCTCGCTCTGGCGGAACTTCCACACCCACATGCCCTTGCCGCGGAGAGGCGCCATGTCGGCGACCAGGGCGGTCGGTGCCGGTGGCGCCGGCAGGTCGGGGTCGGGCACGAGCACCGACGGGTGCCAGATCGACCCTGGCGATCCGGAACCGGGCGGGCGGGGCGGCGGCGGGCAGCCGGATAGGGGAAGGGGGACGGGCCCGACGATCCCGGTGGTCACCGCGTCCGCGCTGGGGGCGACCGACGTCGAAGGGCCACGGGCGTCGGAGGGCACAACGGGCGCGGCCTGCACCTGAGCCAGCCCCCTCGGCTCGCCCGGGGGGCGGCTGTTGCCCAGAGCCGAAGCCGACATCACTCCGGCCAGGAACAGACCGGTGGCACAGACGCCGAGCGCCCTCCGGACGCCGCTCATGGGCCCGCCGTCACGTCTGGAACCCCGCACCGCCCCTACGTCACCGCCGGGCTGGTAGCACGGGGAACGCCGCTGCGCTCCAGGAAGCCCAGGCGCCGGTCGAGGGTGTCGTGCCATGCCGCGAGGTCGATCACGAACTGCTCCCGGTCACCGTCCTCGAAGGCGTGCTCGAGCTCGTCGAAGGCGGCGTCCTCGGCGTCGAGCAGGGCTCGGTACCGGACCAGGAAATGCTCGTTGACGACCTCTTCCAGCGCCATGCGCCACCCCCGTACTCGTGGATAGCCGACGCTAGCCCGAACTCGAAGGAGTGTTCAGCCGGGCAAGGCGCGACCCCGGGCCGGGACCCATCAGGGCCTGGCGCCCGACGCGGCTCGGGGCCTCCCCGTTCCCCCCGTCGGGGCCCAGACGAAAACTTCCCGGCTCTCTCCCCCTTTTCTTTGTTGGGGGGGGGAGTGAGGG
>JBPCNP010000173.1:0-9010 GCA_051001215.1 Acidimicrobiales bacterium
GCGCTGGAGGCAACGTCGTCGGCAGCCGTACTAACGTCGGCGGCCGCAAGGGCATCTGCGTCGGGTCGGACGGCGAAGGGAGAGCCACCGTGGGTACTGGGTTCGTGGGTACGGGCTCCGTGGGTTCCGGGTCATGAGTGCCGGAGAGCGGATCGGCGCCTGGCCCCTCCTGCGCCAGCTCCGGGGCGACGATCCTCGCGGCCTCGGCCCCGCGGTCCAGACGAAGCGCTCGGCGACGCTGGTCCCACGGACGAAGGCGGCCGACAAGGTCGTGGACTCGATCTGCCCGTACTGCGCGGTGGGCTGTGGCCAGAAGGTGTACGTCACCGACGGCGCCGTCACCCAGATCGAAGGCGACCCCGACAGTCCCATTTCCCGCGGCCGCCTGTGCCCCAAGGGCTCGGCCAGCCTCAGCCTGGTGACCAACCCGGCGCGGGAGCAGAAGGTGAAGTACCGCCGGCCCTACGGCACCGAGTGGGAGGACCTGTCCCTCGTCGAGGCCATGGACCGCATCGCCGACCGAGTCATCGCCACCCGGGCGGCCACCTGGCAGGAGCGCGACGAGGGCGGGGATCGCACACTGAAGCGAACCCTGGGGTTCGCCAGCCTCGGAGGAGCGACCCTCGACAACGAGGAGAACTACCTCATGAAGAAGCTCTACACCGCCCTCGGCGCGGTCCAGGTGGAGAACCAGGCCCGCATCTGACACTCCTCGACCGTCCCCGGTCTGGGGACCTCGTTCGGGCGGGGAGGCGCCACCACCTTCCAGCAGGACCTGCAGAACGCCGACTGCATCCTCATCCAGGGCTCGAACATGGCCGAGTGCCACCCCGTGGGGTTCCAATGGGTGATGGAGGCAAAGGCCCGGGGTGCGACGGTGATCCACGTCGATCCCCGCTTCACCCGCACCAGCGCCCTGGCCGACATCCACGTGCCCATCCGGGCGGGCAGCGACATCGCTTTTCTCGGGGGCATCGTCAACCACATCCTGTCCAACGGGCGCGACTTCCGCGAGTACGTGGCCGCGTACACGAACGCGTCTGCCCTCGTCGACGACGACTTCGCCGACACCGAGGACCTCGACGGCCTGTTCTCCGGCTTCGACCCTGCGAGCAGGACCTACGACCCGACCACCTGGCAGTACGCGGGGATGGGCCCGGCCACCGCCGCCGCCGGCCACCGCGAACAGGCGATGGGCGAGGCCCACGGCCACGGCTCGAAGCACCAGGGCGCAGGGCGCCCCGACACCGACCCGTCCCTGGAAGATCCCCGCTGCGTCTACCAGATCCTCGAGCGCCACTTCTCCCGCTACACGCCCGACATGGTCGAGCAGGTCTGCGGCGTCCCCCCCGAGCTGTTCACCCGCGTGGCCGAAGCCCTCTGCGACAACTCCGGCCGGGAGCGCACCTCGGCCTTCGTCTACTCGGTGGGTTGGACCCAGCACACCGTGGGGGTGCAGTACATCCGCACCGCGTCCATCATCCAGTTGCTGCTCGGCAACATCGGGCGCCCTGGTGGCGGCATCCTCGCCCTGCGCGGCCACGCCAGCATCCAGGGCTCCACCGACATCCCCACGCTGTTCAACATCCTCCCCGGCTACCTCCCGATGGTGCCCGCCCGAGGCCCCACCGACCTGGCCGGCTACATCGACACCTTCAGTGCACCGGCGGGGTTCTTGGGCCACATGGACGCCTACCTGGTGAGCATGCTGAAGGCCTGGTGGGGCGACGCCGCCACCGCCGACAACGACTTCTGCTTCGACTACCTGCCGAGGATCGACCAGGACCACTCGCACTACCGCAGCACCCTCGACATGGTCGACGGCAAGGTCAAGGGCTTCTTCGTGGTGGGCGAGAACCCCGTCGTGGGATCGGCGAACGGCCGGCTGCAGTGCCAGGCCCTGGCCAACCTGGACTGGCTGGTCGTGCGCGACCTGGTCGAGATCGAGACGGCTGCGTTCTGGTACGACTCCCCCGAGATCGAAAGCGGCGACACCCACACCACCGACATCGGCACCGAGGTGTACTTCCTGCCCGCCGCCGCCCATACCGAAAAGAGCGGCAGCTTCACCAACACCCAGCGCCTCCTGCAATGGCACCACGCCGCGGTGGAGCCCCCGGGCGACTGTCGCTCGGACCTGTGGTTCTTCTTCCACCTCGGGCGCATCATCAAGGACAAGCTCGCCGCTTCTCCCGAGGCCCGTGACCGGCCCGTTGTCGATCTCACCTGGGACTACCCCACGCACGGCTCGGTCGCCGAGCCCGACGCCGAGGCCGTCCTCGCCGAGATCAGCGGCTGGGGGCCCGACGGGCCCGTCGACGGCTACACCGACCTCGAGGCCGACGGGTCCACGGCCTGCGGCTGCTGGATCTACTCGGGCGCCTATGCCGGGGGCACCAACCAGGCGGCCCGGCGCACGCCCGGGTCGGAGCAATCGTGGGTCGCGCCCGAGTGGGGGTGGGCCTGGCCGGCCAACCGGCGGATGCTCTACAACCGGGCCTCGGCCGACCCCGACGGCCGACCGTGGTCGAAGAGGAAGCGCTACGTCTGGTGGGACGAGGAGGCCGGCCGGTGGACGGGCGAGGACGTCGCCGACTTCGTGGCCACGATGCGCCCCGACTACCGGCCCCCCGAGGGGGCGACGGCGGAGAAGGCTTTGCGCGGTGACGAGCCGTTCGTGATGCAGACCGACGGTCGGGGTTGGTTGTTCGTCCCGAGCGGCCTGGTCGACGGGCCCCTGCCCGCCCACTACGAGCCCCACGAGTCGCCGTTCTCGAACCCCCTCTACGCCCAGGAGTCGAACCCGGCCCGCGTGATCCACTCCCGGCGGCGGAACCGCTCCAACCCCAGCGGCGGGCAACCCGGGGCCGACGTCTATCCCTACGTGGTGTCCACCTACCGGCTCACCGAACACCACACCGCCGGCGGCATGAGCCGTTTCCTGGCCTACCTGAGCGAACTCCAGCCGGCAATGTTCTGCGAGGTGGGGCCCGAGCTGGCCGCCGAGCGGGGACTGGTGAACGGGGGCTGGGCCACGGTGGTCACGGCCCGATCGGCCATCGAGGCCCGGGTGCTGGTGACCGAGCGCATGCCCGCTCTTCGCGTCCAGGGCCGCACCGTCCATCACGTGGGCCTGCCCTACCACTGGGGACGACGGGGCCTGTCGACGGGCGACTCGGCCAACGACCTGTCCGGGGTGGTGCTCGACCCCAACGTCCACATCCAGGAGTCCAAGGCGGCCTCGTGTGACATCCGCCCCGGCCGTCGTCCCCGGGGCCCCGACCTCACCCGTCTGGTGAACGAGTACCAGGCCCGCGCCGGCGTCGCAGGTGAGGGGCCGTGACGCTCCCGTCGTCGGCCGATCCCGCCGGTGACTCCGGGTGGGCCCAGCACCATCCCCGGGTGGGCTTCTTCACCGACACCTCGCTGTGCATCGGCTGCAAGGCCTGTGAGGTGGCGTGCAAGGAGTGGAACCAGGTGCCTCACGACGGCTTCGTGTTCTCGGCCACGTCGTACGACAACACCGGCGCGCTGGGTGCCGACACCTGGCGCCACGTCACGTTCAAGGAGAAGTTGGTGCCTGCAGCCGCCGGTGACGAGGTGCGCTGGCTGATGTCGTCGGACGTATGCAAGCACTGCACCGACGCCGCCTGCCTCGACGTGTGCCCCACCGGGGCCCTGTTCCGCACCGAGCACGGCACGGTGGTGGTGCAGGACGACGTGTGCAACGGGTGCGGGTACTGCGTGCCCGCCTGCCCGTTCGGGGTCATCGACCAGCGCCGGGGCGACGGGCGGGTGTGGAAGTGCACGCTCTGCTACGACCGCATCGGTGCGGGGATGACGCCGGCGTGCGCCCAGGCCTGTCCCACCGAGTCGATCCAGTTCGGACCCCTGGACCAGCTGCGAGCCGCCGCCGACGGGCGGGTGACGGCCCTGCGCTCTTCGGGCGCCCCCGAGGCCCGGCTCTACGGGGCCGACCCCACCGACGGGGTCGGCGGGATGGGGGCGTTCTTCCTCCTGCTCGACGACCCCGAGACCTACGGCCTTCCTCCCGACCCGGTCGTCACCACCCGCGACCTGGCGTCGATATGGCGCACGGCGGGGGTGGCCGCGGTCGCGGTGGTGGCCACCGTGGCCGGGGCCGTCGTCGCCGGCACCCCGCTCAGGCGGCCGCTCAGAGGGCCGCTCGGGCCCGGGCGCCGGTGAGCCCCCGCCCAGTGTTCTGGTCACGTCGCGGCGGCCCATGACCGACCGAACCGTGACCGGAACGGAGGTGGAGGAGGAGGCCCCGGCCTCCTACTACGGCCGTCCCGTGCTCAAGGCGCCGGTGTGGAGATGGCCGGTTCCCGTCTACTTCTTCACCGGCGGACTGGCCGGTGCATCGGCCACCCTGGCCCTGGCGTCACGGCTGCGCGGCGACGACGCCCTGGCCCGGCGAGCCGTGTTCGTGGCGGCAGTCGGGGCGTTGGTCAGCCCCGCGCTGCTCGTCGCCGACCTCGGGCGCCCCGAGCGGTTCGTCAACATGTTGCGGGTGGCCAAGCCGACGTCGCCCATGAGTGTGGGCACCTGGGTGGTGTCGGCCTTCGTGCCCGCCGCTGCCGGCGCCGCCGTGTGCGAGCGCACGGAACGCCTCCGCGGCGTCGGTCGGGTACTGGAACTGGTCGCCGGGGTACTCGGCCCGGTCATGTGCACCTACACGGCGGTGATCCTGGCCGACACCGCCGTCCCCTCCTGGCACGAGGCACGTCGCGAACTGCCGTTCGTGTTCGCCGGCAGCGCCATGGCCAGTGCGGGTGCCGCCGCCGTGGCCCTCTCGCCCGTGAACGGGCCGGGGGCCGGGGCCGCCCGCCGGCTGCTGGGCGCCGGGGTAGTGGTCGAGGGTGTGGCCAGCCAGGCCATGGAACGGCTGCACCCCGATGCCTGTGCCCCCTACCGGGGCGCAGGTCGGGCTGCGACCCTGGCCGGCAGAGCCCGGGCGCTGACCGTCGCGGGCGCGACCATCGCCCTCACGCTGGGCCGCCGGCGACGCCCCGCCGCGATCGCCGGTGCCGCACTGGTCCTCACCGGAGCCTTGTTCGAACGGCTCTGCGTGAGCGAGGCAGGCGTCGAGTCGGCCCGCGCTCCGCAAGCAACCGTCGGCCCCCAGAGGCGACGCCTCGACGCCGCCCGTGACGGCGCCGGCCACCCTCAGCAGGGGCCGTGGGCATAGCTGTTGGCCCTGGGCTCGGGCTCCGAGCACGTCGCTCAGTCCCACCGTCGCTTCTCGCCTCCTCGGTCCGAAAGGCCAGGAGCGCCGTGTCAGGTTCGGTCCTCGGTGGGCAGCAGCGAGCGGGCCACGGCGACGGCCTCGGCCAGGGCGTCGGACACCGACGCCCCGGCGGCCACCCGGTCGGCCACGAAGCGCCCGGCGACAAAGGTCGACAACGGCGCGAAGCGGCGCTCGCTGCCGTGGGCCACGTCGCGGGCCAGATCCAGCAGGACCTCGACCTCGGTGTCGGCCAGGTCGGCGCCCAACGCCCGGGCGTATCGCCGGGGCCAGTCCGCCTCGGATTCCGGCGCCTGCTCACTCACGCTCGGGCGCCGGCGAGCTGGCGGGCTCGTTCGAGGTCGGCCGGGGCGTTGACGTTGAGCGTGGCCTCGGAGCCGAGCCGGACCGACACGACCGCGGTCGGGAGCAACCGGGATGCCCGAAGGCCGGCCAGCTCCGGACCCAGCCGTTGCAGCCGGGCCCGCAGCGCCGGCCCCCGATGGACGGCGAGGAGGGGGTGATGACGACCTCGCTGGTCGACCGCGGCCGCGGCCTCGACCCCCGGGCCGGATACGGCCGCGAACAGCACCTCCAGGTGGGCGGAGGTGAGCAGGGGCAGATCACCTGCCAACACCGCGACCGTGGCGTCCGCATCGACGACAGCCAGGCCGGCCGCCACCGCCGGCACCGGCCCCCCGCCGGGCACGGCCTCGGACGTGAACGTGGCTCCGTCCACCGCCGTGGGGCGGACCGGACCGACCACGACCACCTCGTCGCACAGGGCCCGCGCCGACCCGAGCACCCGATCGAGCATGGGGAGGCCACCGACCTCGAGCCCCAGCTTGTCGACGCCTCCCATGCGTCGGGCCGACCCGCCGGCGACCACGACGGCGGCGCGCCCGCTCTGCGCCCGCGTCGCTGCGCTCATGAGACGGCGACCCTACCCGGCACGGCGCGCCGGGGGCCCCCAACCCCGGAGTGTCGCGGGGCCCCGGAACCCTGCCGGCGCGCAGCAGGTTCTGCCGTGGCTCCATCGGCATTGGGCGGAGAGGACTGAAGCGCCGGGCCGACCGAGCCGCCCCCCCGTCCCGGAACCACGCTCGATTCGACCAGCACGACTCCATCCCTGACGGTGACCCGGCGTCACGCCGGGTCACCGTCGCCGGGGATTCGTTTCTCAGGAACCCTTGCGGGTGCCGGTCGTGCGGGTGGCCGGCTTGGGCGCGACCGGCTTCGCCGCTCGGGCCCTCGGCGTGGCCGCCTTGGGGGCGCCGACCTTCGACGTGGCCGCCCTCGACGTGGCCGCCCTCGGGGTCGCGACCTTCCGGGTCGCCGGCGTCGGGGCGCCGGCTCTCGGCGCTCCAGCCCTCGGAGCTGCAGCCTTGGCCGAAGCCGGCGAGCGGGTACCCGACGCCCGGCGCGGCGTCGCCGTCGCCTTGGGCCCGGCCGCCTTGGATGTCGCCCGCGTGCGGGCAGGGATCGGCGCGGCCGGCGGCACCGTGGTGTCGGCCGCGTCTGCATCGACGTCGACCGCAGGCGCGGGTGTCGTCGGCTCGGTCTCGGGCTCGCTCAGCCCCGTGGTTTCAGGGCGCGCCGCCGGCACCGCCGGCGGCCGCGGTGGCGCTCCCACCGAGCCGGTCAGCGCGTCGGCGAGGGTCCAGCCTGCGGGCGGCGGGTTCGACCCGGACCGCACCAACGACTCGATCTGCTGCGAGGCGTCGCGCTCGATGTCTTCTCGCGTCGTCTTTCTTCCGAACAGGGATCGCAGCACGAGGAGGCTGCCTTTCTGAGAAATGGAACAACTGCGAAGGTGGAGCAACGGGCACAGAGGCGCGGAAACCGAGGGCTGGACGATGGGTCACCGTACGAAGTGGGGCACACCCGGCGTTTCCCGCCTTACAGAACAGCTCCAGCGCCTCTCTACCAGTATCGCGTAGTCGCGCCACTCCCGCCATGGTTGCCGTGCGCCTCGCCGTGGATCACGACCCGCGAGGCGGTTCCTTGCGGGGCGGAGGAGGCTTCAGCTCCTCGTCGGTCGGGGGTGCCAGGTTGGCGTATGGCGGCGGGGCCAAGGATGCCTCCTTCCACTGATAGGGAACCAGATCAGGCCCCACCCGGTGGCCCGGGGTGTCGGTCTCGTGCTCGCCGTCGTGGCGAAAGTGGGCGCCGTACCAGACGACCAGGTCCTGGCGCTCCACTGATTCCCCCGAGACCATGCGGTCGAGGTTGGCCCGCGAGAGCAGCGGGTCGGTGGTGAACCCCTGGCCGTCGTCGACCTCGTTGGGGTCGTAGCGCAGGATCCAGACGTCGCCCGCCCCGTACTGGTCGGCGGTGCCGTCGCCGGGCCCGGGCCGGATGGCATACCCCTGCGACGCCCTGGTGTTGCGGACCCGCCAGTACCGGCCGTGCTCGGCGCTCCGGTCACGGCGGACCTCCAGGCGCACCGTGTGCCAGTTGGCCGTCTCCACCACGGGCGGGTCGTTGTACTCCTGGATCACGTTGCTCTCGGGCTCCAGGATGTCGAAGTCGAAACGCCAGTAGGCGTGATGGTGGTGCACGTGGCAGGTACACGGGTTCTGGGTGGCGGCAAAGCCGAACCGGGGGCGGATGGTGCCGTCGGCCGCCAGCCGCCACTCGCTGACGTAGCGGTACCACCCGGCCTGGAGCTGACTGACGATCACCAGCTCGTCGCCGTCGAGCCACAGGGCCACCCCCCGGAAGTTCCCACCGTCGACCTGGGACTCGAGGATGGTCTGCGGGGGCGTCGTGCACATCCGGAACCCGGCGACCGGATCGGTGCCCTCGGCGGTGAAGCAACTCTCCTCGTGCTGCCAGTCGCGATACGTCGGGCCGCAGCCGGCGGCCGCCCCCGCGTCGTCGTAGGCCACGTTCAGGATCGGGACATGGGCCCGGGAGAGGACCCGCTGGCCCTTGTAGTCGACGGTCCGGAGCTCCACGCCCGAGCCGTTCGTTCCCGACGACGCCGACGGGCGCACCACGACCAGGTCCCAGAGCACAGTGTCGCCCCGACGCACCCGCAGGCGCGCCTCGCGCTCCCCGGCCACCAGCGGGCACGCCGGCCCCGGTGGCGGTCCGCAGTCGACCGACGACGGCGTCACCACGCCCGGCGGCTCCCGGATGATCTCGGCGTCGAACGTGCGTACGCCGACGATGCGATGCCGCCCACCCTCGCCGTCGCCGCCGGGCGTGCGCAGGCCCACGGCGATGACCCGGTCGACGGAGCCGTCGGCGTTCTCGATGTTGACGAGGGGAGGCATGGGTCTGTAGGCGTAGGCCCCCTCGGGCTCGAGCAGTGCCGCCATCTCGGGGTCGTCGGCCAGGATCGACAGGGCCCAGGCGTGCTCGTCCTCGCTGGGCGGCCACTGGTGGGCGATCGGGAAGATCTGCGAGCTCTCGGGGTCGTCGAGCCAACCCTGGACCCGGGCGGCCCGACCGGTCGTCGTGTCGTGCACCAGCGTGGCGAAGCGGGGCCCGTCGCCGTCGTCCTTGTCGACCACGTCGAAGCCCACCAGCCACAGGTCGCCGGCGGGGAAGTGCTGGCGGAGCCGTGGGTGGTTCAGGATGGCCCGGGTGGCGGCGGCATGGGCCGTGGCGTACGTCTCGTCGGGAACGACCTCGACCTCGAGCGCCCCTGCATCCCGCTCAGAGGGCCGCTCGGGCCCTGCATCCCGCTCAGAGGGCCGCTCGGGCCCTGCATCCCGCTCAGAGGGCCGCTCGGGCCCTGCATCCCGCTCAGAGGGC
>JBPCNP010000174.1:0-39122 GCA_051001215.1 Acidimicrobiales bacterium
ACCTTCGGGGACCAGGGCCCGAACAGGGGCCCCAGGCCGCCGATTCGGGCCAGGTTGTCGTGGTTGATGCGGGCACTGGGGTTTGCCGCCGCGGCGGCGACCCGAAGGGCCAGGCTGTCATCGTCGGCGACGCCCGGGTCGGTGAGGCGCAGCTCGCCATCGCGTAGCACCAGCCCGGGCCCGACGGCCCTGTCGCGAGCGGCGCGCGACCCGCGCGGCCCCTCCAGCCACCTGTCGACCCGCCGCCAGGCATCGTCGCCGAGCCAAGCCACTCGCCGGGCTGCGCCGGAGATGCCACCCATGAGCTCGTCGGCGTCGCCGTAGCCGAGGCGGCTGGCCACCTCGTCCTGGTCCTGGAGCAGGAGGCGGTCGTTGGCCCGCGGCGCGCCCCGGTGCAGCTCGATCCGGGCGGAGAGAAGCAGCTCGGCGGCGTCGTCCACCAGGTCGAGGCGAGCGGCGAACGGCGCCGCCGCCGCCGCCGCCCGCATGGCCGTGATGTCCCGCAGGCCACCCTTGGCCTCTTTGAGGTTCGGCTCCAGGAGGAAGGCCACGTCGCCGAAGGACTGGTGGCGCTCCCGGGTGGACGAGCCCAGCTCGGCCAGGAACCGGCGACCGTGCTCCTGCCACTGGCCGGCCGCCTTGGACCGGAGATCGCTGCCGACCGTCTCGTCACCGGCCACAATGCGGGCATCGAGGAGGCCCATGGCCACCTTGAGGTCGGAGCGGGCCAGGCGCAGCGTCTCCCGCTCGGTGCGGGCACTGTGGTCGAGGCGGACGCCGGCATCCCAGATCGGGTACCAGACGCGGTTGGCCAACGCACCCAGATCGCGCCGGCCGTCGTGGACGGCCAGGACGTCGAGGTCGCTGTGAGGGCACAGCTCGCCCCGCCCGTAGCCACCGAGGGCCACCAGGGTGACGCCGGGCTCGTCGCCCAAGAGCTCGCCGAGCCACTCGTCGGCGAGAGCGGCGTAGGCCCGGGCGAAATCGGTCCCCCGCAGCTCCCGGTCGCCGAGCAGGGCCGTTCGCCGTTCCTTAAAGCCCGTCGATGCTCATCTCGTCGGTATCGCCATCGACCGGTGCGCCATCAACCGTTGCCGATGGGCGACATCCGCCACTGCTGGCTGGCCCCGCCGTACCACGACCACTGGTTCAGGGGGGCGCCGTCGATCGCGCTGGCGCCGGCGACATCGAGAACCTTGCCGCTGTTCATCGAGACGACCCAGAACCCGCCTGCGCCCGTCGGGATCATCCACCACCATTGGCTGACGGCACCGTTCCACGGGTGTTGGACCACCGGGGCACCGTCGGCGGTCGAGGCGCCGGCCACGTCGAGGACCTGGCCGCTCTCGAGCGACTGGATGACGACGATGTCGGCATTCAACGGCAGCAGGCGCCACTGCTGGTTGGTCGCGCCGTTGGCCGACCACTGGACGGCCCCGGCGCCGTCGGCCAACGACGCGCCGGCGACGTCGGCAAGCTTGGCGCTGTTCACCGAGACGATGTTGTTCCGCAACGGCTCCCAGAGGAAGGTGACGGTCACCCACTCGTTGGCGGCCATGCCCAACTGGGAGGCGACCGCCATCGACAGGTCGATGCCCGCGGGGTTGAGCACACAGCGGCCGAACTGGTCTGCGGCGCCTGGGTGGCCGGTGGGCTGGCGGTTCAGGTCGAGGCAGTTCTGGGAGAAGTTGTAACCGTTCTCGAACGCCGCCTGAGCCTCGGGCAGCCCGGGGCTCAGGCCGGCGCCGAAGCGGCGGGGACGGGGGGTGTTGGGCCCGTAGTCCCAGTAGTTGTCGTCGGTGTTCCAGGGGCCGGCGTCCTTCAGGGGGACCACGGCGCTCTGACCGTTGGCGCGCGTGACGACGACCCGGTAGTCGAGTCCAACGGCGTACCCGGGCGGGCATCCCTGGGCCTGCAGGGTGCTGGTGAGACCCAGGGCGGCAAACTTGGCGCACTTGTCGGGCAGGGCGACCTCGAAACTGCCGGGCGTGGTGGGGTTGTACCGGGTTGCGAAGACGTGGGCGGTCGTGAACGGCTGAGGCCCCGCCGGCGCAGAGGGAGCGGCGGCGGAGAAGGTGGCGCCCGCGGCCGCACCGGCCGGGCCAGGCTTGGGAACCACGGCCTTGGCCACCCCGGCGTCGCGACCGGCGGCGACCGCCGCCTGCTCGTCGGTCGGACCGGGTAGGCCCTGGCCCGTCTGGGCGCCCGCCCCTGCCGACACCGAGGCCACGCCGAACAGGGCCGCGGCCAGGACGGCCACCATGAAGGCTCGTACGCGCATCGGGTCAGGCTAACGGCTGCGCCGGCAGGCAACGGCCCGCCGCCTGTCGACACCTCTCAACGGGCCAGGCTGTGATAGAGGCGGAGGGCGCTGTCGGCGGCCTTGTCCCACGAGAAGCCCGACGCCCGGACTCGGCCGGCGGCGACCATGCGGTCCCGCAGATCGTCGTCGGTGGCCACCAGGGCCATGGCGTCGGCAAAGGCCTCGGCGTCGCCGGGGTCGACGAGCAGGGCGGCGTCACCGGCGATCTCGGGGGTGGCCGCCGCCTCCACCCCGACGACGGGCACCCCCGATTCCATGGCCTCGATGATGGGCATGCCGAAGCCCTCGTAGAGGGAGGGAAACACCAGGAGGCGGGCCCCGGCCATGAGCGCGGCCATCCGGGCGTCGTCGATGTACCCGGTGTTCACGATCTCGGGCATCCCGAGGTCGCGCTCGCGCAGGTTTGCGCCCAGGTCGAACCGGGGGCTGGCACTTCCGGCCAACACCAGGCGCAGCCCCACGCCGCGGTCGACCAGGATGCGCATGGCGTCGAGAGCGAGGGCGACGTTCTTCCTCGGCTCCAGCGTGCCGAGCATGAGGGCGTACGGAGGGCCCGGCTCCAGGCCGGGGTCGGAGGGGGCCGCGGACCGGCGGTGGCTCCCGTTTGGGATGACGACGATCCGGTCGGCCACGTCGGGCAGCCACGCCGCCAGTTCGTCACGGGTGAAGTTGGAGACGGCGATGACGATCGACGCCCGCCGCAGCACGTTGGGGAGCAGGTGGGCCATGCGGCGGATGGATGGCGACACCGACTCGGGATGATGGACGAAGCCGATGTCGTGGACAGTCACCACCGTGGGCACCTTCGACGACGGCGGGCAGATGAAGTTGGTGGCGTGGAACACGTCGCAGCGCACCAGCCACTCGACCGGGGGGAACGGGACCCGGTCCCACACCGCCCACAGGGGCCGGGCCGGGGCCATCCGTCGGGTGACGCTCACGTTGGGGCGGTGGGGTGGATCGAGGTGCAGCATCCGGGCCGTGCGCCACGAGATCGGGAACACGAGGATGTCGTCGTCGGGGGCCCGGCGGGCCACCGCGTCGATCAGCTCATGGGTGTACCAGCCGACGCCGGTCTTGGGTCCGAGGAGGGGCGTGCCGTCGAAGCCGATGCGGCTCGGCACTAGTGCCGCCGGCGCAGGTGGCCGCGCCAGTTGCGGTCACCTCCGGCGCCGGGGTCGAGGTCCGGGCCGTTGTCGTCATCGGTGCCGGACCCCTGGTTGTCGGTGTCAGCGTCGGCGTCGGAACCCTGGTCGTGGATGTCGGCGTCGGCGTCGGCGTCGGCGTCGGCGTTGGGATCGGCGGCGGCGCCCCGGAGAACGGTGCTCTGGTCGACCGGCACAGGGCCGGGGCCGGCAGGACCGGGATCGGGGCGAGAGGGGCCGGTCGGTCCGTCGCCGGGGGGAGCGGGCGAGAGCTGAGCGGGTTCACGGGCCGGCCCGGGCGCACGGGCGCCGCGGAGCTCGGCGATGATCGCTTGGCGGTGCTGGGCCAGCATCTGCGGCAGCTTGCCCAGGTCGCGCACGAGGATGCGACCCAGCTCGCTCACCGTGTGGCGCAGCTCGGCCGCCGCCGCCTGCACTTCGGTGGCCACCGCCGTCTCGAAGCTCGCCTCCAGGGAGACGGCCAGCGCTTCGAGCCGGCCTCCGAGATGACCGACGCCGGCTTCGACGGCATCGAGGCGGCGGGCCAGCTCAGCGATGGCCGGTTCGACCGACAGTGGACCGGAAGACGGCGAACCGGAAGACGGCGAACCGGAGGACGGCTCGAAACCGGCACCGGCGTAGGGCGGTACCTCCATTGACGACAAAGCCTACCGGGCCGGGTCCAGCGTCCACCGGAGGAGCTCGGCATCGGCGACCTGGCGGCGGCTGCGTAGCTCCCGGCGTCCGGCCAGGGCATGGGGAAGGGCCCCGGTGAACGAGGCGAAGGCGACCGACCGGCGGCGCACCGTCTCCCACGAGGGCACCTGCCTGCGGAGAAGGGGCTGGAGCACGTCCCGACGGGCGTAGGACGCCGTCACCAGCAGGTGGTGGGCGGCGGCCCTCAGGGCCATCGGCGCGGGAGCGTTGCGCGTGAGCGTGAGCATGCGGTTGCGCTCCGTGTAGTGATGGTGGAGACGGGAGCCTTCGACAGCCGAGGCGCTGTGCACGTGGCGCACAACGGGACCGGGAACGTAGAGGTAGCACCAACCCTGGGCCCGTCCCCGCCACGACAGGTCGAAGTCCTCGTAGTACAGGAAGTAGCTCTCGTCGAAGGTGCCGACGGCGTCGAGGTAGCGGCGGGAGAGCACCACCGCCGCCCCGCACCAGGCGAACACCTCCTCGACTGCGTCGTACTGGCCGTCGTCGCGCTCGAGGTAGCCGCGGTCGGCGCCGTAGCCGCCGTCGAGCAGCACCGAGCCCACGTTGTTGATCACGTCGGCCGGCCGGCCCCCGAGGGGAACGTCGAACCACGCCGGTTCAGGGCCGACGGTGTGATCGACCCGGCGGTCGCCCGACGTGACCACGACCGACCGTGGCTCGCCGGCCGAGAGCAGCAGGCTGGCACAGCCGGGGCTGCCGTCGGGTCGGGCCGGCACCCGCAGATGGGCGTCGCCGTTGGTCCACTGGTAGGCGGCACCGGTGCGAGGGTCGTGCTGCACGCCCCAGAACCCCTCGACGAGCTGCACCGACCTCCACGCGTCGATGCCATCGAGCCGGGCACCGCGCACCGCCACCCCGAGGCGACGCTGGTCGCCGCCACCAGGCGGGCCGGCGGGCGAGTGCATCTCGACGTCGACGAACGAACCGTCGAACACGATCTTCGGGCACGCCGCGCCCACCGTCGGGTCGGCCTCGAGCACTGCGACCAGGGGGGCCAACCAGTCGGGATCGACGGTGGCGTCGTTGTTCAGCAGCGCCACGTAGTCGACGACGCCCAGGGCCTCGATCCCGAGATTGCATCCGCCTGCGAAGCCCCGGTTGCGCCCGGCGTCGACCACAGTTACCCCCGGAACGCCGAGACGCTCCGCGAGGTCGCCGGCCGGGCCGTTGTTGTCGACCACCACGACCGACAAGGCCTCCGGCGGCCACTCGGTGCGCCAGATGGCCTCCACGCACCGCCGGGTGAGATCACCACCGTGATGGTCGAGCACGACGATGCCCACCCGCGGCATACCCACCCGCGGCAGGGAGACGGGCTTCAGCTCGTTCGCCGGCGCGCCCGGCTCCACGCCTTGGACGCCAGGAGGGCGGGGCCGCCGTTGCGGAGGTGGTCCCAGCCCACGCCGACGTCGTGTCGCCATGCCGGGCCCTTCGGTGCAGGGCCAAGATGGCGGCGCATCCGCCCGGCGGTCTCGGGGTCGACCAGATCGGGGGCCCGGTGGGGACGGCGGCAGAACTCGACCAGGGGTGCGAGGACCCGCGGCCACGTCAGCCCGGGCATCACCGCGGCCACATTGTCCCGGCACTGCCGGCGCAGGCCCTCGTCGTCGAGAAGGCGGAACAGGGCCTGCTCGAGGGCGTCGACGTCCCCCGGCGGCACCGTTAGCCCCAGCCCCCGGGACGACACCAGGTCGGAGAGGACATCGCCCTCGGTGGCCACGACCGGCAACGACGCCCAGAGGTAGTCGAGAATGCGCGTGCGCGACGACAGGGCCGTCTCCAGATGGGCCAGGTGGGTGCTGACGCCGATGTCGGCTTCGAGCAGGTAGTTCTGGCGGTCGTCGTAGGCCACCCAACCCTCGTTGAAAAAGACGTGGGTGTCGGTCAGCCCGAGCTCGGCTGCCAGGTGGCGCGTGGCCACCGCCATGCGCATCTCGGCGATGTCGGGGTTGGGATGGCGCAGGCCCATGAACAGCAAGCGGACATCGGGGCGGTGGTGACGGAGCCGGTCCACGGCCCGCAGCAGGGTGAGGGGGTCGAACCAGTTGTAGATCCCGCCTCCCCACAGGATCACCTTGTCGTCGGGGCCGATCCCGGCCATCACCCCCTTCACGGCCGGGCGGGTGCGCACCGGGGGCGAGTCGGGAACGCCGAAGGCGACCACCGAGATCAACGAGTCGAGGGTCACGTCGTCGTCGTAGGTCCTGGGGTTGATGCGACCCACCGCCGCCAGCTGGCCCAGCCAGAAGTCGCGTTGCTTGGCGCTGGCGCACAGGAAGAAGTCGCCCCGCATGAGCTGCTCGTTGAGCACCTCGGTGGCGCCCTGCACGGCCAGGCGCCGGGCCTGCTCGCCGTCGTCTCGCCCCTGCTCGAGCTGTTCGAGGTGCATGGGGTCGTAGATGTCGGCCACCAGCACCTTGTCGGATGCGAGCAGGAACGGACGCCCCGTGATGAGCCAGCCCTGGAAGACCAACACGTCACACCAGGCCTCGAGATCGGCCAACTGGCGGTCGTCGACGCTCCGCACGGTGAAGTGCGCGTCGGTCACGCCGGCGACCGATGTGGTCACCAGTTGCACGTCGTGGTCGTGGCACAGGGCCGTGGCGATCTGCAGGGCGCGGATGGCGGGGCCGGCCATCTTGGGGGTGAGGGCGTCGCAGGTGGCGACGACGATGCGGCTCATGAGCGAGGACTGAAGCGCAGCGGAGGACCGCAGCGAGCGATGTTCACAGCTCCTCGGCCAGCTTGGGCTCGAGACGGGCGAACACCATCGCCCCCACGGCGACGGCCACCAGCGCGGTGACCACCAGGTAGGCGAAGTCGGCGGCCGAGGGCAGGCGCAGGTCGTAGAGGCAGGCCCGGTAGGCCTCGACGAAGCGAACCATGGGATTGAGGCGGTAGAGGGTGAGCACGCCGATGCCGCCGATGGTGGCGTGGGGGGGGACGGCGCTCTCCGGGTACACGATCGGGGTGGCGTAGAACCACAACTGCAACAAGATACTGACCAGGTGCTGCACGTCGCGGAAGTACACGTTCAGCACGGCGAGGGTCAGGCCGATCCCGATCACCAACGTGGTCTGGATGACCACCAACAGGGCGACGGGCAGCAGCCACGGAATCACGAAGTTGCCGGCGATCACCAGGGCGACAGAGAGCACGCTGAGCTCGATCAACAGCGTGACCACCGACGAGGCGACGTTGGCGAAGATCAGGACCTCGCGGGGGAAGTACACCTTCTTCACCAGGTTGGAGTTGGCGATGAGGGCGTCCATCGAACCGTTCATGCCGTTGGACACGAAGTTCCAGGGCAGCAGACCGATGAGCAGGGCGAACGGGAACGAGTCGAAGCCGCTGGGCTGGCCGGGGGGGAAGGTCACCTTCAGGAAGTAGATGAACACGATGCTGAAGATGGCCATCGTGGCCAGGGGGTTGAGCAGCGACCACGCCCAGCCCAGCACCGAGCGCTTGTACCTCCCCCGCAGCTCGCGCAGGGTGAGGTTCACGACCAGCTCGCGCGACGCAGCCAGCTCGGCCAGCCTGTTCATGGCCGTGAGCGTAGGTGGCGGCGCCCGACCCGGCCGTAGGCCCTGCGAGCCACCTCGGCGGGCCCACCGTCGCCCAGGTAGGTGCGCAGCAGGGCCAGGTCGCGTCGCAGGTCGAACGGGCGGGACCGGTCGCGTGCCCCCGGCGGGGGCGGTCCGAGCCCGGCCATCAGATCGGGGGCTCGGTGCGGGGCGCGACAGAACGCCAGGAGGGGCGCCAACGCCGACGCCCAGGTGAGGCCGGTGGCCGCCCGTGCTGCGCCCGCACGGCACCGGGCGGCGAGGGAATCGTCGTCGAGCAGTTGGAACAGGGCCTCCTCCAGGGCGCCGACGTCGTCGGGGGGGACGACGATGCCCGCCCCGTTGGCCGAGATCACATCGGCCAGGGCGTCACCACCGGTGGCCACCACGGGGAGGGACGCCCACAGGTAGTCGAGGATGCGGGTCCGGAAGGAAAACGCCGTCTCCACGTGCAGGCGATGGGTGCTCACGCCGATGTCGGCTTCCAGCAGGTAGTTCTGGCGCTCGCGGTAGGGAACCCAGCCGTGGTTGAAAAAGACATGGGTGCCGGTGAGGCCGAGCGACGCCGCCAGCTCCTGGGCGGCCACGCCCATGCCCATCTCGGGAACACCGGGATTGGGGTGGCGCAGCCCCAGGAAGAACAGCCGGACGTCGGGGCGGCGCCGGCGCAGGAGGTCGACGGCGCGCACCAGGGTCAACGGGTCGAGCCAGTTGTAGATGCCGCCACCCCACAAGATGATGCGGTCGTCGGGCCCGATCCCCGGGACCACACCGCGCATGGCCGAACCCGTGCGCACGGGCGGCGTGTCCGGGAGCCCGAAGGGGGCCACGGCGATGAGCGACTCGAGGGTGGGGTCGTCGTCATAGGTGGTGGGGTTGACCCGTCCCAGGGCGGCCAGGTGACCCAGCCAGAACAGACGCTGCTTGGGCGACGCGCACAGGAACAGGTCGCCCCGGGCCAGCTGGGCGTTGAGGGCCGACGTGCACTCGTCGACGACCTCTCCTCTGCGACTCCCATCGGCGGCACCCCGCTCAGAGGGCCGCTCGGGCCCGGTACCCCGCTCAGAGGGCCGCTCGGGCCCGGCACCCCGCTCAGAGGGCCGCTCGGGCCCAGCACCCCGCTCAGAGGGCCGCTCGGGCCCAGCCTGCTCGAGCGCTTCGAGGTGGAAGGCGTTGTACACGTCGACGACGAGGACCTTGGTGGTCTCGGCGATCCAGGGCCGCACCCAGGCCAGGACGCCGCCGACGACCATGACGTCACACCATCGCTCGAGCGACCGCAACTCGTCGTCGGTGACCGACCGGCACCGGAACCGCGAATGACCCGGCACCCCGCTCAGAGGGCCGCTCGGGCCCGGCACCCCGCTCAGAGGGCCGCTCGGGCCCAGGGTGCAGTCGCGAAGGGTGACCAGCTCCACCTCGTGCTCGACGGCCAGGGCCTCGGCTATGGCCCAGGCCCGGATGGCGGTACCGCCCATGCCCGGGGTGAGGGGCTCCTCGGTGGCCACGACGATGCGGCGCCGCCCGCCGAAGGCCTCGGCGATGCCGAAGGCGTCGACGACGGCCCGGTAGCCCGACAGGAACCCCTCGTCGCCGAAGGCCGGCTCCATGGCGTCGCGGAACAGCGGGAGCAACTCGGCATCGGTGCGCCGGCGGGCGGCCTGGACCCGCCGCCGTTCGGCAGCGAGGCCCGGGAGGTGGTCGACGAAATCGGCGATGGCGAACGCAGGAGCCAGCGTGTCGCGGGACACGTCGGTGCGCTCGGCCTCGCCGGCGTCGGCACCCCGGGCCAGATCGAGGCCATGGTGGTCGGCGCCCCCGCGGGCCAGGCCGCGGCGCACGGCCAGGGCGAGAGCGCCGGGCAGGACCCGGGCCAGGCGCTCGTCGTCGTAGTTCTTGTAGAGGGTGAACAGGGCATTGCGCTCGAGCAGGAAGTGCTCCCGCCAGGCGCCGTAGGCCGCCATCGAGGCGTGGTGGCGGTGATGGGCCACAGACGCGGGCACGTACCTGACGCGGTGGCCGAAGAGGTTGAGCCGCCAGCCGAGGTCGACGTCTTCGTAGAACATGAAGTAGCGGTCGTCGAACCCGCCGACCTCGCGCCAAGTGGCGGTGCGCACGAACATGGCCGCCCCGGTGGCGAACAGGACGTCGGCCGCGTCGTCGTAGCCGGCCGTGGCCGGGCGTCCCACTTCGAGCTTGTAGCCCATCCCGAACCAGGCCAGCGACGCGTCGACGTAGTCGATGGTGCGGCCTTCCCAATCGAGGACCTTGCTGGCCACAGAGGCCACCGTGGGCTGGGTCTCGAAGGCGTCCACGGCGGCGGAGATCCACCGGGCTTCGGGTCGGGCGTCGTTGTTGATGAGGCCGACGTACTCACCGCTAGCCTGGTCGACGCCGAGGTTGCAGCCGCCGGCGAAGCCCAGGTTCTCGGGGGACTCGAGCACGGTGGCGGCGGGTACTGCCCGGCGGATCCGCTCGACGCTGCCGTCTGCGGAGGCGTTGTCGACGACGATGAGCTCCAGGCGATCGACGGGCCACTCGACGTCATCGAAGCCGTGCAGGCACTCGATGGTGTCGGACGCGCCCCGGTAGTTGACCACCACCACCGAGACGACGCCGGCTCGCGTTGGCGGCTGGCGCCGGCGCCTCACCCGGTGGGGTCCGTGCGGGCCGCGTCGGCCAGCGCCTGCAATCGGGGGCCGGAGACGCCGGGGCCACCGCGGCGCGTGTGCAGGCGGGACAGGCGCTCGGCCACGATGAACGACCGGGCGGTCACCGTCGAGGTGACCTCCGCGGCCAGATCCTGGGCGTGGACCATCACCTCCCGGAGCTGGGCCTCCAGTTCGTGCACGCGACCCCACATGGCCCGGTTCTCCACATCGAGGTCACGCATCCTCAACCCCTCCTGGTCGAGGACGTACTGCAACTTCAGGGCGTGCAGGTAGAGATCGAGGCGGTTGCGCTCGAGGCGCGCCAGCAACGGGTCGCCGTCGTAGTGGCTGAGGAACGCGGCCACTTCTCCGGCCCAGGACGCCGACCTGGGGTACACCACGCCCAGCCCGAACACGCAAGGAACGACGGCGAGCTCGAGATGGGTGCGATCGGCCAGGAAGTCGTCCAGGGCGGTCATCACCCCGTTGGCCGGGCCACCCTCGTGGAGGGCCCAGGCAAACTCGCCCTCGCCCCGGAAGCCGCCGTCGACCAGCGCGTCGCTGCCCACGGTGACGCCCTGTCCGTAGTCGTAGGTGTGCCGGCCCTCGGCGGGCACCGACTCGGGGGCGTAGTACATGTCCCGGCGCCCGGACGGCCAACACACGTCGTGGACGAAGACCAACGGGAACTCGCCGTCGGAGATGGCCTCGATGGCCACCAGCTCGTGGGCCAACGTGTAGTAGTTGTGGTCGCCGTCGACCAGGAAGGCGTCGCTGGGGGCCATGCCCGGGAGCACCTCCAGGCTGGTGCGGCGATGCAGCTCCCCGGCCGGAGAACCCTCGACGAGGTCGGCCAGGGCCGGCGACGGTGACGGGTCGATGCACGAGACCCGCCCGCCGCGTGCCGCGGCCCACGAGAGCAGCTCCCGGGTGAACGTGCCGTCCTCCCCGCCGATCTCGGTGATCGAACGGCCGTCGATCAGGTCGAGACAGCCCAGGATCACCTCCCGGAGCTCGGCGAGGGAGTAGAGCAGCAGCCCGCCGCGGGTGCTCTGCGGGACGCCGGGGCTGGTCGAGAGGTTGCCGTCGACGGGCGGAGGGGGGGGTCGCATCACCAAAGCAAGCGACGGCCGAAGGGCTCGGGCTCGTCTCGTCCGCGATTCTGCCACCCGCACCCGCCGCCCCGCCACCCACCCGGGCCCTGGGTAACCTTGGCCGGGGCCGAGCCTGGAGAACGCAACGAGTGGCAGCTGACAACGACAAGGAACGAAGCGCGGCCGGCAACGATGCGCGACTGGTCGACGTTGAGCGCCTGCTGGAACAGGCCTCGTTCTCGGTGCTGTCCCTCGACGTCTTCGACACGCTGATCTGGCGCATCACCCCCGAGCCGGTCGACGCCTTCGTCCTTTTCGGCCGCCGCCTGGGCGAGGCCGGCCACCTGGCCGGGGGTTTCGCGCCCGAGCTGTTCGCCCGGCTGCGGGAGCGGGCCGAGCGACGGGCTCGCCACGAAGTGGCCCGCACCGGGAGCGTGGCCGAGGTGAGCCTGACCGCCATCTACCGGGAGCTCCCCGCCCATCTGTTCGACGTGCCCGTCGTCGACGTCGCCGCTCTCGAGGTCGATTTCGAGAAGTCGATCACCTTCCCCGACCTCGAGGTGCTGCGCCTGGCCCGGGTCGCCCAGGCCAGGTTCGGGATGAGCATCGTGGCCGTGTCCGACACCTACTACTCGGCTGCCGAGATCCGCCACATCCTCGACCGCCAGCCCCTCGACGAGCTCGAGATCGACGACGTGTTCACCTCGAGCCAGCACGGGGTGGGAAAGGGATCGGGGCTGTTCCCCATCGTCCTCGAGGCCCTCGACGTCGACCCCAGCCGGGTCCTGCATATCGGCGACAACGCCGAGGCCGACGGGAAGCGAGCCGAGCGCGAGGGCATCCGCAGCGTCCTGTTCGACAAGTACCCGGGGTCGCTGCAGACCGTGCTCGAAGGCGAGCGCCTGTTGCGCACCGAGGGTCGCCATACCTCGAAGCCCACGCTCGACCCGGCCAGGGGCGACTTCGGGCTCACGGCCCTGCGGGCCAAGGCGGTGAGCCAGGTCGAAGGCCGGGGCCTGCCGGCGGCCACCGATCCCTACTGGCGCTTCGGCGCGACGGTCCTGGGCCCGGTGTTCACCGGCTTCGCCGAGTGGGTGCACCGGCGGGCGATGGAAGAGCGGGCGGGCACCGTCTACTGCATGATGCGCGAGGGTGAGTTCCTCTCCCGTCTGCTGAACGGGGCACGGGGGTACCTGCGCAGCCCGGTGCGCGCCGAGATGCTGTGGATTTCGCGTCACGTGAGCTCGCGGGCGGCCATCTTCGACGCCGACGAGGACGAGCTGCGGAGGTTCCTCGACCGCCAGGTGTCACCCACCCTGTACGACCTGTGCGACACGCTGGGCATCGGCCTGGCCCAGCTTCCCGACCTGGCCGCCGACGCCGACACCCGCCTCGACGATCCCGAGCTGGCCGATCGGGTGCTGCGCCGGCTGTCCGAGCAGCCGCACGTCCGTGCTGCCATCGTCGCCAACGCGGCCGAGGTCCGGGGGCGCCTCGTGGACTACTTCCTGCGCACGGTGAAGCCCACCGGCGACCGGGCCGTGGTGGTCGACCTGGGCTGGGGCTGCACCATCCAGGTGAACCTCGATGCCGCCCTGGTCAACGCCGGCACCTCCATCGACACGCTCGGGCTGTACCTGCTCACCAACGAGGGCGCCCTCGAGCGGACGCTCGATGGCGTGCGCTCGGAAGGCTTCCTCGCCAGCGCCGGCTTCCCGGACCAGGCGTCGTGGATCACCAGGAGCCCGGAGATCCTCGAGCAGGTCTGCATGCACGACGAGGGCACACTGGTCGACTTCAGCGACGACGGGGAGCCCGTGCTCCGGGACACGCCCCAGAGCGGCGTCCAGGTCCTCCAGCGGGCCGCCGTGCAGCGCGGGATCCTGGCCTTCCAGCGCGAGTGGGGCCGCTACTACCAGGCGCTCCCGCCCGGGTCACGAGGCCTCGACAGTAGGGCCGTGCCCCAGTTGCTGGCCACCACCACCCGGTTCATCGTCGCCCCCACCACAGAGGAGGTGGCGCTGTTCTCCTCCTGGCTGCACGACCAGAACTTCGGCTCGCACAGGTCGGACAGCGTGGTCAACGACGACTTCGTCTCCACCCTGCAGTACCTGAACCCGCGTCAACTGCTGGGGCTGCCGATGACCAAGGTCTACTGGCCCTTCGGCGCCGCGGCCATGCACAACCCCAGGCTGGGCCTGGGCGCCGGCGCCGTCCTCGACGGCACGCTCCCGGCTGAGGCCTTCGAGGGTGCCCAGCAGTGCGTCGTGGGCGTGTTCGTGGACACGGGCGGGAACTTCAGCGAAGCGGTCCGGGTCTCGGCCGGGCCGAACGCCAACGGCCTGTGTTACGTCCTCGCCGAGGTCGCCGCCCGTCCCCTGCGCGCGGTGATGATCCGCTGCTCCGACGAGCCCGGCGTGCTGCGTCTCGACCGTCTCAGCCTGTGGTTCTCGGTGCAGGGATCGTCGGTGCGACGCGAGGTCCGCTTCGAGTCGGCCGACCAGTTCTCCCAACTGAGGTTCCGCAACAGCACCCTTCTCGCCGGCAACGTGGTGCTGGCGGCACGGGCTGCCCCGGAGGTCATCTACCGCTGTCCGCCCGAGCTGGCCGAATCGGCCTACCGGGTCGAGGTCGAAGCCACCTTCGCGTGGATCACCACGCCGCGACTTCGGGGCCGGCGATCGGGCCGGGCCGAGACGGCCGTGCACCTGGCCCGCAAGGTCACCGGCAAGGCCCGCAACGTCTGGCTGTCGGCCGGGGACCAGGACGACGAACACTTCCGACCCCAGGAGTGACCGCGGCCGACGGGAGCGTCATCACCGTGGACAACGTCTCCAAGCGGTTCCGCCTCTACAAGGAGCGGAACCAGTCACTGAAGTCGACGTTGCTCCAGCGCCGGCGGGGGACCTTCGAGGAGTTCTGGGCCCTGCGGGACGTGTCCCTGGACGTGCCCCGAGGGACGGCCATGGGCCTCATCGGTGAGAACGGCTCGGGCAAGAGCACCCTGTTGAAGTGCATGGCCAAGATCCTGCGTCCCGACTCGGGCAGCATCGTCACCGACGGAAAGGTCTCCGCCCTGCTGGAGCTGGGGGCGGGGTTCCACCACGAGCTGTCGGGGCGCGAGAACGTCTACCTCAACGGGTCCATCCTGGGCTTGACCAAGACCGAGCTCGACCGCAAGTTCGACGGCATCGTCGAGTTCGCCGGCCTCGAGCGCTTCATCGACTCCCCGGTCAAGAACTACTCGTCGGGGATGTACCTGCGCCTGGGCTTCTCGGTGGCCATCAACGTCAATCCCGACGTCCTGCTCGTCGACGAGGTCCTGGCCGTGGGCGACGAGGCCTTCCAGCGGCGGTGCCGGGAGAAGTTCGCCGAGCTGCGGGCCCGGGGCAGCACCGTGGTCCTCGTCTCCCACGCCCTCGAGTCGATCCGCAACCTGTGTGACATCGCCGCCTGGCTCGACGGCGGGACGCTGCAGATGGTCGGTCCCGTCGACGACGTGATCGACCACTACCTCCACGTCGTCGCTGGAGGGGCAGGGGCGGGCGCCGGGGCGGCACCGGGGTCCGGGGGCAACGCCATCACCCAGATCGAGCTGCTCGACCACGACCACCTGCCCACCCGGGAGGCCCTCACCGGCGACCGCGTCTCGTTCCGGTTCCACTACCGACTCGACGGGGCGGTGGCCAACCCGGTGTTCGGCATGGCCGTGCACACCGACGGCGGCGTCGAGGTGACGGCCACCACGTTCCCCGGGCCCGAGCGGCCCTCTGAGCGGAATGACGGGCCCGAGCGGCCCTCTGAGCGGAATGACGGGCCCGAGCGGCCCTCTGAGCGGAATACCGGGCCCACAGGTGGCGAGGGGTACGTCGACCTCGTCGTCGACTCGATCCCGCTCCTGCCCGGCACCTACGACGTGAGTGCCAACATCGTCGATCCCGAGACGACCCGGGTCCTCGACGCCCACGACCGGTCGTTCCGCTTCGTCGTCGACGCCGGGACTCCCCACGGGTCGATCCGGGGAATCGTCGACCTGGGCGGCGCCTGGCACCCGCACCCGTCGGTGCCGGTGGCAGATGCCACCACCGACTCACCCGGATGATCACGATGGGCCCATGCCCGGGTCCTCGGGCGGGCCACGCGTTTCGTCGTCATCTGAGCGCCCTGATCGGCCAGAGCAGGGAGCACTAGTGCAGCCGTGGCTCTAGACTCGCGACACCTAGAGCACCGGGAAGGGGTCGAGTGGGTCCGTACGGTCCGGTCCCGGCCACCGGCCGCTCGTTGGCCGCCGGGCCTTTCCCGGTGTGGAACGTCCCCCACGATCGCCACGCCCACTTCGTCGGCCGCCGCGCCGAGCTGGATGCCCTGGTCGCAGCGCGCCGCGGCGCGTCCGGCCCCGCCCCCCGTGCGATCACCGGCCCGCCCGGCGTGGGCAAGACGCAGCTGGCCGTGGAGTACGCCTACGCCCACCGGGACGACTTCGACGTGGTCTGGTGGATCCGAGCCGAGCAGACAGCCACGTTGCGGGGGGACCTGGCGGCACTCGGCCAGGCCCTGGGCCTGCGGGCTGCGGGTCGGGCCGACCTCGAGGTAGCGGCGAGGGAGACGCGGGCCTGGCTCGGCGACCACGACCGGTGGCTGGTGGTGGCCGACCACGCCGCCGGCGCCGGGCTCGTCCGCCCGGTTCTTCCCGTCGGCGCCGGCGGCCAGGTCCTCGTCACGTCCCGGGGCGGTGGCTGGGCGGCGGCCGCCGAGGCGGTCGAGCTGGACGCGCTGGACGAGGACGAGGCGGTGGAGCTCCTCCTGGGGGTCACCGGCGAGACCGACGCTGGCCCGGCGCGGGCGCTGTCCAGGTCGCTGGGTTGCCATCCTCTGGCCCTGGACAGGGCCGGGGCATACGTCCTCCAGAGCCCGGGGCTGGGCCTGGCCGGCTACGTGGAGGTCGTCGAGGCCCGGGTCGCCGAGTTTGTCGCCGAGCTGGCCCCTCCAGGGCGACCCGGCGACTATCCCGCCTCGGTTGCCATCACCTGTGCGCTGGCCGTCGAACGGGTCGAGGAACAGTCGCCCGTCGCTGCCACCCTCCTGCGAGCATGCGCGTTCCTCGCCCCCGAGAGCGTCCCCCTGTCGCTGTTCAGCGACGTCGACGAGCTGCCCGAGCCGCTGCCCGCCGGCCCTCTGGCCCATCGCGACGCCCTCGCCGTGCTGTCCCGGCTGGGGCTGGTGCGAAACACCTGGCGGGGCGGTATCGCCGTCGATCGCGCCCTGCAGGCCGTGGTGCGCGACCGCCTCGCCGGCCAGGCCCATCCCACCTCGGCTCGGCCGGGAGGGCCGCTCGGTCCCTGGGCGGCCGGCGTCGTCCGCTTGGTGGAACGAGCCTTTCCCGCCGTCGGCGACGATGTCACCAGTCGGCCTCGGTGTGACCGCCTGGTGCCCCACGCCCTGGCCGCCGCAGCCTCCGACGGGGCCGCCGAGCTGGAACCACAGGCCACCAGCCGGCTCCTCGCCCGGGTCGGCCTCTACCTGCACGGCCGAGGCCAACTGGACGAGGCTCGTGGGGTCCTCGAACGGTCCTTGGCCATCGTCGAGATGGCCTATGGGCCCGACGACCCCGAGGCCGGGATCCACCTGGGCAACCTGGGCCTGGTGCTCCAGGACCTGGGCGAGCTGACCGGTGCCCGGACCTGCCTGGAACGGGCCCTCGACGTGGCCCAGGCCACCCATGGGCCCGAGCACCCGGCGGTGGGGACCTTTGCCGCCAATCTGGGCATCGTGCTGGCCGACCTCGGGGACCTGGCCCGGGCCCGGCAGTGCTTCGAACGGGCCCTGGCCATCGACGAGTCGGCGTACGGCCCTGATCATCCGGCCGTGGCGAGCGACCTCAACAACCTGGGCCTGGCGCTGTGGAAGGGCGGGAAGGCGCCCGAGGCCTACCAATGCTTCGAACAGGCCCGGGCCATCGACCAGGTTGCCTACGGGGCCGACGACCCCTCTGTCGCCCGTGATCTCGCCAACATGGCCCTCGTGCGCGCCGACGCCGGTGCGCTGCCCGGCGCCCGGGCCGACCTCGAGCGCGCCCTGGCCATCGTCGAGTCGGCGTTCGGGCCCGACCATCCCGAGGTCGCGGACCACCTCAACAACCTGGCCATGGTGCTCCAGGACGGCGGCGACGCCCCCGCCGCCCGGGACTGCCTGGAACGGGCGCTGGCCATCGCCGAGGAGGCGGAGGGCCCGGCGCACCCCATCGTGGCCGACCTTCTCGGCAACCTGGGCAGCGTGCTGAGCGATCTCGGCGACGGGGCCGGGGCCCGGCGGTGCTTCGAACGGGCCCTGGCCATCGGCGAGGGTGCCCTCGGGCCTGAGCACCCCGACATCGGCTACCTGCGTCAGAACCGGACGAGGCTGTTGCGCGACCTCGGCACCGACGGGTAGCCGTGGATGCCCGCACCTGACGTTGTCGGGTGGGCGCCCGAGCTCAGCCCCGGTAGCCCCACCAGAACTGGTTGACGTAGCCGGCCCACGGCCACTGGGTGAGCCAACCGCCGGGTGCAGTCGACGCACCGGCGAGGTCGAGCACCATCCCTGTCTTCATCAACTGGACGACGGCCAGCCGGGGGTTGGCCGAGGGATCGCCCAGGAAGATCACCCGCCACAGCTGGCTGAGGGCCCCGCTCCACGGCCACTGGACCACCGGAGCGCCGGCGAGGGTGGACCCGCCGGCCACGTCCAGGACCATGCCACTGTTGGCCGAGGCGATCCCGAACACGCCGTTGCCCAGGTCGACAAAGACCCAGCGTTGGTTGAGTGCGCCGTTGTTCGGCCACTGAATGACCCCGGCACCCGCCGACCGCGAGGCGTCGTTGACGTCAATGAACAGCCCGCTCGACGCCGACTGCACGGCGTACATCGTCGCCGTGGGGGTGGGGGGCGGCGCAGCGGTGGGCACAGGAGTGGGAGCCGGCGTGGGACCGGTGGCGGGGGTGTCGACCAGACCGGCGAGATCGGTGCGCAGCTGGGGAAGCAGCCCGTAGGGCAGGTCACCCGGGCACGAGGTGGCGTTGACGTCGCGGTGCCCGCTGACGGTGGACAGCGTCAGGCCGTTGAAGGAGATGATCGCGGTCGGATTGACCCCGTGGATGGACAGCTTCCATGCCAGCAGGGCCCGCAGTCCGCTGTACATGGCCGAGGGTACAGCGGTGTCGGCGAAGGTCCCGAGGAGGGCCACTCCCGTGGTCTCGGTGTTGAAGCCCAGAGCGTGGGCGCCGATGACCGGCTGGGTGACGCCGCCGAAGCGCCCTTCGAAGACGGTGCCGAAGCGGTCGACGACGAAGTTGTAGCCGATGTCACACCATTGGTTGGTGTGGGTGTGGAAGTAGTAGATGCCCCGCATGTAGGGAGCCGAGTCGGCGGGCGTGTAATCGTCGGGACTGGCCGTGTGATGGACGATGGCCATCTTGACGTCGGGCGCGTAGGCCGCCGAGGCGCAGCCGTAGCCCGTGTTCAACGAGCGATAGGACTCATCCGCGCCCCACGCCGCCCGGCTGACGATCCCGGGCTGGGCCGGTGTCGCTCCCGCCGGCTTCGTGCCGGGGGCGGCGGTGGGCGCCTCGGAGCGCAGAGCGTGGACCTTGACCCCCGACAGCGAACCCTCGACCACCCGAGTCTCGAGGTGACGGACGTCCTTGCCGACCCAGATCGGTCCCGCCGTCGTCTGGTCGTGATGCTCGGGTGAGTTGGCATCCGGGCCTTCGTTGGGGTCACCCTCCACCCGGTGCCACGCCGACCAGGCGCCGCTTTCCTGCCTGGCCCGGACCTCGACGGCCCCCTGGTGCCTGCCCTGCCACTCGAAGCCCACCAGTTGTGTGGGCTGTCCCGTCTCGGTGGCTCGTGAGAAGCCGGGAGAGGCCACGCCTTCGACGAGGATCTGGACCTTGTCGGACACGGTCGCCTTGGCGGCGGTCGTCTGGTTGGCCGTGACCACCCCCGTCGTGAACAGGCTGGCCACCACCGTCACAGGGAGCAGCCGGGTCGCCAGCAGTCGGACGGTGCGGAACGGAGACAGAGTCAAGAGGGCGCCAATCAGTTGGTCGCACACCGGGGAAGTGGACGGCGGCCAGTCTGCCAAGCAACAGTCGGCGTGTCGAGAGGGCCTGTGCGGGGTTGCCCGGTGCGAGCACTGGTTAGCTTTCGGCGGTGCGCCTCGCCCAGGCTGCTCACCGGCGCCCCGGCCTGGCCGTCGCCCTCTCCTACCTGGCCGTGGGCGTCGTGGCCCTGGCGCCTTCCATCCGACCGGGTCGCACGGTGGTGGCGACCGACCTTCTCACCATCGTCACGCCTTACTCGTCGCTGCCCGGCGCCTCGACCGGTCACAACCCCCTGCTGTCGGACATCGCCTGCCCGTTCTATCCCTGGTTGAGCTTCGTCGGGCGGGCCCTGCACCTCGGCCACCTTCCGCAGTGGAACCCGGCCCTGCTCGGAGGGGTGGCGGTCACCCCGAACGGCTATGTCAGCCCGTACACCCCACCCACCTGGCTGGCTGCGGTGTTCAGCCCCTTCGTCGCCTACAACCTGTTTGTCCTATTGCACCTGTTGCTCGGGGCCCTGGGCGCCTACGCCTTCTCCCGTGTGGTGGGGGCGCGGCGGGCGGCGGCCTGGGTCGCCGGGCTCCTGGGGTTCACCGCCGCGTTCTGGGTCCACTGGTCGTTGCATCTCGGGCACCTCAGCAGCTTCGTCTGGCTCCCGTGGGCCCTGGCCGCCGGGCACCGGCTGGTCCAGGCTCCATCACCCAGGAGGGTGGCCCTGCTGGCCGGCGTGTACGGCCTGTGGTGGATCGGTGGGAACCCCCAGTACGTCTACGACGGCTCCGCCGTGCTGGTGGCCTACCTCATCGGGCTGTCGCTCGCCCTCGCCATCCGTGCCCGAGGCCGGGGCCGGCCGGAGCTCGTCGCCGTGGTGGTTCGCATCGGCGGTGTGGCTGCGGCCTCGCCCACCCCCGAGACCTCGGATCACATCCAAGCGCACCCGAGAACCGGATCCTCCCAACGGCGCCGTCCCCCGCAGCGAGGCGATACGCGTGCTCGTGCCCGACGCCACCGGCACCCCTCCCGACAACGTGCTCTACGGGTCGAACGACGAACCGCGCATGGACTCGCC
The DNA here is from genome assembly GCA_051001215.1 of Acidimicrobiales bacterium. Taxonomy (GTDB): domain Bacteria; phylum Actinomycetota; class Acidimicrobiia; order Acidimicrobiales; family AC-14; genus DATAQC01. Next base: position 20,647 of record JBPCNP010000174.1, read on the forward strand.
GTTCGTCGGCGTCACCGGGTTCCTCCTGGCCGTCGCCGCCCTCGGCGGCCTCCGAGGCACGGAGCCGGCATTCCGTTCGGGCACGGAGCCGGCATTCCGTTCGGGCACGGAGCCGGGGCGCCTCCTGCTCTTTCGCAGGCCTGGCCGTGGTGGCGGTGCTGGCCTACAGCACCCCGCTCAACCACCTCCTCTACGCCGATGTCCCCATGGTCTACGGAGGCGCCGACGCCGATGGCCAGGCCGTGTTCGTCCCCCGCGACTACGACCGCTACAGGCCCTCGTCGACGACTACGGCCCCTACGCCCACGACCTGAGCGCCGTTCCCCCGCTGGCCGATGGCAGGCTCGTGGCCTCACCCCTACTGGACGCCCTCGACGTGCGGACCGTGATCGCCGACCCGGGCGTCACCGTGCCCTCCACCTTCCCGGTCGTCGACGCCGGGGTTCCGGTTGTCTACGCCCGCCCGTCACCGGGGCCCGCCGTCGTCGTGCCCGCCGCCCGGCCCGTCACCCTCGACGGCGCCTGGACGGCGGTGGCCGACCCCGGGTGGGACCCGTCGGCCACCGCCGCCGTCGTCGGACTCCGCCACCCCGTGGCAGGTGGACCAGGAACCGTCACGGGCGGGCCTCGGGGGACCGACGGCGAGCGCTGGCTCGTGAACGCGCCTTCAGGAGGCTTCCTGCGGGTCAGCGGCAACTGGGACCCGGGCTGGGCGGCCACGATCGACGGGCACGCCGTGCCCGTGCTGCGGGCCGACGCCATCTTCCGGGGCGTGGTCGTCGCTGCCGGCCACCATCGGGTGGAGCTCTCCTACCGCAACCCCGGCGAGCACCAGGGCCGGCTCGTAGCTGGAGCCGGTGTCGTCCTCCTCCTGGGGCTGCTCATGGCCGGCCGACGACGAGGGCAGGCCTGGAGCCCTCCCGTCCGTCGATAGGCTCGTCTGAGGTGGTCTCCCCAACGCAGTGCCCTCGCGGGTGATCGTCACTCTCGCCGGTGGCGTCGGGGCGTCCCGGTTCCTCAAGGGCCTGGTCGAGGTGGTGGACCCGGCGTCGGTCGTGGCCGTCGTGAACACGGCCGACGATGTCGACCTCCACGGGCTGCACGTCAGCCCCGACCTCGACACGGTCACCTATGCCCTTGCCGGCGCAGTTGACGCCGGACAGGGGTGGGGCATGGCCGGTGAGTCGTGGACGGTGATGGGTGCCCTCGAGCGCCTACGGCCCAGCGCTCCGGACGCCTCGTCGGCCGGCATCACCTGGTTCCGCCTGGGCGACCTCGACCTGGCCACTCACCTCTACCGCACCCAGCGCCTGCGTGAGGGGGCCCGGCTCTCCGAGGTCACCGCCGAGATCACCCGGGCGTGGGGCCTGGCCTGCCGGCTGGTGCCGATGACCGACGACCGGGTCGAGACCCGCCTGGTCGTGGAGGACCAAGGTGAGATCGGTTTCCAGGAGTACTTCGTGGCCCGTCGCCATTCGGTGCCCGTGCAGTCGGTCCGCTTCGCCGGAGCTGACGCCGCCGCACCCGCGGCAGGGGTTCTCGAGGCACTGGCGGAGGCCGAGCGGGTGATCATCGCCCCCTCCAACCCGGTGGTGTCGATCGCCCCCATCCTGGCCGTCCCCGGGGTCGAGGAGGCCGTGGCCGCCCGCCGCCAGGATACGGTGGCCATCTCACCCATCGTCGCCGGCACCGCCCTCAAGGGGCCAGCCGCCCGGCTGATGGTCGAGCTGGGCCTCGAGGCGTCGGTGGTGGGCGTGGCCCGCCTCTGGGCACCATGGGCCGCCTCGCTGGTGATCGACGATGCCGACGCCCACCTGGCCCCCGCGGTCGAGGGGGAAGGCGTCACCTGCGTCGTGGCCCCCACGGTCATGCACGGACCGGCCGAAGCCGCGGCACTGGCCCGCGTCGTGCTGTCGGCGTGAGCGAGAACCGAAGCGGGGCCGTGAGCCCGAGGCCCGCGTCGATCAGGGTGCTGCCGGTGGAGGGCATGCCCGAGGTCAGGCCCGGCGATGTGCTGGCCGAGTTGGTCGTCGCCCGGTTCAGCCTGGTCGACGGCGACATCGTGGTGGTCACCCAGAAGATCGTCTCCAAGGCCGAGGGCCGCCTGGTCGAGCTCGACCCGAACGACGCCGGCGCCCGGCTGCGCCTGATCGAGGGCGAGTCGGTACGAGTGCTGCGCCGCCGGGGCGATGCGCTGATCACCGAGACGCGCCACGGCTTCGTGTGCGCCAGCGCCGGCGTCGACGAGTCCAACGTGGACCGGGGCTGGGCTGCCCTGCTGCCCATCGACGCCGATCGCTCTGCCCGGCGCATTCGCGACGGCCTACGGGCCCGGACGGGCGTTCACGTGGGCGTGGTGGTGTCCGACACCTTCGGACGACCCTGGCGGCGGGGTGTCACCGACGTTGCCATCGGCTGCGCCGGCGTGGCCGCCGTCGTCGATCTGCGGGGAACCACCGACAGTGCCGGTCAGGAGCTCTCGGTCACCGAGGTCGCCGTGGCCGACGAGGTAGCGGCCGCCGCCGAACTGGTCATGGGCAAGGCTGCCGGTGTCCCTGTCGCCGTCGTGCGGGGCATCGATCCCGCCTGGCTGCGCGAGGGGTCGGTACGCGGCGAGATCGTGCGGCCCCACGGCGAGGACCTCTTCCGCTGACCACCGGCGAGAGCCGACGGCATCCAGGTAGCGAATGTGTGTCGAAAACACCGCAGGAGGTAGCTTTCGGGTCGAGACGAGGGGAGCATGCCGTGCCGGCGGGTCGCTGTGCGCTGACGACGGTGGTACCCGGTCCCGTTTCCTCGCCGACAGCTGAGCGTCCCGCCGCGGCGATCGTCGCTTTCCTGCTCGAGACCACCTGAAAGGCTCCCTCATGTCCGGCTCCACCTGGCGCCTACGCGCCGCCACCCTCGTCGTCTTCGTGGCCCTGGCCGCCGTCGCCTGCGGCAGCGGTACCAAGGCCTCCAACTCCGCCCAGCCCGGCACCAAGGACGCCAACAGGACGCTGAAGATCAGTGCCATCCCCGATCAGGACCCGGCCAAGCTCGTCACCATCAACAAAGCCATGGCCGACTACCTGACGACCAAGCTCGGCATCAAGGTCGAGTACGTGCCCGTGAGCGACTACGCGGCGTCGGTGAGCCTGTTCCGCACGGGCGACCTCGACATGGTCTTCTTCGGCGGGCTCACCGGCGTCCAGGCCCGCCTCCAGGCACCCGGGTCCACCCTCGTGGCCCAGCGCGACATCGACGACGCCTTCCAGTCGGTGTTCATCGCCAACGCCGGTGCGGGCATCGCTCCGGTCACCGACGCCAAGGGCCTGGCGGAGCTGAAGGACAAGAGGTTCACCTTCGGCGCCGAGTCGTCGACGTCGGGACGCCTGATGCCCGAGTTCTTCCTCGACCAGGCGGGACTGTCGAGTGCCAAGGACTTCTCCGGGCCCCCGGGGTTCTCCGGGTCCCACGACAAGACCGTCGACCTCGTGCAGGCGGGCACCTACGACGCCGGTGTTCTCAACATGCAGGTGTGGAAGCGCCGCCAGGCCGCCGGCACCGTCGACGCCACGAAGGTGGTCGAGGTTTTCACCACACCGAGCTATCACGACTACCACTGGCTGGCCGGGCCCAAGACCAACGCCCGGTTCGGCGCCGGGTTCACCGACAAGCTCTCGGCCGCGTTGCTGGCCCTCGACTACGCCAACCCCGACCAGGCCAAGCTGCTCGATCTGTACGGCGCCAAGAAGTTCATCGCCACCAAGGAGGACAACTACCGCCAGATCGAGCAGATCGGCCGCAAGCTCGGTCTCATCAGCTGATGCCGGACGTCGCCGTGTCGCAGGCCGCCCTGTCGTTGCGTGACGTGACCGTCGCCTATGACGGCCACGTCGCCCTCGATGGCGTGAGCCTCGACGTACCGGTGGGCCAGCGGGTGGCGCTGGTCGGGCCCAGCGGCGCGGGCAAGACCACCGTGCTGCGGTTGTGCACGGCGAGCGTGCAGCCGACGGGCGGCACGGTGCGGGTCCTCGGCTCGGACCTGGCGTCGACCAGTTCATCGGAGCTGCGCGCCCTGCGCAGCCGGATCGGCTCGATCTACCAGCAGCTCCACCTTGTCGGAGCCCTGCGCGTGGTGCACAACGTGAATGCCGGCAGACTCGGTCGGTGGGGCACCGGTCGCGCCGTGCGGTCCCTCGTGAGGCCGGCGGACGTGGCCGACACGCGCCAAGCCCTCGCCCGGGTGGGCATCGCCGACAAGTTGTTCGAGCGGACGGACCGGCTCTCCGGCGGCGAGCAACAGCGGGTGGCCCTGGCCCGCGCCCTGGTGCAGGATCCCGAGCTGCTGGTCGCCGACGAGCCCGTGTCGAGCCTCGACCCGGCCCGGGCCGAGGAGGTGATGAACCTCCTGAGCTCGGTCACCGACGACCGCCGGCGCAGCCTGCTCGTCAGCCTGCACGACTTCGCGCTGGCTCGAAGGTGCTGCGACCGGGTGATCGGCATCCGGGCCGGCCGGGTCGTCTTCGACCTCGCCGCGGCCGAGGTTACCGACGAGATCAGCGTCGAGCTGTATCGCATCGCCGGGCGATGACCGACACCCGCCCGCTCACCGACCTGACCGACCACGAGGTCGGCCTCGTCACCGAGTCCGAAGTCCGTCACGAACGGCCGCACCGGCGAAGTCGCCCGGCGGCGCCGCGGCTGTGGCTCCTCGCCTTCGGGCTGGCCGTGCTGTGGGCGCTGTGGTCGACGGGCATCGGCCGCCAGGAGGTCGTCAACCCCGGTGGGTGGACACTGCTCGCCCGTTTCTGGCGCGCCGCCCTTCACCCCGACCTGTCGCCCGCGTTCCTGCGCACCACAGCCGACGCCACCGTCACCACCGTTGCCTTCGCCGTGGTGGGCACGGCTCTGGCCGTGGTGATCGGCATCGTGGGCGGTGTGCTCACCAGCGAGACCTGGTGGCGCCGGGCCCGGCCGCAGGCCGGTCGGCTGCGAGGTGACGTCCGTCCCGGATGGTTCATCGGTCGAGGACTGTGTGGTCTGCCCCGGGGCATCCACGAAGCGGTGTGGGGCCTCTTCCTCGTCAACATCCTGGGTCGGGACCCGCTCGTCGGGGTGCTCGCCATCGCCATCCCCTTCGGGGCGATCACGGCCAAGGTGTACGCCGAGCTGATCGACGAGTCGGCCCGTGGCCCCTTCGACGCCCTTCGCAGCGCCGGCGCCGGACGGTTCGGCGCTCTGGCCTACGGGGTGTTCCCCCAGACCCTTCCCGACCTAGTGTCCTACGCCTTCTACCGGCTCGAGTGCTCGATCCGGTCGGCGGTGATCCTGGGCATGATCGGAGCCGGTGGCCTCGGGTTCCTGCTGAACCTGAGCTTCCAGTCGCTCGACTACCAGGCCATGTGGACGCTGATCTACGCGCTGGTGGCCATCAGCGCCCTGGCCGACGCGTGGGGCGCCATGCTCCGCGGCCGGCGACACGCGGCCCGGCGTGTCCGGGCGTCGGTGATGGGCGGGCTGGCCCTGGTGGTGGGCAGCGCCCTGTACCTCGGCCCCGACCTCGGACGCCTGTTCACCGCCGACACCCGTTCGCTGTTCGTCCGCATCGTCTCGGCCTCGTGGCCGCCCTCGCTGCCCGCCGGCGGGTGGGCCAGCCTGGTGAGCCAGGCCGTGGCCACGCTGCAGATGTCGCTGATCGCCATCGCCATGGCCAGCACGCTCGCCGTCGGGGCCGCCTTCGTGGCCGCCCGGGGCGGCGACACCGTCGGCCGTCGGGCTGCGGCCGGCGTCGCCCGCCCCCTCCTGCTCGTCACCCGGGCCATCCCTCCCCCGGTGTGGGCGCTGCTCGTGCTGTTCGTCGTGTTCCCAGGGCCGCTGCCCGGGGCCGTGGCCCTGGGCATCTACAACTTCGGGATCCTCGGCCGGCTCATGGCCGAAGTGGTCGAGAACCTCGACGATCGCCCGAGGAACGCCCTTCGGGCCCTCGGCGCCTCCGAGGGTGCGGCCTTCGTCTACGCCGCCCTGCCCATGTCGCTGGCCCGCTTCGCCAGCTACTCGCTCTACCGCTGGGAGGTGGCGGTCCGGGAGACGGTGGTGGTCGGCATCGTCGGCGCCGGTGGTCTCGGGCGCCTGCTCGAACTGCAACGGGCAGCGTTCGACTACGCCGGCATGACGGCGACGGTCATGGCCCTGATCGCCGTGTCGGTGGTCGTCGACCTGATCAGCGCGTCGGCGCGGCGGGCCCTGCGCTGATCGCTCAGGCCAGTTTCAGGCTGGAGGCGATGCCGTCGAGGTCGCCGCTCTCACCGGTCAGGGTGAGGATGAACACCTGCCCCCGTCGCACGACGTACAGCTGGCTCTCGTTCAGGATCACGGGCCCGGCGTCTCCGGGGAACGGCGTACGGAAGCGCTGGCGGACGGCAGCGATCCCGTCGGCGGTCGTGTTCTCGCGGGTCACGTCAGTCGCACCGTTGCCAATGAGCTCGTTGGCCGCCCCGATGGCGATCTGCGAGGGTTTCTGACCCCCGGCGCTGAGGGTGACGAGATTGGCTGTGGAACCGGTGTTGGGGTCGATGGTTGCGAGGACGGCACCTTCTCGCACTGCGGACTTGAGCTGCACCAGCCCGGTGGCCACCGCGGTCGCGGCCGACGGAGCCGCCTTGGCCTTGACCGTCGCCGCCGCGGCATCGAAGCTGCCGATGTCGGTGGGCAGCTTCACCCACATGGTCGGGAAGCTGACGGCGAAGCCCTGGGCGTCGTCGCTCACGACAGACGATCCCGGGGCCACGCTGGTGTCGAGCGGCCGTCGCGGCTCGGACGAGCTCTTGCCCGAGCAGGAGGCGAGCAATGACAGTGCCATGACCACCACCGCAGTGGCGGCGGGCCATTTGCCACGGCCTGTTCCGGAACCCGGTTGGCGCACGTCCACCTCCATGTCAGGGACGGCAAAGACTACGCCCCCGCCTCGCCCACCCTCCGCTCCGGCTATCGGTGCCCACTCGGAGCCCGGATCGTGCCTCAGGCCGTAGGCGTCTGGCTCCTGAACCAACGCAGGACGGCGCCAGCGCCGATGTCGAGGGTGGTCCAGGGCCGCCACCCGAGCTGCAAAGCGGCGCGGCCGGGGTCGAGCGCGGAGCGGGCCAGCTCACCGGGGCGCTCGGGCGCATGGTCGGGCGGTGTGGCCACGCCGGCCAGTTCGGCCATCACCGAGTGGAGGGTGTTGACCGAGGTCTGGGTACCGGTACCCACGTTCATGAGCAGCCCGTCGCCACGGGTGGCAGCCCGGGCGAAGGCGTCGACCACATCGTCGACGAAGACGAAGTCGCGGGTCTGGGCGCCGTCGCCGAAGATTGTGCACTGCTTGCCGGCCAGGAGCAGGCCGGCGAAGATGGCCACGACCCCTGCCTCGCCGTGGGGATCCTGGCGGGGCCCGTACACGTTGGCCAGGGCCAGGGCGCTGAACTCGAGCCCGTGCAACTGGCGGTACGCGACCAGGTAGTCGGCGGCCGCCTTCTTGGACACGCCGTACGGTGACAGCGGGCACTGGGCTGCCGTCTCCCGCACGGGCAGCTCCTTGGGCTCGCCGTAGAGGGTGCCGCCACTGGCGGCCAACACCACCTTGCGGGTCCCGGCCGCGCGCGCCCCCTCGGCCACGTTGATCGTCCCGATCACGTTGACCTCGGCGTCGAAGGCCGGGCGTTGCACCGAGACCCGCACGTCGGCCTGGGCGGCCAGGTGGAAGATCACCTCTGGGCGGCGATGGGCGATCAGCTCCACCACGCCGCTGGACCGCACGTCGATGCGGTGGAACGTCAGCTCGTAACCGGGGTTGGCCCGGGCCCCGGCCAGGTTGGACAACACTCCGGTCGAGAGGTCGTCGACCACGTCGACCGAGTGCCCTTCGGCCAGCAACCGGTCGACGAGGGTCGAGCCGATGAAGCCTGCTCCACCGGTGACGAGGGTGTGCATCATTTAGGCGTGGGGACCCGGACGCCTTCGAGACGGGCTCCCGGCGCCACGTCGACACCCGGGCCCACGACGGCCATGTCCGAGAGCCACGCCTTCTCCCCGATGACGGCCTGCTCGCCGACCAGGCAACCGTCGACGACGGCGTCGGCCCGCACGACCGATCCGGGCAGCAGCACCGAATCGCGCACGACCGCACCCTGGTGGACGCGGGCGCCGGCGCCGATCACCGACCCCTCGACGGTGGCACCGGCCTGGACGTAGGCGGCCGAGCCCACCAGAGCCGGGGCTCGCACGTCGCCGTCGATGACGGCCACGCCCATGGTCCACACGCCATCCCCCCGGTCGACAGCCCCGGGGGCCGGTGGGCCGATGCGGCGGCCGGCCACCAGGTCGCGTTGGACGGCGAGGAAGCGCTCGGGGGTGCCGGTGTCGGCCCAGTAGGCGGTCGAGACCATGGCGTACAGGCCACCGTCGGCCACCATCGGGGGGAAGACCTCGCGCTCGATCGACACCGACCGCCCTTCGGGGATGCGGGCGAGGACCGACGGCTCGAGCACGTACGCGCCCATGTTGATCAGACCGGGCCCCGTGGCACCTGCCGGCGGCTTCTCGATGAAGGCGGTGACCCGGTCGGCGTCGACGGTCACCAGCCCGAACGATGACGGGTCGGCAACCGAGGACAGGGCGAGCGTTCCCTCGGCGCCGTGGGCGGCGTGGAACGACATCAGGGCCCCCAAGTCGAGGTCGGTGAGCACGTCGCCGTTGAGCACGAGGCAGGTTTCGTCGATTCCCGCCGCGTCGGCGGCGAACCGCACGGCACCGGCGGTCCCTCGGGGTTCGGGCTCGATGGCAGGGACGACCCGGAGCCCGATGGCCCGGGCGCTCGGGAGCGCGGCCAGAAAGGCATCGTGGCGATAGCCGAGCGACAGAACCGCCTCGGTGATGCCGTGCTCGGCCAGGTGGCCCAGGACCCGCTCGAGCATCGGCACCCCGGCCACCGGCAACATCTGTTTGGGCACGGCGATGGTCAGCGGCCGGAGGCGGGTGCCCTCGCCGCCGACCAGGACGACTGCCCTCACGGGGCGGGGCTCGGGGTACCTGCCGGTGCGCCGGGCGCGGCCGTGGGCGCCGGGGTCGACCCGGGCGGTTGGGTCGAGTCGGTGGGCTGGGTGGAACCGGTGGGCTGGGTGGAACCGGTGGGCTGGGTGGAGTCGGTGGGCTGCGTCGAGTCAAGGGGGGCGCCGGGGACGCTCGACGCGGTGGCGTCGGTACCCGGGACGGTGGTGGAGGTGGCCGTGGGGCCGACGTCGTTGAGCTTCGCGAGCTGCGCGGCCGACGGAGGCCGGGGGATGTCGTCGTTCTTGGTGCCCTTGGGCAGGAAGGCGATGGTGACGAGCTCGCCGTCTTTGGGGCGCAGGTCGGCCGGGTTCCCCAGGTAGGGAACCCCCGGCGTGTCCGGCTTGCTGTCGCCCCAGGTCCGGACCTGGACCTCGCCGGCCTTGGCGCCACACTTGTCACCGTTGCTCTTGCCCGCCTGCCCGGGGAGGCGGATCTGCGATGACGAGACCTTGGCCTTGACGGCGTCGAAGGACACCCCGAGGGTGGCCCGCCTGCCTGCGGCCACGACGCTGGCGGGGTGGATGTGAACCACGCCGTCACCGTGGGTGTGGATACCCGTCGGGTCGGCCTCATCGGTGATGTTGGGGGCGAAGGTGCCGCAGATGTCGAAGCCGAGGGCGGCGTGCCAGTGGTCCTGGGCCACACCGGCCCCGCCGGCCCGGGGGTGGCTGTTGTCGGGCTGGCGCTGGTCCTTGGAGTACACGATGCCCGCCGTTCCCAGCACGACGACGATGCCGATGAACACCGGCCAGAACCACGAGGTCGACGACCCCTTGGTCGTCCGGCCCCCGCCGGTACGGGCCGCGCGGGCCACCTTTTTGCTCGAAGACGCCTTTCCCATTGACTCGAACCTAGTGCACCCGGGGGGCGACCTCGACGGCATGAGGGAGGCCGCGCTGGGCGCGCTGGGCCCAGGCCAAGACGGTGCGCACGGCGAGACCGGCGGCGACGAACGGTAGCAACAGCCGCCGCGGCCCCGTGAACGTGCGGGCGGCGAAGCGCAGGAGCGACCGGTGGTGGGCGGCGATCATGCGATAGGGCGCCAGGTCACTGGAGGCGCCCACGGTGTGGACCACCTGGGCCCCGGGCTCATATCCCACCCTCCATCCGGCCCGGTGCAGGCGCCAGCAGAGGTCGACGTCCTCCACGTACATGAAGTACGACTCGTCGAAGCCGCCCACCGCCTCGAACGCCGCCCGGCGGACGACCAGGCACGTTCCCGACACCCAGTCGACGTCGGCGGCCACGTCCCGATCGACGTCGAGCATCTTGTATCGCCGGGTGAAGCGGTTGTCCGGCCGAACCAGGCCCACGAAGGCATGTCCCACGGCCACCGACAGTTCCGGGAAGCGCCGGGCCGACGGGTAGCAGGTGCCGTCGGGGTTCTCCACCCGCGGACCGACGACGGCCAGGCCGTCGTCGGCGTCGAGGGCATCGACCATGGCCGGTACGGCGCCGGGCTTCACCACGGCATCGGGGTTCATCACCAGGAGCAGGTGGCCGGACGTGGCCGCCGCCCCCACGTTGGCGGCCGAGCCAAACCCCAGGTTGGCCCCCGTGGGCAGGAAGTCAGCGTCGTCGACCGCGGCCAGGGCGGCACCTGACCCGTCGACCGAATCGTTGTCGACGACCACGATCTCGTCGACCCCGTCGGCCCGGAGGCTGGCGACGCAGCGCAGCAGGTGGTCGCGGGTGTTGTAGTTGACGACGACAGCACTGACGTCGCTGACGTGGTAGCTCATGTGCCCACGCCCGTCATCGGCCCGAGCGCGGCAGCCGGCAGCGGACCAGGGTCCAGAACACCTTCACGCCGTCGAGCCAGGCGAACTTGCGGTCTTCGGACGAACCTCGGGGGGCGTAGCCCACCGGGATCTCATAGATGCGATGTCCCTGACGCAACACCTTGGCGGTGAACTCGGCTTCGAACCCGAAGTCGTCGGCCGTCAAGGTGATGCCGTCGAGCACACTGCGGTCGAACAGCTTGTAGCCGGTGAGCATGTCGCTCAGCGTGGTGTCGTAGAGCACGTCGGTGACGAGGGAGAGGAACCGGCTGGCAGCCCAGTGCCGCAGCGACTGGTCGATGCCCTCGCGGGAGAAGCGGCTGCCGTAGACGACCCTGGCCTCGCCCCGCAGCACCGGCTCGAGCAGGCGAGGCCAGTCCCTCGGGTCGTACTCGAGGTCGGCGTCCTGGATCAGGATGAGGTCGCCCCGGGCCTGGGCCAGGCCGGTGCGAATGGCCGCCCCCTTGCCCGAGTTGGCCTGGTGGCGGACCATCGACACGGTGGAATCCTCGATGGCCGCCAGGACCTTGTCGGTGCCGTCGGTGGACCCGTCGTCGACCACGATGATCTCGACCTCGAGGGGGACCTCGACCCGGCGCATGCGGCGGACGACTTCCCCGACGGTGTTGCGCTCGTTGAACACGGGCACGATCACCGACAGGCTGCGATAGTCGCCCGAATCACCCATCTCGGAACCACGCCGCCGTGCGGGCCAGGCCGTCGGCCAGGGAGATCTCGGGCTCCCAGCCCAGGACCTCGCGGGCCAGGGTGATGTCGGGGCGGCGCTGGGCGGGGTCGTCGACGGGTAGGGGCAACATGACGAGCGACGACGACGATCCCGTCACCTCGAGCACCTCTTCGGCCAGGTGGGCGATGGTGAACTCGTGGGGATTGCCGATGTTCATGGGCCCGTGGTGGTCGGAGTCGAGCAGGGCGAGGATGCCCCGGACCTCGTCGTCGACGTAGCAGAAGCTGCGGGTCTGGCTGCCGTCGCCGTACACCGTGATGGGCTCGCCGGCCAGGGCCTGGACCAGGAAGTTCGACACGGCCCTGCCGTCGTCGGGGCGCATGCGCGTGCCGTAGGTGTTGAAGATGCGCACGATGCGCACGTCGACGCCGTGATGGTGGTGATAGGCCATGGTCATGGCCTCGGCGAAGCGTTTGGCCTCGTCGTAGACGCCCCTCGGGCCGATGGGGTTGACGTTGCCCCAGTAGCTCTCGGGCTGGGGGTGCACCAGGGGGTCGCCGTAGACCTCACTGGTCGAGGCCAGCAGGAAGCGGGCGCCCTTGTCCTTGGCCAGGCCGAGGGCGTTCTGGGTGCCCCGGCTGCCCACCTTGAGGATCTGGATGGGGATGCGTTCGAAGTCGACCGGCGAGGCCGGGCTGGCGAAGTGCAACACGGCGTCGACGGGCCCGCTCACGTGCACGAAGTTGGAGACGTCGTGATGCAAGAAGGTGAAGGCGGCATCGCCGAACAGGGCGGCCACGTTTTCGATCGACCCGGTCACCAGGTTGTCGATGGCGATGACCTCGTCGCCGGCGCCCAGCAGGGCCCGGCACAGATGCGAGCCCAAAAAGCCCGCCCCACCGGTGACCACCACCCGACGCCCGGTCACGAGATCACCGCCGCTGGCGTCATCGGCCGATGCCCTCGTAGTCGAAGCCCTGGCGACGCAGGGCGGCGGGGTCCAACAGGTTGCGGGCGTCGACCAGCCTGCGGGCGCCCAGGACGGCACCGACCTTGGCGAAGTCGAGGCGTCGGAACTCGTCCCACTCGGTGAGCACGGCGAGCACGGCCGCCCCCTCGCACGCACCGTAGGCGTCGGCCACCACCTCGATGCCATCCAGGCCGGGGTGGTCGCTGCCCACGGCCACGGCAGGGTCATAGGCCCGGACCCGGGCGCCCATCAAGACCAGGCGTGCGATGACCTCGAGGGCGGGCGAGTTGCGCAGGTCGTCGGTGCGGGCTTTGAAGGTGAGCCCCCACACCGCGACGACCGCCCCGTCGACCGAACCACCGGCGAAGGCCACGACCTTGGCCACCACCCGGTCGAACTGGTCGTCGTTGACCTGGCCCACCCCCCGCAGCAGGCCGAAGTCGTAGCCGTGATCGTCGGCGATGCGGATCAGGGCGGCGATGTCCTTCGGGAAGCAGCTCCCCCCCCAGCCGGGCCCGGGGCGGAGGAACTCGAAGCCGATGCGCCGGTCGTAGCCCATGCCGAGGACCACGTCACGCACGTCGGCCCCCACCGCCTCGCACACATTGGCGATGGCGTTGACGAAGCTGACCTTGGTGGCCAGGAAGGCGTTGCAGGCGTACTTGATGGTCTCGGCCGTGGCCGGGTCGGTGACGATAACGGGGGCGGCCACGCTCTGGAACAGCGCCGCCACCCGGCCGGCCGCAGCCTGGTCCTCGGTGCCGATGACGATGCGGTCGGGGTTGAGGAAGTCGCTGACCGCCGAACCCTCGCGCAAGAACTCGGGGTTGGACACCACGGCGATGTCGTCGCGCCCGAGCACCTCCTCGACGACGCGGGTGGAGCCCACGGGGACCGTCGACTTGTTGACGACGATGGCCTCGGCCGGCAGCACCGGGCCGATCTCCGCCGCCGCCGCCTGGAGGTAGGACAGGTCGGCCGAGCCATCGTCGGACTGGGGCGTGGGCACGCAGAGATAGGCGAACTCGCACTCGCCGGCAGCGGCTGCTGCGCCCAGCACGAACGACAGGCGCCCCCCGTCGATACCTGCCCGCACGAGCTCGGGCAGGCCCGCTTCGAGAATGGGGACGTCGCCCCGGCTCAGGCGCTCCACCTTCTCGGCCACGACGTCGGCGCAGACCACGTGGTGGCCGAGGTGGGCGAAGCACGCCCCGGTGGTGAGCCCCACGTACCCCGTGCCGATGACGGCGATCCGGCTCATCGGCCGGCCACGCCGGCGGGCAGGCCGGGCATCACCCGGGGGACCAGGCGCCGGAGGGCGTCGCCGTGATGGGCCAGCAGCGGGAGGTCGCCGAGCCGGAGTGCGGCGTTGTCGAGCACCGCGAAGGGGGGACGGGGTGCGGCCCGGGGCGGGTCGAGCTCACGGGTGGTGATGGGCCGTGCCAACCCGGGGTCGAGGCCGGCGATGCTCAACGCGTCGCGGGCCACCCGGTACCAGGTCGTGGCGCCCTGATTGGTGACGTGGAAGACGCCGGGCCGGCGCTCGACGACCAGCCGGCGGATCATCGCCGCCAGGTCCGACGCCAGGGTGAAACACCCGTGCTGGTCGTCGACCACCTTCAGGTCCAGCCCACGCGCGGCCCGGTCGACGACGGTGCGCACGAAGTTGCGACCATGGCGCCCACACACCCACGACGTGCGCACCACCGTGTCGTCGGGCCCCAGCTCGGCCTCGCCGCCGAGCTTGGACCGGCCGTACACCGAGAGCGGCCCGGTGGCGTCCCACTCGGTGTACGGGCGCGTCGCCGTCCCGTCGAAGACGTAATCGGTGGACACGTAACAGACCCTGGCCCCGGCGAGACGAGCGGCCTGGGCGACGTGCCGGGTGCCCAAGGCGTTCACCCGCCAGGCCCGATCGGGGTCGCCCTCGCAGCCGTCGACATCGGTCCACGCCGCGGCGTGGACCACGGCGTCGGGCTGCGCGCCGGTCACTGCGGCAAGGACCAGGTCGCGGTCGCCCACATCGAGGGTGGCGTGATCGCAGGCGACCACCTCGTGAGTGGCAAACGCGTCGACCAGCTCCCGGCCCAACTGGCCGGCGGCTCCCGTCACGAGGACTCGCATGCGGCTAGGCCGGCGATCGGTGGTGGGTGTCAGTCCCCGGCGGCAACCAGGCGCTCTCCACCACGGGCGCCCGGTCGCGGAGGGGCTCCCACCACTGCCGGCGATCGGCGTACCAGGCGACCGTCGCGGCCAGGCCGGCGTCGAAGCCGACCTCGGCCTCCCAGCCCAGCTCGGTGCGGATCTTGGTCGAGTCGAGCAGGTACCGGCGGTCGTGACCGGGACGGTCGGCCACGATCGTCTTGAGGTCGGACGGCTTGCCCAGGGCGGCGAGGACGAGGTCGGCGATCTCCTCGATGCTGCGCTCGACACCGCTGCCCACGTTGTAAGTCTCGCCCACCCGGCCCCGGTCGATCACCGCGGCGATGGCCCGGCAGTGATCGTCGACATGGAGCCATTCCCGCCGGTTCTTGGTGGACGCGTACATGGGGAGGGCCTCGTCATCGAGGGCTTTCACGGTGAAGAGCGGGATCACCTTCTCGGGGAACTGGTAGGGCCCGTAGTTGTTGCAGCAGTTGGTGATGGTGACGGGCAGCCCGAAGCTCTCGTGGTAGGCACGCACGGCGTGGTCGGCCCCGGCCTTGGACGCGTTGTAGGGCGTGCGGGGCCGGTAGGGAGATTCCTCGGTGAACGCCTCGTCGGTGTCGAGGTCGAGATCGCCGTAGACCTCGCACGTGGAGATGTGATGGAAACGCCCGACACCGGCCCGGCGGGCACCCTCGAGGAGCGTCTGGGTGCCGACCACGTTGGTGCGGAAGAACAGGCCGGGATCGAGGACGGCCAGACTGTTGTGCGACTCGGCCGCGAAGTTGACCACGATGTCGATCGACTCGTCGGCCAGGACGGCGCTGACGCCGGCCAGGTCGGCGATGTCACCCTCGACGAGGCGCACGCTCGACCCGAGATCGGCGAGGTTGGCCGGGTTCCCCGCGTAGGTCAGGGCGTCATAGGCGATGACCACGTCGTCGGGACGCGTCGATGACCAGTACCTGACGAAGTTGGAGCCGATGAAGCCGGCACCCCCTGTCACGAGCAGTCTCACCCGATCCACGCTACCGGTTGAAGTTCTCCGGTCAGGCCTGTCAGCAGGATGGCTGGCTGGGAGCGCCCTTGGGTTGGGGGACCCCCGACGGCGTGGTCGTGGCCGTGGTGGCCGGCGCCGCCGATGCCGCGTCGGGAGTGGGCTGGGCCCGTACGCCGCTGTAGTCGGCGCCCACGGCCACGGTGAGGTCGACGGTGCGCAGGGTCTTGTCCTCGGTGATGGTGGCACCCGACTGCAGGTATCGGGCCAGCAGCTCGGCCTTGGCCTTCTGGCCCGTCGCGTAGCGGATCTTGGTGTGGGCGTACTTGAAGCTGTCGGCGTCACCCTGGTCGGCCACGATGAAGCCCGGTCCCTCGAGGTCGTTGCCGGCCTTGGCCGCGGCTCCCTCGGTGCCGTTGCCGTTGAGCACCCGCACCCGGACGTCGCCCGGGCGGATCTCGCCGCCCCCGGGAGCGGGCTCACCCTGGCCGTTGAGCCGGTCGATGTAGCCCTTTGCCTCGGCCTGGTTCAGCTTCAGGACATCGGCACCACCGATCGTCACGGGCGTGGTGGGCAGGGTGAGCATGTCGACGGTGTCGGGGTTCAGCGACTTGAACCGGCGCGCCACCCGCACCAGGTCGCTCGTGGACATCGACGAGTCGATGGTGACGTCTTTGACCCCGATGCCCACCAGGCGGTTGAGGGTAAGGGGGTTGGTGAGCCCCGAGGAGACCGCCTTGCGCATCATGCGCCGGATGAAGTCCTGCTGGCGCTGGATGCGCCCGAGGTCGGACGTGGGGTCGGTGCGCCACTTCCCCGATTCGAAGTACTCGTAGTGCCGGCTGCGAACCCACGACAACCCGACGTCTCCGTCGAAGCGGATGCATCCGGGGTCTTTGATGTCGAGACCGCTCATGGTGTCGCGAACCGGGGCGGGGACGTACACGTTGACGCCACCGACGGTGTTGACGATGTCACGGAAGCCGACGAAGTCGATCTCCATGTAGTGGTTGATCTGGATGCCGAGGTTCTCTTTGATCGTCTGGATCAGGGTCTGCGGGCCACCCGACGCGAACGACGCGTTGATGCGGTCGGACTTGGTCCCACCGGCGATCTTCACGTACAGGTCTCGGGGAACCGACAGCAGGGCCGCTTTCTGGGCCTTGGAGTCGACGTGCAGGATCATGATGGTGTCGCTGCGCTGGCCGGCGACCAAGTCCTTGCCCGCCTGCTGGGCCAGGTCACCGGTGAGGCGGGCCCGACTGTCGGAACCGACGAGGAGCACGTTCATCACCGAGCCCTTGTCCTCGGTCAGGTCGGACAGGCTGAGTTTGTGGATCTGGTCCAGCCGCCAGCGCAGGTACGCATAGGCGCCGCCCGCGGTCACGACGGCGACCGACAGGAAGATGCACGTCCCGATGAGGAGTCTCCGTGGCCATCGACGGGCCTTCGGCCGCGCCGGGTCCGGTCGGGCGTCCGTGCGGGGCCTGACCGCCACGGGAGGGATGGCTGCCACGGGGGGGGAGGCTATCCGCACCCGGCAACGGGATCCCGGCACCTCTGCCCCCCACCGACAGCCCCGTAGGCTGATGCGATGGGCCTGCCACCCCGCTCAGAGGGCCGCTCGGGCCCGGCACCCCGCTCAGAGGGCCGCTCGGGCCCGGCAGACGATTTCGCCGTCGTCGGCGGACGCGTGTTCACCGGCTTGGAAGACCTGTCCGGCGATCTCGGCGTCCTGGACGAGCCCGCCCCGGGCGTCTGGGTGGTCGTGCTCCCCTTCGACGAGCCCCCCGTGTGCGCACGGTTCGCCGTCGCCGGGCTCGAGCGGCCCTCTGAGCGGGGAGCCGGGGGAGCCGGGGGTGCCGGGGGTGCCGCGACATCGCCCGCAACCCGGCCTTGGGCGGGTCCGGCCCCGGGCTCGTGGACGTCGAGTCTCGACGACCTCGGGTACGCCAAGCGCGTCGACGTCATCCGCGAGGCAATCGCCGCCGGTGACGTTTACCAGGTGAACCTCTGCCGGCGCCTCTCCGCCCCCGTCGCGCTCGGAGCCGACCTGGCCGCACTCGGGGCCGCCCTGGCCACCGGGAACCCGGCTCCCCATCGGGCCCTGGTCTGGCTGCCCGCTGCCGGTGTGGCCGTGGCCTCGGCGTCGCCCGAGCGGTTCCTCCGCCGCCGGGGGCGATCGGTGCAGTCCGAGCCCATCAAGGGCACCACCGCCACCGGGGGCACCTTTGCTCCGAAGGACCGGGCCGAGAACGTGATGATCGTCGACCTGGTGCGCAACGACCTGGGCCGGGTGTGCGAACCCGGGTCGGTGAGGGTTCCCACGCTGTGCCGGCCCGAACCTCATCCCGGCCTGGTGCACCTGGTGAGCTCGGTCCGGGGTCGCCTACGCCGTGGGATGGGGTGGGCCGAGCTGCTGGCGGCCACGTTCCCACCGGGATCGGTGACCGGTGCGCCCAAGTCCGCCGCCCTCGAGATCATCGCCGGCCTGGAGCCGGTCGGTCGCGGCGTGTACTGCGGTTCCATAGGCTGGGTCGACAGCCGGCGGGGCCATGGTGATCTCAACGTGGCCATCCGGACCTTCTGGATGGCCAACGGTGCCCTGCACTTCGGCACCGGCGCCGCAGTGACGTGGGACTCCACGCCGGTCGGGGAGTGGGAGGAGACGGAGCTGAAGGCCCGGAAGCTGCTCGACATCGCCAGCTCTCCGCTCAGAGGGCCGCTCGGGCCCGGGTCCCCGCTCAGAGGGCCGCTCGGGCCCGGGTCCCCGCTCAGAGGGCCGCTCGGGCCCGGGTCCCCGCTCAGAGGGCCGCTCGGGCC
>JBPCNP010000175.1:0-39700 GCA_051001215.1 Acidimicrobiales bacterium
TCCTGCATGCTCGTCGCCAACAGAAACAGCTGATTCCGGTCCCCACCCACATAATGACGTGCCATAGACAATTATGCCATATGGCGCGCTCTCATGCACGGATAGGCGCTATTTTGCGACAGCCTGCACGGGCGTTTTATCGTCGGTCCCACGGGTAGACGGATGAGACCACCGAACGTTCACGACTGGAGGAGCACACATGAGCGAGACCCCCGATCCCGAGACCCCCGACAAGGGCACCAGCTACACCGCCGAGCGGATTCGCAAGTCGGCCGACGCTGACCCCCAGCCCAAGGTCGACGACGGCATCTTGTCGCCCTACCGGGACGAGATCGCCGACTAGCCACGTGCCCCGAGGGTCGGGCCGACCCTCGGGGCCGCATCCCGCATAGCCTGTGCTGTGCCCGAAAGTCGCCACGTCGAGTACCCGACCGGGCACCAGTACGACCTTGGTCACGGTCAGCACCGAGCCACCGTGGTGGAGGTGGGCGGGGCTCTGCGTTCCTATGCTGTTGACGGCCTCGACGTGGTCGACGGCTACGGCCCCGACGAGCGCTGCGCGGCAGGCCGTGGCCAGCCACTCATCCCCTGGCCCAACCGGATCGCCGACGGCCGCTACCGGTTCGACGGCACCGACAACCAGCTGTCGCTCACCGAGCCCAAGCAGGCCAACGCCATCCACGGGTTGGTGCGCTGGGCGAACTGGACGCCCGTCGAGCAGGCCGACGACCGGGTCGTCATGGCTCTCCTCCTTCACCCCCAGCCCGGCTACCCCTTCCTCCTCGACCTCCGGCTGGCTTACTCCCTCACCGACGACGGGCTCACCGTGGGCATCGAGGCCACCAACGTGGGGACGGCGCCGCTGCCCTTCGGGGCGGGGGCCCACCCATACCTCACGCTGGGCACCGGTGTCATCGACCCGCTCGTCCTGCGGGCTCCCGGGTCCATCTGGATCCGCTCCGACGACCGCCAGATCCCCATCGGCACCGAGGCAGTCGACGACACGCCCTTCGACTTCCGCGCACCCCGACCCATCGGCGCCACCGTGCTCGACACCGGCTACGGGGGCCTCGAGCGCGACGGCGGGGGGCGGGCCCGGGTGGAGCTGGCGACCGCCGACGGCTCGCGTTCGGTGACGCTGTGGATGGGCCGTGCCTTCGCCTGGCTGATGCTGTTCACCGGTGACACTCTCGGCGCCGACAAGCGCCGTGCCGGTCTGGCCGTCGAGCCCATGACCTGTCCCCCCAACGCCTTCCAGACGGGCGAAGGCCTCCTCGTCCTGGAACCGGGCCAGACCTTCTCGGAGGCCTGGGGGATCACACCGGGGCCGGCGTAGCGCGCCGAGCCGTGTCCACAGGCGCCTTCGGGTGGGCCCGTTCGTCGGCGAGCAGGGTCGTGAGGGTCTTGCTGCCCGGCGTACGCCAGGTACACGCTCAGGTCGCGGTGTTCGCCCGGGCCTGGGACGAGGCCAACGACACCGACCTCCGCGGCACCGGGCCGCTGTGGGTCGTCCTCGGCGACTCCACGGCCCAGGGCATCGGAGCGCCCGCCTATGACCAGGGCTACGTGGGCCAGCTGCGCACCGCGCTCGACGAGCACTCGTCCACGCCGTGGCGGGTGCTCAACCTGTCCCGGTCGGGGGCCAGGGCTGGCGACGTCGTCGCCACCCAGCTCCCCCGGCTCGACGCACTGGCCACGCCGCCCCAACTGGTCACGTGTGCCGTGGGCGCCAACGACATGTTCCGCACGCCCCTCCCCGACCTGTCGGCGACGCTTCGAGAGATCATTTGCCGCCTCCCCGACGGTGCGCTGATCGCCACCCTCCCCCAGGGCCTACGCGCCAACCGGGCTGTCGTGGCCAACGACGTCATCCGCGCCGAGGCACCCGCCGCCGGCCTGATCGTGGCCGACGTGTGGGCCCATACCGCTCCCCCCTGGCACGGCAAGCTCGGGGCCGACGGGTTTCATCCCGGCATCATCGGCTACGCCGACTGGGCCCGGGCCTTCGCCGAGTCGCTCCCCGACCACCCGGTGCCGCCCACCTGAGGGGCCCTCTGCCCGTCGGTGGGATCCGCGGTACAGGCGAGAACGACGACACGACGGCCAGCGGCACGATCCTGGTCCCCGCGCTGGTCACCAAGGCGCTGATCGACAGCCTCACCGGCACCCACCCGAGCTTCGCCCACCTGGCGGTGTTGGTGGCCGGGGGCCTGGCCGCTCACTGGTTGCCGGACTGATCGGCGTGGGCGAGTCCTATCTGCGGGCGGTGGTCAGTCAGGGCATCATGTCCGACTTTCGCACGCTGCTCTTCGACCGCCTGCTCGGCCAAATCGGTCGGGTTCTTCACGGACCGCCGAACTGGCGACGTCTCGTCCCGGGTCACCAACGACGTGTCTGGCATCGAAGACGTCGTTGGCGAGACGGTCTTCGCCTGGCCGAGAGCGCCATCGTCGGCGTCTCCACCCTGGTGTTCATGGCAGTGCTCGACTGGCGGCTCACGGCCTTCGTGGTCGTCGTGCTCCCCATCTTCCTGTTACCGGCGCGGCGGGTGGGCACTCGCATCTTCCGCGCCCGCAAGGCCATCCAGGAGAAGCTGGCGGAGATCGGGGTCCACACCCAGGAGGTTCTCGGCATCTCCGGGCTTCTCCTCGTCAAGGCGTTCGGCACCCGCGCCCGGGAGCGCCGGCGGCTACGGGCCCTGAGCGGGGAGCTCCGGGATCTCGAGATCCGCCAGAACCTGATCGGACGCTGGTTCTCAATGGTCATGGACGTGCTGGCGACCGCCGGGCCCGGGCTGTTCTGGCTGTTCGGTGGCTACCTGGTGATCCACGGCGGAGCGTCGGTGGGCACGGTCGTGACGTTCGTCGCCGTGCTCACTCCTCGACTGGCCGGCGCTGTCGCCAACCTCGGGAATCTCCAGGTCAACGTCACCGGTTCCTCGTGGTCGATCGTGGCCGCATCGTGGAGCGCGGTCGTCACAGTGACCTGCTCGCCGCCGACGGCCTCTACACGCGGCTGTACGAGCGCCAGTTCGCGGCTGAGGCCGAAACTGTGGCCTCGGGCTGAGCCGGGCATTGGCGCCGCGGCAACCGCACTCCGGCTGTCACGATCAGAACCAACCCTCGTAGACGAGCAAGCGAACGATGGGATACGACGGTAACGGCCGAGTTCCTCGGTGTCACACGCCAGGCGCTCCACGAACGGGTCAAGCGGGGGACCCTGCATCACCAGGATCCGTTGATCCACCGACCCTCTCGGGGATGCCGTCACCGCTCACTGTCGCCGCTCGGATCTCGGCCCGCTCGCCAGGGAGCACGTTCAGCTGCAGGGCCGCTACGCCTTCTCCCTGCCGCGAAAGGTCGAACGCGGTGAATTCCGCCCTCTCCCCCGCCCGTCCTGAGCCCTGTTGCACTCTTCGCACCGATCATCGCCTCACCCCTGGCGGCCGACCGGCGCACGGCGTCGTGCACGGTGTTGGAGGCGGCGCCACCCGGGGACTGGATGGTTGGCCCGGTGTCGCTGTCAGTGCCCGGCGATGGCGCTCAGCGGCATTCGGGGCCCGTATCGGGGAGGACGCGGCGCACCCATTGAGATGAGGCGGATGACGCGGCCCCGGTGGCCCCGGTAGGGCTCGAGCAGGTCGAGCATGCGAGCGTCGTCGGCCCGCGCCTCGCCGGCCAGGGCCCAGGCCACCTGGTCTGGCAGGTGGAAGTCGCCCACGCTGACGGCGTCGGCGTCACCCAGGGCGACGAGGCCCACTTCGGCCGCGGTCCAGGCACCCACCCCGGGCAGGGCGGTGAGCCGGTCGTAAGCGTCGGCCAGGGTCATCTCCGTGATCTCCTCGAGGCGGCGGGCATACGAGCAGGCCACCCGTATGGTGTCGGCCCGCTTGCGCTCGACGCCGGCGCGGTGGAAGACCCACGAGGGCGTGGCTACCCACGCCGCCGGGGCGGGCGGCACCACCAGGCCGACGGGGCCGGGCGCCGGCTCACCCAGCGCCCGCACCAACCGGGCGTAGGAGCGCCTGGCATCCAGGCCGACCACCTTCTGCTCGAGCACGGTCGGCACCAGGGCCTCGACCACGGCTGCTGATCGGCCGATGCGCAAGCCCGGGAACCGGCGATGCAGGGCGCCGACGACCGGGTCGTGAGGCTCGAAGTCGTCGGCCGGGTCGGCCGCTCCCACCAGGGCGGGGAGGGCGCCCAGAGCCCATTCGGCACCGGGCCCCCACGCCCGGGCGGTGACCGACGCCCCCGTCGACGTGAGCCGGGTCGTGGCCGGCCCGGCCGGTGTCCGGCTGGCCCTCCAGATGCCGTCGGGGCCCACGAGCACCGACGGATCGGCCTTCCCCCGGCGCAACGGGCCGAGGGTGAGGGCGAGGTCGACAGGGCTCGGGAAGGTGATCGTGCGGCTCTGTCCGGGCTCGAGCCTGGACGGGACGGAGCCCACTGCTATCGCTGGAGCGACTTCACCTCGAGGTACTCCTCGAGGCCGTGACGACCGAGCTCGCGTCCGATGCCCGACTGCTTGTAACCGCCGAAGGGCGCCACCGGGTTGTAGCCGCCACCACAGACGTCGACCTGGCCGGTTCGCAGGCGGCGGGCCACCGCCAGGGCCCGATCGCGGTCGGCCGAGAACACCGCTCCGTGCAGGCCGTAGATGGTGCCGTTGGCGATGGCCACCGCGTCATCGTCGTCGTCGTAGGCCATGACGCACAGTACCGGCCCGAAGATCTCCTCCCGGGCGATGGCCATGTCGGCGGTCACGTCGGCGAACACCGTCGGTCGCACGTAGAACCCGTGGTCGAGCCCTTCGGGCGGTTCAGGGCCGCCGGTGACCAGCGTGGCCCCCTCGTCGACACCCCGACGGATCCAGTCCTGCAGCCGCTGCTGGTGGGCCTTGGTCGACACGGGGCCCAGTCGGGCCTCGCCGGCCAGCGGGTCGCCGACGGTGAACTCCTCGGCCACCCCCCGGGCCAGCTCGACGGCCTCGTCGTGGCGGTGGCGCGGCACCAGCAGGCGGCTCCAGGCGATGCAGGTCTGACCGGAGTTCAGATAGCACTGGCTCACCGTGGCCCGCACGGCCTCGTCGAGGTCGGCGTCGTCGAGCACCACCGACGGCGACTTGCCGCCGAGCTCGAGGGTCACCCGCTTCAAGGTCGCCGCCGCCAGCTCCGATACCCGCCGGCCCGCCGCCGTGGAACCGGTGAACGACACCATGTCGACGTCGGGGTGGCCCACCAGGGCCTCCCCCACGACCGGCCCGTACCCGGTGACCAGGTTGAACACACCCGGGGGCAGCCCAGCCTCGTCGACCAGCTCGGCCAGCACGTAGGCCGACAGGGGCGCCACCTCGGAGGGCTTGGCCACGACGGTGCAGCCCGCGGCCAGTGCAGGGGCCACCTTGCAGACCAGCTGGTACAAGGGGTAGTTCCACGGTGTCACCGCAGCGACGACTCCCACCGGCTCGCGCACCACGAGCGACGATGCGCAGGGTTCCTCGAAGGCGAAGCCGGCCAGGATGTCGACGTAGGACCCGAGAATCGCCGCCGGCAGCGCAGCCTGGATGACCGTGGCCATGGCCAGAGGCGTCCCCACCTCGCGCGCGATGAGGGTGGCCACCTCGGTGGTGCGGGCCAGCAGGCCGTCGTGAAGGCGTTGGAGGCAGGCGGCTCGCTCGGCGACCGGGGTGGTTGCCCAGGCGTCGAAGGCGGTGCGGGCGGCGGCCACCGCTCGATCGGCGTCGGCCGGCGTGCCTTCGGGTACCCGGCCCATGATGTGCTCGGTGGCGGCGTCGACCACGTCGATCGTGGCCTTCCCCGCCGGGACCACCCACTCGCCACCGATGTAGAACCGGGCGCGATCGTGACCGGCCGTCACGCCGTCAGTGCTTGGAGTGTTTGGCGGCACAGCGCGATTCTCCCCCATGACATCGCGCCCATGTACGCAGGGGAGCGGCACCGACCCCAGATCCGCTCAGGCCTGGTGGCGGGGGCAGAACCAGGTGGTCCGTCCGCCGACCGTCGCCCGGCGCAGGGGCATCCCGTCCCGGGGACAGGTCCCACCGGGACGACGCTCGACCATCAGCTCGCCGGTGTGCGAGCCGCCCCTGGCCAACAGGTCGGCCAGGGTCGTGCGGAGGTGGCGGTGCAGGCGGCGGAGCTCGGCGGGCGTGAGCGAGGCTGCGGGCCGGGCGGGATCGAGGCCGGCCCGCCACAACGCCTCGTCGGCGGCCAGGTTGCCCACTCCGGCCAGGCGGGCCTGGTCCATGAGCCGCGCCTTGAGCGGCGCCCGGCTGCCGGCAAGCGCACGGCGGAGACCGGCGGCGCCGACGGTGAGGGCGTCAGGGCCGAGCCGTGACTCGTCCGGGTCGAACTCGACACCACCCAGTCGCCTCGAGTCGCGCATGCGCAGGTCGCCACCGTCGTCGAAGCGCAGGGTGAAGCGGTCCCAGGCGGCGACCTCCCGGTTGCTCGAATAGACGAGATCCTCCACTCCGACGCGGCCGTCCACCACCAGGCGCCCGCTCATCCCGAAGCGCAGCCCCACCACTGGTCCCCCGTCGGTGTCGACCAGCAACAGCTTGCCGATACGACGCACAGCACTGAGGCGCCGGCCCGTCACGGCAGAGACCACCCCGGTCGGGGTCAGTCCCCGCTTGAGGTACCAGGCGTCGGGCGCCACGACCTCGCTCACCCGCCTCCCCACCACCGCCTCGGCCAGCCGTCGGTACGCCTCCACCTCTGCCAACTCCGGCACCCCGCCGACCCTATCCCCACCCCACCACCGTTCCGGGGCGCGAAACGCGCTATTGGGCGGCGCGATTCGCTCACGGAAACGGAGAGGAAGGGGACCGGGGGCGCTTAGCATGGGTGGATGTCCCGGGAGGTCCTGCAATGGGCCCACCTCTATTCGGAGGTCGTCACGTCAGGCCTGTGCACCGGGTGTGCCGGCTGCGTGGTGGCCTGCCCGCACGACGTGCTCGGCTACGACGACGGCGAAGGCGTGTACAAGCCCTTTCACCTCGAGGAGGAGGCCGGGCCCGGCAATTGCGGCCACGGTGAGCGCGGTTGCACCTCGTGCACCCGGGCCTGCCCCCGCTTCCGCTCCTGGGAGTCCGACATCGACACCCACCTGTTCGGCCGGAACCGCCGCACCGACGAGGTCGACGGGATGTCCAAGGACATCATCCTGGCCAGGGCCGCCGATCCCGACATTCTCGACAAGGGTCAGGACGGGGGCCTGGTCTCGGCCATCTTGCTGTGGGCCCTCGACCACGGCTACATCGACGCCGCACTGGTGTCCTACCTCGAGGGAGACGGGACGAGTTGGAAGGCCGTCCCCGGCGTGGCCCGCACCCGAGCAGAGGTTCTGGCTGCGGCCGGGAGTCGCTACACCTACTCGGCCAACACCATGGCCTATGCCGAGGCCGTCGCCGGCGGTTCGGAGAAGCTGGCTCTGGTGGGTATGAGCTGCCAGTCGTCGGTGCCGCCGGTGATGACGGTGCGCAAGGCGGGCAAGCCGGCCCGGCGCTTCGCCCTCAACATCGGCCTGCTGTGCTCCAAGACCTTCGACGACGCCATCTTCGAGGAGCTGTTCGAGGCCAAGTACGGCCTGCGCCGCCAGGACATGGTGAAGATGAACATCAAGGGCAAGTTCCAGATCTGGATGCGCGACGGAGCGTTCCACGAGATCCCTCTCAAGGAGTGTCACGCCTGGACCCGCGAGGGCTGCAAGCAGTGCCCGGACTTCTCGGCCGAGCACGCCGACATCTCCACGGGGGGGATCGGGGCCTTCGGCGACTGGACGCTCACCATCATCCGCACCGATCTGGGCCGCGAGATCATGGTCAAGATGCTGCAGGACGGCACCATCGAGGGTCGTCCCGGTGACGACGACCCCGGCGCCATCGCCTTGCTGCGCAAGCTGTCCACCAACCAGCGCAAGCGCTGGCCGCAGACCGCAGTGCCGGGACCGCAGCTGATCCCCCCACCCGAGCCCAAGGCGCCGGCGGCCCAGGCCCCCAAGCCCCCCGAGCCCGAGCCCGCCCCGGCCTGACGGTCAGGTCCGGTCCAGTAGCTCCCGGGCCCGGCTGAACACGGCGTCGAACGCCGCTTCGGTGAGCGTGCCCGTGAAGGTGTTCTGCTGGCTGGGATGGTACGAGCACAACAGAGTCATCCCGTCTGCCAGGGCGTGCTCGGCCAGGTGGGCGAAGTGGGGCCGGGGGCGTAGCCCGAGCAACCGGGCCACCGCGTCATGGGCGAACCTGCCCAGGACGACCACCACGGCCAGGTCGGTGAGCAGGCCCAGCTCCCGGCCCAGGTAGGGCAGGCACGTGTCGCGCTCGTCGGGCGTCGGCCGGTTGGCCGGCGGGGCGCAGCGCACGGCCGCAGTGACCCAGGCGCCGGTGAGGCGAAGACCGTCATCGGCCCTGGTGCTGGTGGGCTGGTTGGCGAACCCGGCGCGCCACAACGCCCGGAACACCCAGTCGCCCGACCGGTCGCCGGTGAAGACCCGGCCGGTGCGATTTCCGCCGTGGGCGGCCGGAGCCAGGCCCACCAGCGCCACCCGTGCACCAGGGTCGCCGAAGCCGGCGACGGGCCGACCCCAGTAGGCCTCGTGGCTGAAGGCTGCTCGTTTGTCGGTCGCCACCCGTTCCCGCCATGCCACCAGCCGGGGGCAGGCCCGGCAGGCGACGACGTCGGCCTCTACCTGTTCGAGTGAATCCACGAGCGCTCCCCGGCCGGGCGTGACGTGCCCGGTGTCGTCCGGGGCCAGGGTAGGTTGGCCCGGAGATGCCCCGATCACCGGCACCCCGCCCGACCCTCGTCCTCTTCGTGCGCCATGGCCACACGACCACCACCGGCAAGGAGCTCCCGGGGCGGGCCCGCGGCCTGCACCTCGACGACACCGGTCGGGCCCAGGCGCAGGCCGTGGCCGAGCGCCTGGCCGGCTTGGAGTCGATCGATGCGATCTACGTATCACCCCTGGAGCGCACCAGGGAGACGGCGGCGCCCATCGCTGCACGACGGGGCCTCGAGGTCCAGATCGACAAGGGTCTGCTCGAGCTCGACATCGGCGAATGGACGGGCGCCGAGCTCAAGGTCGCCAGGCGGCGTCCGGAGTGGAAGGCGGTGCAGTCCTACCCCAGTGGTTTCCGGTTCCCGGGCGGTGAGTCCTTCGTCGAGATGCAGGCCCGCATGGTGGCCACCGTCGACAGGATCCGAGCTGCCCACCCCGGAAAGACCGTTGTGGTCGTGTCCCACGCCGACCCCATCAAGGCCGCGGTGGGCCACGCCCTCGGCGCTCACCTCGATCTGTTCCAGCGCTTCGCCGTGTCCCCGTGCTCGGTGAGCGCCGTGTCCTACGGCACCGGGGGGCCCATGGTCCTGTCGGTCAACTCCGTCGGCGACCTGAGGTCCCTGCGGCCCTCATGAGCACCTCCGTGCGCAGCCGATGAGCACGTCGTTCGAGATTCCCGAGGTCGACGTCATCACCACCGATGCCATCGGGCCGCCCGGCCAGCGGGTCTTCTACCTCCAGGCTCGCCAGGGCACCCAAGTCGTGTCCCTGCGCCTGGAGAAGACCCAGGTCGCGGCCCTCGTCACGTTCCTCGAGACCCTGCTGTCCGATCTGCCCACGCCCGACGACGTCCCCGCCGAGATGGCGCTGGCCGAGCCGATCGTGGCCGAGTGGGTGGTCGGGTCGCTCGGCGTCTCCTACGACGAGGACGCCGACCGCATCGTCCTGGTGGCCGAGGAGCTGGTGGCCGAGGAGCTGGTGGCCGAGGAGCTCGTGGCCGACGAGGTCCCCCAGGCCGCCCATGCCCGCATCACCGCGACCCGCGGCCAGATCGCCGCCCTGGCCCGCCGCGGGGGCGAAGTGGTGGAGGCGGGTCGACCTCCCTGTCCGTTGTGCAGCCAACCCGTGAACCCCGAAGGACACATGTGCATCCGGCTGAACGGGCATCGCCAGACCCCCTGACGCTCCTCGGCGCCGGCGACATCGAGGTGAGGGGCCGGTTGCCATGGAGTTCCAATGCCACGTTCCTCGTCGACCTCTGTCTGGACGGGTCGACGGGTGTGGCCGTCTACAAGCCCCTGCGAGGCGAACGCCCCCTGTGGGACTACCCCTCCGGCCTCTACCGCCGGGAGATCGCCGCTTGGGTCATCTCCGAAGCCCTCGGGTGGGGTCTGGTCCCCGAGACGATCGCCCGCGACGGGCCCTATGGGCCGGGCTCGCTCCAACGCTTCGTCGAGGCCGACTTCTCCGAGCACTACTTCACCCTGCTCGAGCGGCCCGAGCACCACGACGCCCTGCAGGCACTGTGCGCGCTCGACCTGGTCCTCAACAACGGTGACCGCAAGAGCGGGCACTGCCTCGTCGGCACCGACGGCCGGGTGTGGGGCATCGACCACGGCCTCTGCCTGGCCCGCGATCATCGACTGCGAACCGTCATCTGGGATTTCGCCGGCCAACCCGTGCCCGCCGAGCGCCTCGAGGCGGTGGCTCGTCTGGCCGTCGACCCCCCCGCCGGGCTGGCCGGGCTGGTCGACGACGACGAGGTCGAGGCCCTCACCTCCCGCGCCGCCGCCCTCGTGAGGCGTCCGACCTTCCCCGAGCCCCGCTCGGGACGGGCTTACCCCTGGCCCCTCGTGTGACAAGACCCGAGCGGAAGACCAGCTACGTCTAGGGTTCTCGCATGGCCCGCCTGATCGCCGTCCCCACCGTGGTCCCCGCAGTGGGCGATCCTTCCAAGACCATCGTCGAGTTCGTCGGCGAGGTGAACACGGCGACCCACGGCGTGTCCCTGGCCGTGATGGAGAGCCCGGGCGGCTGGGCCGAGCCCGGCCAGACTCCCGAGTTCGACGAGTACACGCTGGTGCTCGACGGCCAGGTCGTGGTGGAGTCGCGAGACGCTGCCGCTCTCGTCGTGCAGGCCGGCCAGGCCGTTCATGCAGCCTCCGGTGAGTGGGTCCGCTACTCGACCCCCGACCCGGCGGGCGCCCGTTACATCGCCGTGTGCGTTCCGGCCTTCTCCCCCGGTCGCGTTCACCGTGACGACGCCTGACCGCCCACAGCCGAGAACCAAAGGGGTCACCGAAGGCGAGGTCCGCCTCGAGGTTCCGGCGTCGCCGGAGTTCCTCAGGGTGGCCCGCATGATGGCCGCTGGGGTGGCCAGCCGGCTGGGGTTCACCCTCGACGAGGTCGACGACCTGCGCATCGCCATCGACGAGCTGTGCTTCTGCCTGGTCGGACGCGCGGGACGGCCCGGGACGGTGGCCATCCGCTATCTCATGAGCCCCGACGGCCTGGTCGTCGAGGGGACGGGCCATTTCGCCGATCAGGCCAATGAGGAGCCCCGCCTGTCGGCGCTGTCGTTGCAGATCCTCGAAGCGGTCACCGACGAGTGCCATGTGGAGGGTGGGGCCGACGGGCCCGCCTTCCGCCTCCTCAAGCGTCGCCAGGGCTGAGGCGACCGTGGCCTTCGACGCCGACCAACGCGACGAGCTGCGACAGAAGTTCGTCGAGTACGCCAAGACCCACGATCCCGCCGTGCGCGAGCAACTGGTCACCGCCCACATCGGTCTGGCCGAGTACCTGGCCCGACGCTTCACCAACCGCGGCGAGCCGCTCGACGATCTGGTGCAGGTGGCCTCGCTGGGGTTGCTCAAGGCCGTCGACCGGTTCGACCCCGACCGCGGGCTGGAGTTCTCGACGTACGCCACGCCCACCATCGTGGGCGAGCTCAAGCGCCATTTCCGTGACAAGGGATGGGCCGTACGCGTGCCCAGGCGGGTCCAGGAGCTCCATCTTCGCCTGGCCTCGGTGGTCGGCGCCCTGTCGCAGAACCTCGGCCGCTCGCCCACGATCGGCGAGATCGCCCAGGCCGCCAGCGCGTCCGAGGAGGACGTCTTGGAGGCCATCGAGGCCGGCCACGCCTATCGCTTCACGTCCCTGGACGCGCCCTCGGGGAACGACGACGAGGGCACGCTCGGCTCGCAGCTCGGCGAGGACGACCAGGCTCTCGTCGACAGCGAGCACAGGGCCACCTTGTCGCCCCTCATCTCCCGGTTCCCCCACCGGGAGCAGATGATCCTGCACCTCCGGTTCTTCGAGGGACTGACCCAGTCGGAGATCGCCGCCCGCCTGGGTATCAGCCAGATGCACGTGTCCCGCCTGCTGGCCCGGAGCCTGGCCCAGTTGCGGGCCTCGGCCGAGGACCCTTCGTGACCATTAGTTAGCCACCGCACGAGCGGGCGGCACCCCCATCACTGGACCGGCGGCTCGAGGAAGGGACCTACAGCGTGAGCCAACAAGACAGCGTGAGCCAACAAGACAGTGTGAGCCAACAGGCGGGGACCACGGTGCGCCGGCGGGTTCGCCTCATCGTGAACCCGTTTGCGTCGGGCGTGTCGGCCAAGTCGATCGCCGCCGCGCGCGAGGGCCTGGCCGACCACGACGTGTCCGAGGTGATCACGGTGGCGCGCGACCACGCCACCGAACTGGCGCGCGACGCCGCCGCCGAGGGAGTCGACGCCATCGTCATTCTGGGCGGTGACGGCACCGTCAACGAGGCGGCCAACGGCCTGCTCGCCGCCGCCGGCACCGGCACTGCCCTGGCGCCGCTCCCCGGGGGCTCCACCAACGTCTTCGTCCGCACCATCGGCCTGCCCCGCAAACCGGGCCCGGCGGCCCGGGCTGTCGCCACCGCCATCGGGCAGGGCTCGGTGCGGCGCATCCCGGTCGGCTTGGCCAACGGACGATGCTTCTTGTTCCACGTGGGCATTGGGTTCGACGCCGCGGTGGTCGCGCAGGTGGAGCGCCGGGCCGAGCTCAAGCGCACCATCGGCCAGGCCATCTTCGTCTACGCCGCCTTCGCCACCTGGTTCCGCCACTACGACCGCACCCGGCCCAGGTTGCGCATCGACGGCGGCGACGGGCCACCGGTCGACGGCTACTTCACCATCTGCCTGAACACCAACCCCTACACCTACCTCGGCGCCCGGCCGTTCAACGTCGCTCCCGGTGCGACCGGCGAGCACGGGCTCACGGCCGTCACCCTCACCACCTTCGGGGTCGGCACCCTGTTGGGCGTCACCGCCCGCGCCCTCGGTAAGGGCGACGCCGTGGCTCGCCACGGGAGCGTCGACGTGCGCCGCGACCAGCCTCGTCTCATCGTGCAGGGCCACGGTCCCGTTCCCTGGCAAGCCGACGGCGACTACCTGGGCGAGGTCGACGAGCTCGTCCTGACACAGGCCGCCGAGCGACTCCCTGTCGTCGTTCCCGTAGTTTGAGAAAAAGTGCACAAAGTCCTTGCCCGGCCGTAGGGGCGTCGGTAAACTCTTTTCTGTACCCCCCGTGACTCCCACCCGATCCAACGGCTGATCAGCGGTTTGTGAACGTTTTCACGTGTTCACGTCGCCGCCAGGAGGTGACAGGCCATGGCTCTTACCTGGAGCCGATCCCACGACTGGGACGCCGACGACTGGCGGAACCGGTCGGCATGTCGGGACACTGATCCCGACCTGTTCTTCCCCGTCGGTGCCACCGGGGCCGCCGTCGATCAGATCGCTGCGGCCAAGCGCGTGTGCCGGCAGTGCGAAGCCCAGACCGAGTGCCTCGAGTTCGCCCTCGCTACCAACCAGGAGGCCGGCGTCTGGGGTGGCACCTGCGAGGAAGAGCGTCGCAAGCTCCGGAAGGCCTGGCTGGCCCGGCGGCGCCGAGCTTCGTAGCTGCGGGCCCGAGCGGCCCTGTGAGGGGGTGGCCTGTCAGGTTGCGGTTCCCGCGGCGATGGGCAGCCGCAGCTCGGCAAGTGTTCCTCCCGCCGTCGACATGGAGATGCTGCCTCCAAGTTCGTGGGTGACGAGGGTCCGCACGATGGTGAGCCCGAGGCTCGGGCCATCGATGGAGAAGTCCGGCGGTAGCCCGACGCCGTCGTCGTGAACGCTGACCACCAACTCGGCCCCGTCATTGGTGAACGACACCAGTACCCTCCCGGCCTGGCCGCTGTGCCAGCCGTCCGGGTAGCCGTGCTCGACGGCGTTCTGGAGCAACTCGGTGAGGGCTACGGCCAGGGGCGTCGCCACCTCGGCTCTGAGCGGACCGGGATCACCCTCCACGACCAGCTCGACCCGGCGCTCGGGTGACACCAGTCCCTCCTCGACGTAGCGCACCAACGACTGGGCGATGTCACCGAAGTCGACTTCGGCGCTGGCCCCCGACGAGAGCTTCTCGTGCACCAGGGCGATGGCCCGGATGCGCTGGACCGACTCGCCGATGGCCTCCTTGGCCTCCGAGGACGCTAGCCTGCGGCCCTGCAGGTTCAAGATCGACGCGATGGTCTGCAGGTTGTTCTTGACCCGGTGGTGCATCTCCCGGATCAGCACGTCCTTGGAGACGAGGAGCCGGTCACGACGCCGGAGCTCCGACACATCGCGAACCAGGGCCAGCGCCCCGGAGACCTTGCCATGGTCGAGAAGGGGGATGCAGCGCACGAGCAGTGTCACGTCGTTGCGCTCCAGCTCCTCGGTGATGGGCAGACCGATGGCGAAGGCGGCCCGCACCGGGGCCTCGTCGAACCCCACCTCCCCCAGCCGAGCCCCCAGCACGTTGGCGTGCACGCCCATGCGGTGGAGGGCGGACACGAAGTTGGGCGACGCGAAGTCGACCCGGCCCGACTCGTCGAGGCGGACCACCCCGTCGCCGACGCGGGGGGCGTCCTTGGGCTCGGTGCCCTCGGCCCCGAACGGGAACTCACCGGCCGCGATCATGCGGGCGAAGGCGTCAAAGATGTCGAGGTACACCCGTTCCAGCTCGCCGGCCCGGCGGCCGACGGAGGGCGCCGACACCCGGGTGACGATGCCCAGGAGCTGGTCCTTCCAGTAGACGGGGATGCACTGGACACTCGCCGCCTCGCTCCGGGGACTGGCCTCGGCATCACCGTCGATGATCTGGCCGAGCCGCCACGCCCGGGCCACCATGGGACGATCGTCGGCGTCGATGACCAGGCCGAGCTGGTCGTCTCGGTACAGGGTTTGGCTGGTCGTCGGCCGCATCTGGGCGAGGACGACGAAGCGGCTGGGTTGCGACGAGCCATCGGCGTCGGGCAAGTCGGGTCCGTCGAGCCGGTCGGGCCTGTGGGGGACGTAGAGCAACAGGTCGGCAAAGGACAGGTCGGCCAGGAACCCCCACGACGCGGTCAGGCGCTGGATGTGGGCCAGCGCGGAACCGTCCAAGTCGGTGGTCCGGGCCAGATCGTCGAACGATGCCATCGTCCCACTGTACGGAGCGCATCGCGGTGGGCCAGCACGCCCCCGGCCGCTTCGGGACGACGACGGGGTCAGGTCCCCCAGACGGCCCGGCCGAGGCGGACGAGGCCGGACAGGTCGAAGATGTCGGTCTCGAACGAGGGCACACTGACCACCACATCTGCGGCGTGGGCCAGTTCGGCCCGCAGCTCGGCTTCGCGCTTGGCCACCACCTCGAAGTTGGCGAAGCTCTCCCCGACCTCCCGTAGGACCCGCTCGAGCACTGCCGGTGGGCCGGCGTCGGCCAGCTCCTCGGTCGCCGCCACGTCGGGGGCAGCCGAGGCCAGGTACTCGGCCACGCGGGACGCCTCCGGATCGATCAGATAGGCGGGGAGAACCTTGTTGAGGATCAGTGCCCCGATGTGGAACTTCTGGTCGGACAGGGCCGAGAGGAAGAACTCGGCCTCACGGACCGGAGCCGCTTCCAGGGTGGTCACCGCGACGAACGTCGTCCGCCGGTCGTGCAGGAGGCGCTTCACCGCCGTGGCCCGCTCCACGAAACCGGGGTACATCGTCTGGAACAGCAGGAAGAACTCGGCGATGTCGCCCAGGAACTGGGAACCGAGAAGCCGGTCGGCGACCTGGTAAAAGGGCCGGGTGGCCAGGTTGACCACCCGCGAGCGGCCCGGGCCGGTGATCCAGCGGAGGAGACGGCTGGAGAAGAACTCGGCCATGCGGTCGGGGGCGGCCAGGAAATCGATGGCGTTGCGGGTCGGTGGGGTGTCGACCACGATCAGGTCGTAGCGACCCGACTGGTGGATCTCGTAGAGGCGCTCCATGGCGATGTACTCGTGGCTCTGCACGAAGCGCCCGGACACGTTCTGGTACAGGGGGTTCTCCAGGATGCGCCGCGCCGTGGTCCCGTCGGGCGCATGGCGGCGGACGAGGTCGTCCCAGGACTGCTTGGTGTCGAGCATCGCCGCCCAGAGCTCGCCGCGGGGCTTGTCGATCCCCGCCCGCTCGAGCACCTTGGCCGAGACGCGCGTCTCCACGTTGCCGAGAGCCTCGAGGCCGAGGGCGTCGGCCAGCCGGCGGGCCGGGTCGATGGTGAGCACCAGCACGGACCCGCCCAACGACAGGCTGGCCATGGTCGCGGCGGCAGCCGCCACGGTCGTCTTGCCGACCCCGCCCGCGCCGCAGCAGATCACGATCTCCTTGGCGGCGAGAAGCTGCTCGAGGGACCCGGCTCGATCCGGTGAGCGCCCGGCGGGGCTCAATAGCCCAACTCGGCGGACAGGGCCTCGGCCGTCTGGGCCGTCGTGCGCAGTCCGTGGCCCCGGGTGAACAGGTAGGGCACGAACAACATCGGGACCTCGGCGGGGACGGCGTCACGTAGTCGATCGAGATGGCCGGCGCGGGTGCGACGCAGCGTCACAGCCAGCCGGGCGGCCTCGAACACCGAGCCGGTAGCGGCGATCGCGTCGCCACCCCGCTCAGAGGGCCGCTCGGGCCCGCTACCCCGCCCAGAGGGCCGCTCGGGCCCGCTACCCCGCCCGCAGGCGGCGGCCACCGCGGTGACCATGGCCGGCTCCCGGAGCCGCTCGAACACCTCCTCGTCGGCCCGGCTGAACAGCTCAGGCAGGACGCGGTTGACGACGATGGCGGCCAGGTCGACGTCGGTCTCGTCACGCACCCGCCTCACCAGCTCGATGGTCTCGTTCACCGGCATCTCCTCGGGCGTGGTCACGATCACCAGTCCGGTGATGGCGGGATCGGCCAGCACGTCGAGCATCCATCCCGTCTGGTCGTGGATGGGCCCGACTTTGACGAGCTCGTCGATGGCCCGCGGGGCGACCAGTTGGCCCACGACGTGGCCGCTGGCCGCCGAATCGGCCACCACGAGCCCGTAGTGGCGCTCGCGAGCCTCGTAGGCGAGCTTGCCCACGGTGAGGATCTCCCGCACGCCCGGGGCGGCGGTGGCCACGAAGTCGAATGCCCTGGCGAGGGGGCCGATGCGGGCGACGGCGGGGAGGTGGAGCTGGAGGCGAAGGTACTCCTGCAGCGACTCCTCGGTGCTCATGGACATGGCGAACAACCCGGGCTGGACCTGGCGCGGGCGGAAGTCGAGTCGCGACGTCTCGTAGAAGTCGGCCAGATTGCCCTTGGCGTCGACCTCGCAGGCCAGGACGCGCTTGTCCCGTTGGGCGACCAGCAGCGCCAGGGCGGCCGTCACCGAGGTCTTGCCTGTCCCCCCCTTGCCCGTGACGAAGAGGAGCCGGCGATCGAGGAGAGGGACGGTCACGCGGTCACCGCCTGTCGTCCGGTCCAGGGATCAAGGCTCTAGAGAGCGCTGAAACCCACCCGTCGCTCCCCGACCTCGGTCCCGATCTCGACGTAGGTGACCTTGTCGGCCACCACTGCCACCCGCCGGCCCTTGCGGTCGGTGAGCCACAGGAGAGTGCCGTCCCCGAGCGCCTTCTCGATGTCGGCCGTCACCTGGTCGGCGTCGTCGTTGGCCAGGTCGACTTCGATCTCCCTGGGTGAGTGGATCACCCCGATACGAACCTGCACTGATT
This sequence comes from Acidimicrobiales bacterium, assembly GCA_051001215.1. Taxonomy (GTDB): domain Bacteria; phylum Actinomycetota; class Acidimicrobiia; order Acidimicrobiales; family AC-14; genus DATAQC01. Next base: position 17,827 of record JBPCNP010000175.1, read on the forward strand.
CTCCTCGTGTGTCGGCGGGCCCCAGCGTAGGCGCTACCGGGGCTCGGGCTGCGCGTCCTCCTCCCGGGTGGCGGGAACGCCCGTGACTTCTTCGTACCACCGGGGCCGATGGACCTCGGCCCACCACGCCGGCACCCACCCTCGGATCATGGACCGCAGGGAATCGCTGTCGCTCACGGCCATCCAGATGTGCCCCGCCACCACGGCGCCCACGGCGATGGCCGTCCAGTCGTGGACGAAGGTGGCCCCGGTGCGCCACGCCAGCGGGAACGGGTGGAACCAGAACATGATCGAGCCGGTCGCCAGCAACACCCCGATGGAACCGGCGACGAAGGCGGCGTTGAGCTTCTGGCCCGGGTTGAACTTGCCCAGCCGGACCGAGGTGTCGCGGCCCCGGGAGCGCAACCACCGCCGGTCGTCGGCGTCAAAGCGGTTGAAGGCTCGCAGATCCGCGAGCACCCCCCTCCGCCACGGCCCGATGAGGGCCAGGGCCAGCGGCACGGGGAGCAGCAGGCCGCAGACCACGTGGACCTGGCGGACCAGCTCCCGCCGGCCGACGAGGGCTGACAGCTGACCGACGTACAGGAGGGCGGCGGTGGCCAGGAGCACGCCGAACAGCGCAGCGTTGGCCCAGTGCAGCACCCGCTCGGCGGCGTCGAAGCGGGCCAGGCGATGGGTCGCCCGCGCCGTCGGGCCCGCGTCCCCGCTCAGGGGGCCGCTCGGGCCCAGGTCCCCGCTCAGGGGGCCGCTCGGGCCCAGGTCCCCGCTCAGGGGGCCGCTCGGGCCCAGGTCCCCGCTCAGGGGGCCGCTCGGGCCCTTCTCGGTCTCAAACGGGGCGGTCATCGCGCCCGTTCGACCGCCCGATCCAGGCGTCGACCGAGTAGCCCCGGTACTCCCAGTACCCGGGCTTGGGATCGGGCCCGGTGACCTCGATGCGATCGAGCCACTTGCACGACTTGTAGCCGTACATCGGGGCCACGTAGAGGCGCACGGGCCCCCCGTGGGCCGCGGAGATGGGCTTTCCCTCCAGCTCGTAGGCCACGATGACGTCGCTGCGACGGGCCTGGTCGAGCGTGAGGGTCTCGGTGTAGGTGCCGTCGAAGGAGTGGAAGCGCACCGCACCCGCCTCGGGCCGCACGCCGGCCCGGTCCAGCACGTCGCCCAGGCGCACACCCACCCAGGACACGTCGTGGACCCGCCACCCGGTGACGCACTGGAAGTCCTTGTTCAGCCTGGTCGGCTCCATGGCCCGCAGGTCTGCGGCGGTGAGATCGATCGGCTGGTCGACCATCCCCCCGACGGCGAGGCGGTACTCCGCCTCGGGGCGCGACGGGAGGTCGCCGGTGACCGTGTAGATGCGGAAGCGCCCGACCGGCAGCAGCGACGACAGCCCGGTGCCGTCGCGTGACAGGAACGGGGCAACCGTCCGCTCGAGCAGATCCTGGGCCCGGGCCCCGAAGATGACCCCCGCGGCGCCGAGGCCGAACATGCCCAGCACCACCCGCCGGCCAACCGGTGCGCCCTGCTCTGTGGCCGGGGCGACGACCACCTCGGCCTCTCCCGGGTGCGACAGATCGGGACCGGCCATACCTTCAAGCTACGACCCTGGCCACCGAACTGGATGGCGCGGGCTGTTCCGTTCGATTCAGGTGATCTTCAGCTCGGGCCGGAACACCCGGCTGGCGCCCATCGCCGCCACCGTCGTGGCCAGGCCGGCGAAGGCCTGTGAGGCCTCGCTCTGGGGGTCGCTGACGGTGACGGGCGTGCCGTCGTCGCCGCCTTCGCGCAGGGCGATCATCAATGGCACCTGGGCGAGCAGTGGGACTTTGAGGTCGTCGGCCAGCAGCTGGCCGCCGCCGGCACCGAAGATCGGGTACCGGGTGCCGTCGTCGCCGGTGAACCAGCTCATGTTCTCGATCACGCCCCGCACCGACATGTTGACCTTGCGGGCCATGAGGGCCGACCGCTGCGCCACCCGCTGGGCCGCCGGTTGCGGCGTGGTCACCACGAAGACCTCGGTGCGGGGCATGAACTGGGCCAGCGACAGGGCCACGTCGCCGGTGCCCGGGGGCATGTCGACGAGCAGAAAGTCGGGCTCGCCCCACAGCACGTCGGTGAGGAACTGGTTCAAGGCCTTGTGGAGCATGGGCCCCCGCCAGATCACGGGCTGGTCCTCGCCGACGAAGAAGCCGGTGGAGATGACCTTCACCCCGTGGGACACGGGCGGCACGATCATCCCGTCGATCACCACCGGCTCCTGGGTGACGCCGAGCATCTTGGGTACGGAGAAGCCGTAGACGTCGGCGTCGAGCACGGCGACCTCGTGGCCCAGGCGGGCCAGGGCTACGGCCAGGTTCACGGTGACCGACGACTTGCCCACTCCGCCCTTGCCCGACGACAGGCCCAGCACCCTGGTGCGCGACGACGGATCGGCGAAGGGGATGGCGGGGGCGGCGTCGTCGCCGGATGCCGTCGGCGACTGCAACTTGTTCTTCAGGGCTCCCCGCTCATCGTCGGTCATCACCGTCAGGGCGACGTCGACTGCCTGCACACCGTCGAGGGGCTGGACGGCTTTGGTCACCCGATCGGTGATCTCCGCCCGCAGGGGGCAGCCGGCCACGGTGAGGGCGACGGTGACACCTACGTTGGGGCCGTCGATGCGGATGCCGCGCACCATGTCGAGGTCGACGATGCTTCGCTGCAACTCGGGATCCTGCACAGGCCGGAGGGCGTCGAGCACCTGGGCTTCGGTGGGCATGGGGACGGGGCCTCCGATTTCTCCTATGTGATAGGTACAATACCGGGGTGGACCATGGCCCCCTCACCGCCGAGGAGTTCGGGGCCGCCGTCACCGCCGTCACCAGTGCCTTCGGCGACCCCACCCGGCGTGAGATCTACCTCTTCGCCCACGGCTGCGACGGTGGTGTGACCGCCGCCGAGGTGGCTGAGCGCTTCGAGTTGCATCCCAACGTGGCTCGCCACCATCTCGACAAGCTGGCCGCCGGCGGCTACCTCGACGTGGCCGTGGAACGCCCGGGCCTGGGCGCCGGGCGCCCGTCGAAGCGCTACCGGGCCAGCGACAAGGACATGGGTCTCGAGTTCCCGGCCCGCCGCGACGACCTGCTCCTCACCCTCCTGGCCCGGTCACTGGCCCTGGTCCCCCTCGAGCAAGCCGAGGCCATGGCCGAGGAGGTCGGCCTCGACTACGGCCGCTCCCTCGCCGCCTCCATGGCGCCGGCCGAAGGTCACCGCTCACTCCAGGTGGCGCTGCACGCCGTGGCCGACGCCCTCACCGCCCACGGCTTCGCCGCCCACACCGACGCCCGAGGTGGAGCGCTGGCCATCGTGTCCGAGCACTGTCCCTTCGGGCCTGCGGCCGTACAGCACCCGGTGATCTGCGCCGTCGACCGGGGAATGGTCAAGGGCATGCTGGCTTCCCTCTACGGGGAGACCGTGCCCGAGACCTCGGCGTCGCGGCCCCAGGGCGACCAGGTCTGCGTCACCCTCGTCTGAAACTCCAGCCCAGGGTGGTCCGGCACTACCTCGACCATGCCTCGGCCTCCCCAGCCCGCCCTGAGGTGGTCGACGCCACGGTTCCGTGGCTGGTGGCCACCGCCGACCCCGGGCGGGTGCACACCGAGGGGCGCCTGGCCCGTGCCGCGGTCGAGGACGCTCGGGAGCGCGTCGCCGCCCTCCTCGGAGCCCGGCCCCGCGAGGTGGTCTTCACCAGTGGAGCCACCGAGGCGATCGCCACCGTCGCCTTCGGGGCCACGGAGGTGGGCTCCCACGTGGTGTGCCCGGCCGTCGAGCATTCAGCCGTCCGTCAAGCCTGGACCGGTCGCAGGGTGACCATCGTCGGTGTCGACCGGCTGGGCCGGGTCGATCCCGCAGAGATCTCGGCGGCGGTGCGACCCGGGGAGACGGCCGTCGTGCACGTGCAGTTGGCCAATCACGAGGTGGGTACCGTCCAGCCCGTCACCGAGGTGGTGGCGGCCTGTCGTGATCAGGGTGTGCTGGTCCACGTCGATGCTGCAGCCGCCGCCGGTCACCTACCCATCGACTTCGCCGCCCTGGGCGCCGACTTGATGTCGGTGAGCGCCCACAAGCTGGGCGGCCCGCCGGGCGTGGGCGCGCTGCTCATCCGCCGGGGGGTCCGCCTGCGACCCCTGCTTGTCGGGGGTGAGCAGGAACGGGGCCGTCGAGCCGGCGCCGAGAACGTTGCCGGCATCGTCGGGTTCGGCGCTGCGGCCGGCGTTCTCGGCGTCAGCCTGGACGACGAGGCCCGGACGGCTCGGCGCCTCACCGAGCGGGCCCTCGCCTCGGCCCTGGCCGTGGACGGCGTCGCGACCTATGGCGACGCTGAGGCGCGCCTACCGCACCTTGTGTGCCTGGGCGTAGGCGGCGTGGAGGCCGAGGCCGTGCTCATCGGTCTCGACCAGGCCGGCATCGCCGTGCATTCGGGGAGCGCCTGCTCGTCCGAGACCCTGGAGCCGTCGCCCGTGCTCGAAGCCATGGGTGTGGATGCCAACCGGTCACTCCGCGTCTCGACCGGCTGGTCGACGACCGACACTGACGTCGACGCCTTCGCCGACGCCCTTCCGCGCGTCGTGGCGCGCCTGCGCGAACTGACCACTCGCCGCTGAACCAGGCGGCGCCTCGCGCGTCAGCTGGGGGTGAGCTCGTGGAAGCTCGGCGGCGACACGAAGGTGATGCTGTGGACGAAGGCCCTCACGTCGTCGGGGACGGCGTCGAGGGGAAGCTCCTGAGCGCCACCGTCGATGGTGACGATGCCCAGCAGGTCCTCGTCGATCGACAGCTTCTGGTCGAAGTACTCCTCGAACAGCGACTTCGTGGCCCCGATGGAGAAACTGTTCCGGAACGGGGCGTGGACTTCGAAGCCCGCTTTGGTGAGATTGGCCTTGAGCTGGCCGGTGGCCTGATTGTCGTGCAGGCCCGGCTGGCCGGCAGCTTCGCGCTCGGCGTCGCTGGCCAGCTCCACCACGGCCGAAACGGTCGGGTCGGCTTGATCGAGGGTCGCCACGCCGCAGATCCTACCGGGATTCGCCGGCTACGCCGGTCAGGATGCGCCGGCGGCAACCTCAGTGAAGCGCTGGGGCTCGTCGTGGCGGTGCTCCTCGATGAAGTCGACGAGCCGCGGGAAGACGTCTCGGTCGACCCGGTCGCCCATGAAGGGATCCTGGTGTCCGTACCCGGGAAAGATGTGCAGCTCGTGGCGGCCGGGGACGAGGCGCTCGTAACACACGACGTTGGAATTCGAGAACACCTTGTTGTCGGCCCCCGTCATGAACAGCACCGGTGTCTCGATCTCGGCCGCGTACTGGAAGTAGTCCGCCGTCGCACTCGGGGTGGAAGGCGGAGACGACCCGGCTGAAGACCTTGCCTCTGGTCGAAGTGGGTCACGGGCGCCATCGACGGCATCAGCCCCTCAGATGGTGCTGCGTGATCGCTGCAGGAGGAAGACGATCAGGGCGGCAGCGGCCACTTCGAGTATCACGGTGAGGAGCCAGCCGGCTTGGAGAAGGGCACCGACGATCCCGCCGAGGATCGAACCCCCGATCCCGATGGCGATGGTCAACCCGATGGACATGGGGTTGGGCCCGGGGATGGCCAGACGCCCGAGGGCGCCGATCACGAGCCCGGAGATGATGACGCTGATGATCCACCCGATGAGCAACATGGGCCCAGTCTGCCCGTCGCCGGGCCCGACGACCAGTATCTCGCAGCGAGGTTCTCAGCCGGGGGCCGGGGGGGCGGGGGCCGACGGGGAAGGGGCGGGAGGGGCCGGTGCTCGCGGCGCAGGTGCAGCAGCAGCCGCGCGGGCCTTGTCGAGCACATCGCGCACCGCGGCGGCGGCCGAGGCCGGCGGGTTCGATGCCAGATACGCCTCGAACTCGGGGACGGCGGCGGCGGGATCCTGTCGCCCCTTGTAGAGCACCATTCCCCGGAAGAAGTGGGCGTCGGGGTAGGCGGGATTGGTGGCGATGGCCTTGTCGAGCGAGGCCATGGCCGGGTCGTTGAAGCCGGCCCGGCCCAGCAACCAGCCCTTGTAGGTGAGGGCCACCACGTTGCTGGCATCGGCTTCGATGGCGGCGTCGTACTCCTTGAGGGCCTCGGCCGCCTTCCCTTGGCCCTCCAACTGCTGGGCCTTGGCCACGTGGCGGGCCGTCTCCGACGTCCCCCTCCCGGACACGTTGTCTCCGCCGATCCTGTTCCCGGTGAACGTGGTCAGGCTTACCCCGGCGGCCACGGCCAACAGCAACACGATGGTGACGCCGATAATGGTGCGACGGGCACGGCTGGTGCGTGACTTCGCGGCCGGCACCGGCGCCGTCCTGGCCGCGCGCCGGGACGAGGGTCCAGTGGCGGGCGGCTGCGGGAGGGGTTCGTGCGCTGCCTCGAGGGTCCGCAGGACGGCAGCGGCTCGGGCCGTGTAGTCGTCGTGAAGGGTGCGGTAGTCGCCGTCGTCGATGTCGGAGGCATCTCGCTCCTGATCGAGGTCGCGGAGGGACTGGAGCAGGAAGTCGCGCTCCTCCTCCAAGGCGGCGATCTCGTCGGGCTCCATCGCCGGGGCTGGGGTCACCGCGGGCGGGGTCACTGAATGTGCGATAGCCGCTTCCGACCGCGGACGCGTGGCCTGACGGCGGGCGGGGCTCAACGCCGGAGCGCCTCGTCGACCAGGGCCTGGTCCCCGGCCGAGACGGCCACATCGGGCCTGGCGCGCCACCGGCGGAAGGCCAGGCCCATGCCGGCCAGGGCCGCGGCGACAGCCACGACCGGGAGGACCCACACCAGGAGGGCCACCCCGTGGTGCTCGGGCTCGAGCAGGATGTCCACGCCGTACCGGCTCACCAGGTACCCGCGGATCTCACTACCCGTCTGGCCCGCCCGTACCCGCCTGAGGATCTCGTCGCGGATGGCCTGGGATGACGGCGCATCAGAGTCGGCGGCCGACAGGCCCCGGCAGGTAGGACAGCGGACCCCGGTGGCGATGTCATGGGCTCGTTGCCCGTCAGATTGCGGGCCCGACCCGCCCATACCCACCGCCAGGGCGCCAATCAGCACCAGGGCCATCAGGGCCCACGACCACAGGTGGCGGCGCCGGGGCCGGGCGGTCTCGGGCGCCTCGTCGGCTTCGGCCAGGTCGTCAGACATGGGGTCCCACCGAGACCGGCGGCTCATCGGCGACGGGGGCCACGGACGGCTCGACGGTCGGGACGGCCGGGGCCGACGAGGGCTCGGTCGGACGTCGACGACGGCCGGGCCACGCTGCCAGCACCGTGCCGAAGCCCATCAGGCCCCCCCCGATCCACAGCCAGGCAATGAGGGGTTGGATGTTCACGCCCACCACGGCGGCGGCCTTGTCAGTTTCGGGCGCGGCGACCAGCGTGAGGTACACGTCGTCGATGACGCCCACCCGCACCGACGGTGATCCGATGGCCTGGGACGCGAAAGGGAACTGGTGCAGCGCCGGTTCGTACACCTGCTTGGCGTCGACACGCACCCGGGCCGACAGGGTCTTCTTGTTGGCGTGCTGGGTGGTGGTGGTGCCCAGGTAGGTGACCGAGTGCCCGGCCAGGTGGGCGGTCTGTCCCGGCTCGAGGCGGAACTCGTGGCGGTGGCCGTAGGCGTGGCTGGCGGCGAAGGCCACGGCAATCACCACCACGCCGATGTGCACCACCATGCCTCCGTTGGCCCGGCCCATCAGGCCTCGCCAGGCCGGACTGCCCTGGCGACGGGCGGCCCGCGCCGACAGCACGAGCTGGCGGATGGCGGCGGCGGCGGCAAAGGCGCCCAGCCCGAAGGCGGCCAGGGGGGCCAGACCCCGAAGTCCGGCGGCGACACAGACGACGACCGTCGCCGTCGCCGTCCAGGCCGGCCACAGCAGGCGTCGGTGCAACAGCTCGCCCGAGGCCTTGCGCCACGGCAGGGCCGGGGCGACGGCCATGAGGAAGAGCAGGGTGAAGCCCACCGGCAGGGTCATGGTGTCGAAGTAGGGGGCGCCGACCGAGAGGCGATCGCCGTTCATGGCCTCGGCGATCAGGGGGAACACCGTGCCGAGGAGCACCACGAAGGCAAAGGCCCCGAAGGCCACGTTGTTGGCCAGGAACGCGCCTTCGCGCGACACCGGCGAGTCGATGGCACCGGGCGAGCGCAGGCGATCACCGCGCCAGCCGATGAGGGCGATGGACACGCCGACTACGAGGGCGAAAAAGCCGATCAGGGCGGGCCCGATGGACGACTCCGAAAAGGCGTGCACCGAGTCGAGCACGCCGGAACGGGTCAGGAACGTGCCCAGGATGGTGAGGGCGAACGTGGCCACGAGCAACGACAGGTTCCAGACCCGGAGCATTCCCCGCCGCTCCTGCACCATCACCGAGTGGATGTAGGCCGTCCCCGTGAGCCAGGGAAGGAACGAGGCGTTCTCCACCGGGTCCCACGCCCAGTACCCACCCCACCCCAGGACTTCGTAGGACCACCAGGCGCCGAGCACGATACCGACGGTGAGGAAGCCCCAGGCGAACAGGGTCCAGCGCCGGGTCTCGACCAGCCACCCCTCCCCCACCCGACCGGTGACCAGGGCGGCGATGGCGAAGGCGAAGGGGATGGTGAAACCCACGAAGCCCAGGTAGAGGATGGGCGGATGGAAGGCCACCAGGGGGTGGTTCTGGAGGAGGGGGTTCGGTCCCTGGCCGTCGCCGGGGACGGCGCCGGAGATCACCTTGAAGGGGTTGGCCGGTCCGGCCATCAGCCCGAAGAAGAAGGCGGCCACGGCGAAGGCCGTCAGCGTGGCCCAGGCCACGAGGGGGTCCGCTACCCGGGACCGGAAATGGCGCACCATCACCGCCAGGTAGCCGGCCAGGATCAGCGACCACAGCAGGATCGATCCTTCCAGCGCCGACCACATTCCCGAGATCGTGTAGAGCAACGGGGTCTCCCTGCTCCCATTGTCGGCCACGTACTTGAGGGTGAAGTCGTGGCCGATGAAGGCCGCCTCCATGGCCACCACGGCCAGGACCCCGCCACCGAGGATCAACCAGACATAGCGCTGGCCGGCCCCCAGCAGGCGGGGGTCGTGTCGGCGCAGACCCAGCGCGATCGTGGCCATGCCGAGCACGGCGGCGCTCAGGGCCAGGGCCACGCCGGCGGTGCCGAGGGCGGCGTTCACGGCGAGGATGGCACCGTGGTCGTCAGCCGTTCGGGATGGTCGGCGACATAGGTCTCGGAGTGCTTGACCAGGATGCGGTCACTGGCGAAGGTGGTGCCCTGGAAGTGGCCCTCCAGCACCACGGCGATGTCGGGCCTGAACATCTCCGGCGGGTCGCCGGTGTGGACCACCGGCACCTCGACACCGTTGTTGGTGACCCGGAAGGCCACGTTGCCGCGTTGTTCGGCCACGCTGCTCGACACCACCGTGCCCTCGAGCCGGAAGCGCCTGGTACCCAGCGACGAGCGTTGGGCGACAGCCTCGTCGGCGGTGCGGAAGTACACGGTGGCGTTGCCCAGCCCCTGGAAGACGAGGAACCCGAGCACCCCCACCACGATGCTCCCGGCCAGCCACAGGCGTCGACGCTGGCCGATCATCGACCCTCTCCGGACGTGTCGGGGCCGGCGCTCGGCCCCTCGCCGGGGTTCGGGTGTGCTCGGGCGGCACGGGCCAGGGTGCGGTTGCGGGCCCACATGCGGGCGATGTAGGCGCTGATGGCCACCACCGTCACGCCGTAGCCGCCTGCGACGTACCCGGCGTCGGTCAACGCCCGCTGGCGCTTTGTTCGGGCACCAGGTCGGCACCTCGTCCGGGGGGAACCAGGGTGGCGGGATCCAGGGTGGCGGGATCCAGGGCGGCGGCGACACCTTCGGCCCGGCGCTCGGCCAGGGCGTCGGCCAGTTCGCGGTCGTCGACAGCCTCCTCGAGGCGCGCCAGCCGGACGCGGTGGATGAGCAGCCACGCGTACAGGAGGGTGAAGGCGACCACGCTCAGCAGCAGGGTCCACAGCATGGTGCCGTGGATCCTGGGGTCGAGGAGGCGCCGTTCGTCGAAAATTGTCGCCGGCTGATGGAGGGTGCGCCACCATTCCACGGCCAGGTGGACGATGGGGACGTCGATGAAGGCGGCCAGGGCCACGATGGCCGCTCGTCGTGACCGCACGAGCGGGTCGGCGGGAACCCGGCGCACGGCCAGGTACCCGAGATAGAGGACGAAGAGCACGGCGGTGCTGGTGAGCCGGGCGTCCCAAGTCCACCACACCCCCCAGGTGGTACGGCCCCAGATGGAGCCGACGGCCAGGGTGAGGCCGATGAACAGGACCCCTACCTCGGCCGATGCCCCCGCCACCAGGTCCCAGAACCTCGATCGGGTCCGGGGCCACAGATAGGCGACGCTGGCCAGGGTCGTCACACCGAACGAGAGGTACATGGCCAGCCAGGCGGTGGGCGCGTGCAGGTACAGGAGACGCACGGCGTCACCCTGGTTGACGTCGGCGGGTGAGACGACCAGCGCCAGCCATGCCGTCAGGGCCAGGCTGGCCAGCGTGGCGACCCCGAGCACCCGGGTGGCTCGCGATGTGGTGGTCATGCCTCCTCCAGGAGGGGGCCGAAGGCGACCACCCCGAACACGGTGTAGATGGTGGCGAACACGGCGAGGAGCCGCACCCATGGCCACGCGTCGCCCGGTGCCGTCGCCAGCGCTGCCTCGCTCGCCCGAGTGGCGGCCAGGAGCACGGGTGCGAGAACGGGCAACACGAGTAGTGGGAGCAGGGTATCGCTCACGCGGAGCCCAGCGGCCACCACCCCGTAGACAATTCCGCTGGCGGCGATGCCGACGGTGGCCAGCAGGCAGATCAGCACCAGCAGGGCTCCCCCGTGCAGGGACACGTCGTAGAGAACGGCGACCCCGACCGCCAGCACGACTTCGAGCACCAGCAGCTCGAGGGCCACGGCGGCAGCCTTGCCCAGGAAGATCCCGGCCCCGTCTAGGCCGGACAGGCGCAGCGAGTCGCGGGCGTCGTCGTCGGCCTCGATGGCGAAGGAGCGCTGGATGGCGAGAACGGCCGAGAACAGCACCGTGACCCAGAACAGCCCGGCCGCGGCCCGCCCGAGGATCCCCCGATCGGGGTCGAGGGCGAAGGCGAACAGGATGAGCACGAGGATGGCAAAGGGCACGACCTGGTTGGTGGCCACCCGGGATCGCAGCTCCACCCGGACGTCCTTGGCCGCAACCAAAACGGCGTCACGCCACAACGTCGGCCCGCTTCCGTACCGGGTCGGCACCGGGCACGCCATCGCCGAGCAGGCCGTCGACGACCCTGCCGCCGGCCACGAGGAGGCGTCGCGTCGCCAGCCCGTTCGCCCGTTCGAGTTCGTGGGAGGCCAGCACCACGGTGGCGCCACCGGCGACTGCCTCGGCCACGAGAGCGTCGAGCAGGTCGCGTCCGCCGGCGTCGAGCCCGGCATGGGGCTCGTCGAGCAACCACAGCTCGGGGGCGCGGGCAACCACGGTGGCGATGGCCGTGCGCCGACGTTGGCCTGCGGACAGGCGCCCGACCCGCACCTGGCGGAGCCTTCCGTCGAGGCCGAGCCTGGCCATGGCGGTATCAGCCGAGGCCACGGAGTGCCCGGCAGCCCGAGCGGCGAAGCGCAGGTTGTCCTCCACCGTGAGATCGTCATAGAGGCCCGACGCGTGGCCGAGAAGGCCCACCCGCCGGCGCACGGCCCGGCGATCGCGGCACAGGTCGTGCCCCAGCACCGAGGCCTCCCCGGAGCCGATGGCCACCAGCCCGGCGCAGGCCCGGAGCAGCGTCGTCTTGCCGGCACCGTTGGGGCCGTGGAGCAGGACGATCTCCCCCGGGCCGACGTCGAGATCGACCCCCGCCAGGGCAGGAAAGCGGCCGAGCAGTGAGACCGCAGAGCGGAAGCATACGATGAGTCCCATGTCGACTACCTCCACGGTACCGGCGCGCCACGACCGAGGTCCAAGCGGTCTGCGTACCCGCGGCCGGTTCCCCCGGGGAAAACGGCCGCGCCCCGCTCGTCGTGGGTGGCACCTCGACCTCCGACAGGTCGTCCGCGGCATCGGCAAGACGCTCATCGCCGCCGGTGTCCTCATCTTCTTGTTCGTGGCCTATGAGCTCTGGGGCACCGGTTTCGCCCAGCGGCGAGACCAGAAGGCTCTCAAGTCCCAGTTCGACAAGATCACGACGCCGACCACCGTCGCCGGTGCCGCAGCACCCCCGGACACCGTCCCGGCCCCGGCCGACGGGGCCATCGGGGTGATCCAGATCCCCAAGATCGGCGTCGATCAGGCGGTTGTGGAGGGTGTGGGTGTCGAGGACCTCAAGAAGGGTCCTGGCCACTACCCCGGCACGCCCCTGCCCGGGGAAGCAGGCAACGCCGCCATCGCCGGCCACCGGACCACCTACGGGGCACCCTTCAACCGTCTCGACGAGCTGAAGAACGGCGACTCCATCACCGTTCGCACCCGGGCCGGGACCTTCCGGTACGAGGTGTCGAGCTCATCGGTGGTGTCGCCCAGCGAGGTGTCGGTCCTCGACCCCACGCCCGACAACCGCCTCACCCTCACGACCTGCAACCCCAAGTACAGTGCCGCCCAACGCCTGATCATCGTGGCCAGCCTCGCCGGGCCGCTGGCCCCGGTGGTGGAACCGCCGATCGGTGGGCCCGCAGCTCCGCCCCGCAACGGCAACGCGCTGGCCGGCCTGTCGGGCAAGTCGACCGCCAAGGGCCCGGCCATCGCCTGGGGCCTGCTGGCCGCGGCCATCTGGTTCCTGGCCTGGGCCGCCGGCCACTGGTGGCGCCGCTGGCCCGCGTACCTGTTGGCCACGCCTGTGTTCCTCGTTGTGCTGTTCATCTTCTTCGAGAACTTCTCCCGCCTACTGCCCGCCAACGTCTGACCGAGCGTGTTGTAGTACACTACAACGATGCTCACAGTGCCCGAGGCTGCCCGGCGGGTGGGAAGGAATCCCGAGACGATACGGAGATGGATCCGGGAGGAGCGCCTGCCTGCCGACCGGGTGGGGACGCAGTATCTCGTCGATGAGGAGGCCCTCGACGAGATGGTCGCCGGAGCGGAGCTGATCCCGTCGGCACGCGACGCCGGCACGCTCACGGGTGAGCCGATGCCGGACTTCCTGGCTGCCTTGCGCCGCTCACGCGTCCGCCGCTGAATGCTGGTCATCGACGCGAGCGCCGCGCTCTACCTGTTGGCCTCGAAGGACGGCATAGAGCCGTTCGCCGAGATGGGACTGGCGGCACCGGCGCTTCTGTGGTCTGAGGTGACGTCGGTGCTGAACGAGATGCGCTGGAGGGGCGAACTCTCGGTCCCGCTCGCTGACGCGGTCTTCGACCGACTGCTCTCCTCGCCCATCGACAGGCACACAGGCGACGACCTCTATCGCGACGCCCGGGTCGTGGGCCGAGAGCTCGGCTGGGCCAAGACTTACGACGCCGAGTACGTCGCCCTCGCTCGAAGGCTCGACGTTCAGCTCCTGTCGCGAGACGAGCATCTGCGCCGAGGAGCCGGCCGCTTGATCACAGTCGTTGCCCCCGACGACGTCATCCCTCCGGAGCATTCGACAGGGTTGGGATAACGGCACTCCCCCGGTCGACCGCCTCGCTCAGGAGCGCCCCGCGTTGGTCACGAGCGCCTCGAATCGGGGCACACGATCGGCCGCGCCTGACCAGCCCCCGGACGTCGGGTCAGGAGATGGTTTGACGCCTCAGCCTGCCCGGTGGCACGGGCCACGATCTGGTGGGCGACCTCCCGCAGCTTGCGATTGTCACGCTGCGAGGCCCTTACCAACATCTTGGAAGGCCTCGTCTGCACTGCACCGCCGTGATTTGTCAGCAGCCGGGAATGAAGGGTTGGCAATTGTCGGGCTGGTTGGCGGCCACTTCGGTGTCGGTGAGGACCACCCGACCGGCATCGGTGAAGATGCCACCGCCCTGACCCGGTCCCGACGTGGTGATGGCGACATTGGCGACCACGTCGCTGCGAACGAGCAGCAATCTCCGCCCGTTCGACAGGCCCCCGCCCTGCGCGGTGGGGCCCGACACCCGGTTGTTCTTCACGACGGTGCCGGTGAGCTTGGTGTGACCGTTGTTCTCGACGCCGCCGCCACGGGCCGATGCCCCGGCCCCGTTGGCGGCGGCCGTGTTGGCGGCAACGGTGGTGTTGGCCATGGTGACGGTGCCGTCGGCGATGCTGATGCCGCCCCCGCCCGCCTGGCCGTGGGCGCCGTTGGCGATAGCCCGGTTGCCCTTGATCTGCGAGGAGTTGACGGCCAGGGTGCCGGTGTTGCCGATACCGCCGCCCGAGGCGATGAAGAACAGTGGTGACGAGCCCGCGGCCAGTGCCGAGTTGGCCTCGATGACACTGTCGTCGATGGTCATGATGGCGCCCGTCCGGTTCAGCACGGCGCCACCCACGGCGGCGAAGATCATCTGGGTACCGGTGGCCGATGCCGTGTTGTCGCGGAGCACGGTGTTCTTCAGGCGCACGACCCCATTGTTAGCGATGCCGCCACCGCCGGCCGAGCTCCCCGTGCCGCTGACCGAGTTGTCGCTGATCTTGCTGTCGGTCACGGTGAGACGCCCACTGTTGAGGATGCCTCCGCCGAAGGCGGTCGGGCCGCTCAGGGAGAGGGCTCCACCCGACACGGTGACTCTGTCGAGAGTGAGATCGGCGCCCGAGGCAACCTCGAGGATCCGGAACGTGGAGTCCGACGACCTCTTGATGGTGGCATCGTGTCCGTGAACGACGACCGTGCCCGTGATGACCGGGAGGCCGTTGCCGGCATTGTCCTCGGTGCCGAGGGCATAGGTGCAGCCGCGGGCCAGGTCGATCGTGTCGCCGCCGGCGGTGTTGTTGGCGTGGGCGATGGCGGCGATCAGCCCGGCCGAGCCGCCGCCGGGGCCCCCGCAGGCCACCGTTGTCGACGCAGCGGCCGTTCCCGTCATCGCCGCGCTCACCACCACGGCCGTCGTCGCCCATGCCCCGATGAGGCCGTGGATGCGCCGCCGCGTGCCGGCTCGCCGCGCTGATCTTGTCGCCATGGTTGTCTCCTCGCCACCGTCGAGATGATCGACGGTCTTGCTCCCCATGGACGGTAGCGCATCGGCGGCGGAGATTCCCGACCGAAAGGCGGTGACCTGCGTGCTGACCGGGCCAGGTCCGGGGCACGCGACACTTCGTGCATGGCCCCCACCGTCGCCGTCGTCTCGTTCCGCCTCGGCTGTGCCGACGGCGTCTCGGTGGAGGCGGCGAAGTGGGGCGCGGCGTTGGGGTCCCTGGGGTTCCGGGTGGTCACCGTCGCCGGCCGAGGACCGGTCGACCGACTGCTGCCGGGCCTGGCCATCGCCGCCCCGTGCCCTCCCACGCCGCTCGAGATCGACAACGCCCTGGCCGACGCCGACCTGGTGGTGGTCGAGAACCTCTGTTCGCTCCCCCTCAACCGCGCTGCGGCCCGGGCCGTGGCTGGCGCCCTCGCCCGTCGCCCGGCCGTCTTCCACCACCACGACCTGGCCTGGCAACGGGCTCCGTTCGCCGACGTGGCCGGGTTCCCGCCCGTCGGCCCCAGCTGGGTTCATGTGACCGTGAACCACCGGAGCCGAGCCGAACTGGCTCTCCGCGGGGTGGCAGCCACCGTCATTCCCAATTGCTTCGACGTCGACGTCGGCCCCGGTGACCGGGCATCGACCCGCGCCGCCCTCGGCGTCGCCCCCGGCGTGCGCCTCCTCGTGCAGCCGACGCGCGCCATCGCCCGCAAGAACGTCCCCGGCGCCCTCCGCCTGGCCCGGGACCTGGGCGCGACCTACTGGTTGGTCGGGTCGGCCGAGGACGGCTACGGCCCCGAGCTCGAACGACTGCTCGCCGATGCCCGCGTGCCCACGGTGACGGGTCTGCCCACCGGTGTCTGCATGGCCGACGCCTACGCGGCGGCCGATGCCGTCGCGCTCCCCTCCACGTGGGAAGGCTTCGGGAACCCAACCGTGGAGTCGGCCGTGCACCGCCGGCCCCTGGCCGTGGGGCGATATCCAGTGGCCCGGGAGATCGCCGCCTACGGGTTCCGGTGGTTTCCCGCCGACGAGCCTCGTCCACTGGCCGCCTGGCTCGACGCGCCGGACACCGCCATGCTCGACGCCAACCAGGCCATCGCCCGACGGCACTTCTCGCTAGCGTCGCTCGAACGGCGCCTGGCCCGCCTCCTCTCGGAGACAGGCTGGCGAGCCGCCTGACGACGATGGCCGCAAAGCAGTGACCACCAGCAGGGACCGCGAGCCGATGACAACGACCGACGACGACGATGATCCCGTGCTGGCCCGCCGACTGCGCATGGACCGACTGGCCCAGCTGGGCAAGAGGATCGGCTACGCGTGCCTGCTGGCGACCGCCGTGGTCTTCGGCGTCGGGGCGACCCGGGGCTTCACCTCGGGCGTGGTCACGGCGGTGGTCGTGACTCTGGCTGCGGGCTCGGCGGTGCTCCTGCCCGCCATCATCGTGGGCTACGGCGTGCGGGCGGCCGAGCGCGAGGAGCGCGGGGGCGGCAGCTTCCATTGAGGTAGAAAGCCACTGTGGCTCGGGCCGCGGTCCTCACCGCCCTCACCCAACCGCTGGTCCTGCGTGACGACATCGAGGTCGAGGCACCGCGCGCCGGCGAGATCGGGTTGCACATGGCCGCTTCGGGCGTCTGCCACTCCGACCTGTCGATGCGCGACGGCATCCTGCCCATCCCCCTGCCCGCCGTGCTGGGCCACGAAGGAGCGGGCATCGTCACCGAGATCGGTCCCGGTGTCACCGACGTGGCCCTCGGTGATCACGTCGTCGTGTCCTGGGTCCCCCAGTGCGGACGGTGCTACTACTGCGGTCGAGGTCAGCCCGAGCTGTGCCAGGAGGCGGACGCCGTGTTGATCTCCGGTGGCCTGCTCGACGGCACACCGCGCCTGCGCTGTGGTGGCGCTCCCCTCTTCCAGATGTCGGGGTGCGGCACCTTCGCCACCGACACGGTGGTCCCGGCTACCGGCGCCATCAGCGTCCCCGCCGACATCGACCTGAGCCTGGCCGCCCTTCTGGCCTGCGGCGTGCTCACCGGCGTGGGAGCGGTGCTCAACACCGCCCAGGTCGTCGAGGGCGACATCGTCGCCGTCGTCGGCTGCGGAGGTGTGGGCCTCAATGTCATCCAGGGCGCCCGGATCGCCGGCGCGGGGGTCATCGTGGCCGTGGACACCAACCCGGCCAAGCTGGCGTTGGCCGACGAGCTCGGTGCCACCCACCTGGTCGACGCCAGCCACGGCGACCCCGTCGCGGCGGTAATGGGAGTCAGCGGCGAGCGAGGGGCTGACGTCGCCTTCGAGGTCATCGGCCTCGGTCGCACCATCGACCAGGTGGTGGCCATGACCCGGCGGGGTGGCCAGGCCGTGCTCGTCGGCATCCCGTCCATGGACGTGATGATGAGCCTGCCGGCCATGGTGGGAGTGGTGCTGGCGGAGAAGACGATCAGGGGGTGCTGGTACGGCTCGGCCGACGTGCGCCGCGACATCCCCCGCCTGGTCGAGCTCCATCGCCGGGGCGAGCTCGAATTGGAGAAGCTGGTGTCCCGGCGCATCGGGCTCGACGAGGTGAACGACGCCTTCCGAGCCATGACCGCGGGCGAGGTGGCCCGCTCGGTGATCGTCTACTGAGCTGGGCCTGAAGATCTCGCCCCCGCGACGGTGGCGTGCCCGGAGCCGTAGGACGGGTGAAGCGGAGACCCCTCGGGGAAGGCCTGGGGCACCAAGAAGTTGTTGAAGCAGCTCGAGCAGTCCCTGCTGGCAGCAACGGGCCTCCCTGAGCCTGACGACGAACCGTTGGTGCACTACTCGCCCGGGGTCGTGATCCGGCTGGGAGCACCTCACCCGCTCTGACCGCGCCTGTGGCAGATGTTGGTGGTGTTGTCAATGTTGCGGTTGTTGTCTATCCTCATGCTCGCTGCGAGTGGCGTCCACGCCGGTCGGAGCGTTCGTCGCCGTGGTCCCCGCATCCTCGAATCCCGCCCGTGCTGTGCGCCCGCCTGCCTGTCGGCGGCCGCGGTTGCCAGCGCCGCGCCTGATCAGGACCGCCGTGGTCACCACGGCCATGCTCGTGCCAGTCATGCTGGTGACAGCCGGGCTCGTGGCCGCCATGATCGTGGCCGCCGGCCCGTCGGGGCGAGCGGCCTGGGCCTCCGGCACCTCAGACCGCGACGCCACCAGGAAGAAGCAACAGCAGGTGAAGGCCCAGCTCGATCTGGCCAAGGCCACCGACGCAGGGGTGGAGGCCGAGCTGGCCCGCCTCGACCGGGCCGTCTCCGCCCAACGGGCTCGGGCCGACGACGCCCATCAGGCCGAGGCGGTCGCCCTCGCCGGTCTGCGGGCGGCAACCGGGCGCCTCGACGCCATCGACGCCAGGGTCCAGGGCCTCCGCCAAGACCTGGCCCGCCGGGCCGTGCAGGCCTACACCGACCCGGCCGGCCAGGGCGGCATCATGGCTCTGAGCAAAGCCGCCACCTTCGACGCCGCCGCCCGCCGCCAGGCCCTGCTCGATCTCGTCCAGTCGAGCACGACCAGTGCGGTCGAAGGCCTGCGAGGTACCCGCCAGGACCAGGCCGAGGCCAAAAGGGCTGTCCAGGCGGCCGAGAAGGTGGCCAACCAACGCGCCTCGGTCGAAGCCGATCGCACCAAGGTGTTGCAGAGGTCGCAGGCCGCCCAGCAGGCGACCCATGCGGAGTTGACCAAGCGCATTGCCGACCTCCAGGGCGAGAGCGCCGAGCTCAGCGGCCACCAGGTGGAGCTGGAGAACCTCATCCGCCAGCGATCCTCGCCCGGTGGCCCCGCGGTGGCGCCAGGGACCCAGGTCGGCAGCGGGACGGCCTCGTCGGCCGGGTTGATCTGGCCGATCCACGCCCCGGTCACTTCCGAGTTCGGCCCTCGTTGGGGCAGCTTTCACCCGGGAATCGACATCGCCGCCACCACCGGCACCCCCATCGCCGCAGCCAAGGATGGCACCGTCGTCTTCTCCGGCCCCAACGACGGGTACGGCAACTACGTGTGCATCGACCACGGCGGCGGGATGTCCACCTGCTATGCCCATCAGTCACGAATCGCCGTCTCCGAAGGCCAATCCGTACGCCAGGGCGAGATCATCGGGTTCGTCGGGTCCACCGGCCATTCGACCGGACCCCACCTCCACTTCGAGGTGCGAATCAACGGCGTCGTTCAGAACCCCCGCAACTACGAGGTGGGCTCCCCGTAGCTCGCCTGGCGCCGTCGCACTGCGGGCGCCCAGTGCCCGAGTGCGTAATGATCACGCCGACGCCGGCCAGACAGATCGCCGCGCCCGGAGGACTCGCCCGCCCGGATACGGTTGGCGTGTGCACCGGCGCTGGTACTCCGGGAAGGCCCTGCTGCTGCACCTGGCGTTCGTCACCGTCGCCCCTCTGTGCCTTTTCGCCGGGTGGTGGCAGGTCAATCGGGCCAGGTCCGGCAACCTGGCCAGCTACGGCTACGCCGTCGAATGGCCGGTGTTCGCCGTCGTGGCCGGCTACTTCTGGTGGCAGCTCATCCATCACCGCCCGAACGACGAGGCGGCCAAGGTTTTGCAGTCTCATCAGGCTCGAGGTGCTATGGGCGAGCCCGAGGGGGGCCAGCAACGGCGGCGCGACGAAGAGAGCCCTGCACTGCGGTCGTACAACGACGCCCTGTCAGCTCTCGCCGCCGAGGGCCGACCGAAGACGTGGCGAAACCCGAAGGGCCTGCCGTGACAGCAGCGCTCCGCCGTTACCGGGTGATGGCTGACGTCGTCGGGGTGGCGCTGGTGGTGCTCGTCTTCGTGGGCATGCCGCTCGAGTACGGCGCCGGCCGGCCCACGGTGGTGCGCGTGCTCGGCCCCATTCACGGGTTCCTCTACATCGCCTACCTCCTGGCCGCCATCGACTTGAGCCGCCGAGCGCAACTCAGGTGGCCCCAGATGCTGGCCATGGCCGTCGCCGGGCTCGTTCCCGTTGTCGCCTTCATCGTCGAACGGCGCGTGACGAGGCGCGTTCTGCAGCAGATGGCGCAGCCGCTGTCGGCTTAGGTCGGCTCGGCCCTGTCTCAGGGAGCGGCTCCGGGCGCCGGCGCGAGTGACTCGGGTCACCGTCGCGGTCCGGTGGTTGAAGTCCCCCACCACGGCGACGGCTTGGCCGTCAATTCCGTCTTCGCTGAGCGTGAAGGCGACCGTCACATCGCCACTTCTCTTCTTGGCGTCACACCGGATCGTCGGAGTCCTTCAAGGTGGATTCGCGGTTGGAACTGGCCAGCTGGGTGAACAGCGCGCTCGGGGGCGGCGATCCGGCCGAACGGCGCGGAGGGAGAAGGATGTCAAGCCACTGGTGTCGGCGGCGCTGGCATCGTGGAGGTCAACTACCACGCTCAGGTCGTCTTGGCCGTCGATGATGTCAGCCAGGACGCTGCCGAGATGCCTGGCGCCGGTGACGTCGAGGTCGCCATGGACCGTGACCACGACGGTATCCAGGTCGCGACTGGTGGCGATTCGGAACCGGCCCGAGCGGACCGGGGCCGTCGCTCCCGTCGTCACGGCACTGGCTGTTGAAAAACGAAGTTGCTCTGGGGTCATTTCGTCTTCTCCGAACGACAAACCCAAGCGAGCGATCAGGTGGCACCCGCACGAACCGGGACCCGTCGTCCTGAGCGGCTGAGGTTCCCGACCGAGCGACGGCTCTTCGAACTGGTTCGTGGCTGTTGTCCCAACCGCCCACACAGTCCCACAGGTGCGGCCACCGTCGACGAGATTGGCTAGGGCCCGTGCCTTTCGAGCATGGTCGACGAGGCGCTGATCGAGGTCGCCGACATGGCTGAGGAGCAGCGGTGGCCGCGCTTCTGCCGCCATGCCTCCGAGCGGGGCGTGCACCGCTCGTTGTCGTTCCCACTCATGGCCCGAGGCCAGGCCCTCGGCGCCCTGAACCTCTACGGCCGCCAGATCCGGGCGTTCAGCGCCAACGATCGCGAGACGGGATCGATGTTCGCGGCCCAGGCGGCCGTGGCCCTGGGCGGTCATCGACCAGGCCATGGGCATCCTCATCGGCCAGAACGGCTACAGCCAGGATCTCGCCTTCGACACCCTGAAGATCACCTCCCAGTCGCCGAACCGAAAATTGCGTCATGTGGCCGAGGAGATCGTCCGCACCGCCACGTCGGCGGACCCACACTCGGGCTGACCTCGTGCTCGCTCTCGAGCAGGCCGGTGCGGGTGGCATGACGGTGTGTGCGGGGGGCCGCTCCCATCGTCATCGTCGGACTGCTGAGTGAACGGCGTCAGCGGGCAGAACGCCATACTCGGCGGAGGTCTGAGCCTTCGGCGTTCGTTTTCGTCCTTGCCACCCCAGGCGCCCTGCACCACGGCGGTACACCCCGGTGAGGCAATCCAGGGACGCGGACGCACGCTCCCTCGCTGACGCCCCGCGATCGGTCAGGGCGATGTCACGATCCTGCTCAGCGTCGGTCCGGTCGAAGGCGGCTTCGCGGCGGGCCCCATTAGGGCTGAGTGGTTGAGAGTCTCTGAAGTGGTGCCTGCACCCACCGGAGTCGCGTACTGCTCAGCAGCCAGGTCCCTTTGCTCTGCAGCTAGGTCCCGTTCGTGGGCAGCCCGGTCTCGCTGATCACCGGCCCGGTCCCGCTGGTCGGCGGCTTCGTCGCGCTAGTTGAGTCCCAGGGAGTGGTGTACGAGACGGGTGAGCTGAGGGAGGGTCCCCCAGCGAGGACAGCCACCGCGTCAACCTCAAGGAGCAGTTCCACAACAACCACTTGAGGAGGATCACGATGACTG
>JBPCNP010000176.1:0-19874 GCA_051001215.1 Acidimicrobiales bacterium
TGCGGCGTTCGGCCAGCTTGCGGTCGAGGCGCAGCTCCATGTTACCGGTGCCCTTGAACTCCTCGAAGATCACCTCGTCCATGCGGGACCCGGTCTCCACCAGGGCGGTGGCGAGAATGGTGAGCGAACCCCCCTCTTCGATGTTGCGGGCC
This sequence comes from Acidimicrobiales bacterium, assembly GCA_051001215.1. Taxonomy (GTDB): domain Bacteria; phylum Actinomycetota; class Acidimicrobiia; order Acidimicrobiales; family AC-14; genus DATAQC01. Next base: position 153 of record JBPCNP010000176.1, read on the forward strand.
GACCCGAAGAACTTCTTGGGAGGGTACAGGGCGCCCACGTCGATGCCGCCGGACATGATCCGGCCGGTGGCCGGCGCGGCCAGGTTGTAGGCCCGGGACAGACGGGTGATGCCGTCGAGGACGATGCACACGTCGGTTCCGATCTCGACCAGGCGCTTGGCCCGCTCGAGGGTGAGCTCGGCCACCTGGGTGTGCTCCTCGGACGGCTTGTCGAAGGTGGAGGCGACCACCTCGCCCTTGACCGATCGCCGCATGTCGGTGACCTCCTCGGGGCGCTCGTCGACGAGGAGCACCATGAGGTGGATCTCGGGGTTGTTGGCCTCGATGGAGTGGGCGATCTGCTTGAGGACGGTAGTCTTGCCCGCCTTCGGCGGCGAGACGATCAGGCCTCGCTGGCCCTTGCCGATGGGCGAGATGAGGTCGACGATGCGGGCCACCATGTTGGTGTTGTCGCCGGGCACCTCCAGATGCAGGCGGGCGTCGGGGAACAACGGCGTGAGGTCCTCGAACCTGGGACGCTGCCGGGCCTCGTCGGGGGTCATGCCGCTCACCGTGTCGATGCGCAGGAGAGCGGGCCAGCTCTCGTTGTTGCCCGCCGGGCGGCTGGCACCCTTGACGTAATCACCCTTGCGCAGGCCGAACCGCCGGACCTGGCTCACCGACACGTAGACGTCCTTGGCGCTGGCCAGGTAGCCCGTGGTGCGCAGGAACCCGTAGCCCTTCTCGTGCAGGTCGAGGAGGCCCTCGGACGGGAGCGGTTCGCCGGCGAACTGGACGTCGTCGACCCGCTCCTGCTGGGCCATGACCCGCTCGCCACGGTCGCGACCCCGGCGGCGCCGACTGCTGCTGCGACGGTTGCCACCATCGCCGTTGTCCGAGCCTTGGCCGCCGCCCTGACCCTGACCGCCGCCCTGACCCTGACCGCCGCCCTGAACGCCGCCCCGGTTGTCGCGGTTGCGCTGCCTGTCGTCGGTGCGAGTCCCGCCGCCCGGTTGTGCGCCCCGAGGAGGCCGGTCGTCGCCGGTGCCGGCGTTGCTCGTCTCGGCATCGGACAGACCAGGGCTTGGGACGTCGGCGTCCCCGGCAGTTGCCGTCGAGCCATCTCCGTTGAGCTCGGGGCCGGCTTCGGTCGGCGACGGCTCGTCGTCCGGTTCACCCGGCGCAGGCTCGGGCGGGGCGATGGAGGGCGGTCGGCTGGGTTCTGCGTCGGGGTCGAGCTCGGGATCGGTGAGCGGCTCCGGCGGGGCGATCACCGATGTGGGTGCTCCGTTGCCCGCGGTGACATCGCCGCCGGCCGCAGTGACATCGCCGCCGGGAGCTGCTGTGCCAACCCGGGGCGAACGGGCCCGCTTGGGCCGCTCCTCGGTCCCGGTCTCGATGCCGGCCTCGCGCAGGATCTGATCGATGAGTGTCGACTTCGACGCGCGTCCTGATGCCTTGACGCCCATCGCCGCCGCGATCGCCACCAGCTCGTCGCGCTCTTTGCCCTCGAGGACGGATCGTTCGAGTGCCTGGGGCGCAATGCTCATCGGGTGCCTCCCGGCATGATGGTGGGTCCGGTGCCGACCGCATGGGTGATCGGGCAAGCCGCCCGGTCAGTGGTACGCACCGCGGAGTGGGACACCTTGGGCTGGGGGATGGTGGTCATGGGCAACTCGCTTCGAACCTTTCCCACCTCGAAACCCACCACTGGGGGCAGGTCGATCGCCGGCGCCGGAACTCGAGATGGCACGAATGAAAGTGGGGGACCGGAAAAGTGCAGAGATGAGGTGAAAGACGCGGTCACCGAGGATTGTCTCAGAGGAGGAGCGGCACGGGCTGGCTTTCAACCTCGGGGGCCAGACTCCGGAAGCTGTTCTCCGGAACGTGGGTACCGCTGCTTCAGCCGAGGAACTGGCAAGAAGGACTACGCGCCTGGATTCAGCAAACGGTGGTGCTCCCATGGTACCCAGAACCCGGCTCACGAGCAACATGGCCGTTGCCGAGCCAGGTCACGAGGCGTCGGCCCGTCGGACGAGGCGGCTCATGAGGGTGTGGCCGGCCACGGGGGAGCAGGCTGTCGTGCCCGCTTCGGTGTAGATCCCGCCCGTGCCGTCGGCCTCGGAGTCGACGAGCACGTAGGGGACCGGGTCGCAGGTGTGCGTGCGCAGGGCGACCGGGGTGGCATGGTCGGGCAGGAGGAGGAGGCGCCAGGGCGACAGGGCGGCCAGGCCGTCGACCAGCGGACCGAGGATGCGGCGATCCCAGTTCTCGAGGGCCTCGATCTTGGCAGCCAGGTCACCGGCATGGCCGGCCTCGTCGCTGGCCTCGACGTGCACGAGAAACAGGTCGGTGCCGGCGGCGAGCGATTCGAGACAGGCATCGCGCTTGGCCTCGTAGTTCGTGTCGTACCAGCCCGTGGCCCCCTCGACGGCGACTGCGGGGATGCCCGTGAGGACCCCGAGACCACGGACCAGATCGACGGCGGACACCAGCTGGGCGCTCAGCCCGTACACCGAGGAGAACGACGGGATCTCGGGTTGGGACCCCTGGCCCCAGAGCCACACCTGGGTGGCGGCCAGGTCGAATCGGCCCACAACGTCGCGCGACGCGTCCATGAGCGCCCGCAACTTGGGGGCGGCAGGCCCGGTCGGCCACGCCGCCGGGCGACCGGTGAGGTCGTGCGGTGGGGTGCAGACGGCCTCGGACCACGACCTCGGTGCCACCAGGATGTGGCGGTACTGGACGCCGGCGTGGAAGACCACGCCGGCGCCGCCCAACTCACGGTCGAGGGCGGCGAGCACCTCACTGGCAGCCTCCGACGTGGGGTGGCCACCGGCAAAGTCGACCATGGTGCCGTCGGGGCCGACCGTGACCAGATTGGCCCGGTAGGCCACCTGGTCGGGGTCGAGGCGCAGACCCATGGCTGCCGCCTCGATAGGGGCCCGCCCGGTGTGGTAGCGGGCCGGGTCGTACCCGAGGATCGAGAGGTTGCCCACATCACTGCCGGGCGGGAAACCTTCGGGAATGGTGGCCGCCCGTCCCACCTCGCCCCGTGCCGCCAATGCGGCCAGGTTGGGCATGGCCGCGGCCTCGAGAGGCGTTCGCCCGCCCAGCTCGGTCAACGGTTCGTCGGCCGCCCCGTCGGGCACGCACACCACGTACTTCATGGCGTCACAACCCCAGGGCGGCGCGCACGGCGCGCTCGTCCGGGTCGATGGCCGGCGGCACCTCGATCTGGGCGATGGCCCGGTCGGGGTCCTTCAGGCCGTGGCCGGTGAGGGTGCACACGACCGTGGCCCCCTCGGGTGCCCCGACCTTGAGCAGGCCGGCCACCGACGCAGCCGAGGCCGGCTCGCAGAACACCGCCTCTTCGGAGGCCAGGAAACCGTAGGCCTCGAGGATCTCGTCGTCGGTGACCGACTCGATGCGGCCGCCGGACTCGGAGGCGGCCGCCGCCGCGCCGTACCACGAGGCCGGCCTCCCGATGCGGATGGCGGTGGCGATGGTCTCGGGGTTGTCGACGGGATGGCCCATCACGATTGGCGCCGCGCCTGCGGCCTGGAAGCCGAACATGGCCGGCAGCCGGGTGGAACGTCCGGCATCGGCGTACTCGCGGTAGCCCTTCCAGTACGCGGTGATGTTACCGGCGTTGCCCACAGGGATGCACTGCATCTGCGGGGCGTCACCCAGGCTGTCCACGATCTCGAAGGCCGCCGACTTCTGGCCTTCGATCCGGTTCTGGTTCACCGAGTTGACGACGGTGATCGGGGCCTGCTCGGCCAGGGCCTTCACCAGGGCGAAGGCGTCATCGAAGTTGCCCCGGATCTGCATCACCCGGGCGCCGTGGATGAGGGCCTGGGCCAGCTTGCCCAGGGCGATGTAGCCCTCGGGGATGAGCACCGCGCAGGTGAGGCCGGCCCGGGCGGCATAGGCGGCCGCCGACGCCGAGGTATTGCCGGTCGACGCGCACACCACGGCTTCGGCCTTGGCTTCGAGCGCCTTGGAGATGGCCAGGGTCATCCCCCGGTCCTTGAAGGAGCCGGTGGGGTTGGCCCCCTCGACCTTCAACCAGACGGCCGCGCCGACCCGCTCCGACAGCCGGGGCGCCGGCAGCAGGGGGGTGGCGCCCTCCTGGAGGGTCACCACAGGGGTGCCTTCGTCGACAGGCAGGAACTCCCGGTACTCCTCGATGACGCCCCGCCATCTCGCTCCGCCCACCTCGGCCCTCCTACTCGGGCCCGATGACGCGCAACAGCGTGCCGACGCGGTCGACCTCGTCGAGCTGGCGAAGATCGGCGAGGGTGGCCTGGACGTCGCGTTCGGCGGCGATGTGGGTGACCAGGACCAGGCGAGCCTCGTCACCCAGGCCCAGCTGCTCCATCTTCAGGATGGACACGCCGTGGCGGGCGGTGGCGCCGGCCACCTTCTCGAGCACGCCGGGTCGATCGACGACGTCGATGGTGAGGTAGTACTGCGAGTTGAGCTCGGCGATGGGACGGATGCGGGCCGGCACCAGGCCCGCCGGCGTCGGTGCCGTCCCCTGTCGCAGGTTCACGGCGGCGTCGACGAGATCACCGAGGACGGCCGAGGCGGTGGGCCGCCCGCCCGCCCCGCGGCCGTAGAACATGAGCTCACCCGAGGCCGCTCCTTCGACGAATACGGCATTGAAGGAGTCGCGCACGGCGGCCAGGGGGTGGTCGTTGGGGACCATGGCGGGGTGGACGCGCACCGCCACCTCACCCGGGCCACCGTGGGGATCGGCGACGGCTTCGACCACGGCCAGGAGCTTGATCACGTAGCCGAGGCGACCGGCCATGACGATGTCTTCGGGCGTCACCCCCGAGATGCCCTCGCAGTACACGTCCTCGGCGACCACGGCCACGCCGAAGGCCACACTGGCGATGATGGCCGCCTTGGCCGACGCGTCCCATCCCTCGACGTCGGCGGTGGGGTCTCGTTCGGCATAGCCCAGGGCCTGTGCCTCGGCCAGGGCGTCGTCGAACGTGCCGCCACCGTCGGTCATGCGGGTGAGGATGAAGTTGGTCGTGCCGTTCACGATGCCCATGACCCGGCGCAGGCGGTCACCGGCCAGCGACTCGCGGAGGGGCCGCAGCAGAGGGATGGCCCCGGCCACGGCCGCCTCGTAGAGCAGGGCCACACCGGCCTTGGCCGCCACCTGCACGAGCTCGGCCCCGGCGCTGGCCACCACCTCCTTGTTGGCGGTGATGACGGGCTTTCCCCCCTCGAGGGCGGCTCGAATGAGACGACGGGCCGGTTCCATGCCTCCCATGAGCTCGACCACCACGTCGACGTCGGGATCGCCCACGAGGGCATCGGCATCGGCCGTGAGCACGTCGTCGGCCAGGGCCACCGGGCGGGGCTTGGAGACGTCGTGCACCGCTACCCGGGCCACCTCGAGGCGGGTTCCGGAACGGGCGGCGATGGTGTCGCCGTGTTCGGCGATGAGCTGCACCAGAGCGGCCCCGACGGTGCCACATCCCAACATCCCTACTCGCACCACGTTGCGCTCCACAGCCCAACCGTACCGGCTGGCGGAGGCGGCACTACCCTTCACTCGTGCCTGTCGGCGAACCTCCGCCCCACCGGTTCTCGGTGGACGACTACCACCGCATGGCCGAGTCGGGCATCCTCGGAGACGACGACCGGGTGGAGCTCGTCGACGGCGAGATCGTGGAGGCCACGCCTCTCCACGGCGGGCACGGGGCCGCCGTGGCCCGGGTCGGCGACGTCCTGCGCCGATCGGTGGGCGACCGGGCCACCGTCCGGGTCAGCCAGCCCGTGGCCTTGGGTGGCGCCTCGGAGCCCGAAGCCGATGTTTGCGTCGTGCGGGACCGAGCCGGCGGCTACGCCGAGCACACTCCCCGGCCCGAAGACGTGCTGCTGCTGGTCGAGGTGGCCGACACGTCGGTGGCCTTCGACAACGACGTCAAGGCTCCCCTTTACGCCGCGGCAGGGGTGATCGAGACCTGGATCGTCGATTCGTCGACCGGCGTGGTCCTCGTCGCGCGCGACCCCCAGCCTTGCGGGTACATGGACACGCGCCGGGCCGGCGACGGCGAGAGCGTGGCGCCCCTGATGCTCCCCGGCGCAGCCGTGGCCGTGGCCGACATCGTGTAGCCAGACGCCAACACGTTCTGGGCAGATCGAGGGTTGCCAGGGCCCTGAGCTGCCCAGAACGCCGAGGTGGGGCCGGTCGAGGGCTACTGGTCGAGGCGGATCAGGTCGTCGAGGGTCTCACGGCGCACGACGACTCGGGCGTGGCCGTCGGCCACGAACACCACCGCGGGGCGGGGGACCCGGTTGTAGTTGGACGCCATCGAGTACCCGTAGGCGCCGGTGACGGGCGTGCACAGCACGTCGTCGACGGCCAGGTCGACCGGCACCCGTGCGTCGCGCACCACGATGTCGCCCGACTCGCAGTGCTTGCCCACCACCGTCACGACCCGCGGCCGGGCGGCCTGGGGGGCGCGGGGCAAGAAGGCCTCGTACCCACTGCCGTAGAGGACGGGCCTGGGGTTGTCGCTCATGCCCCCGTCGACCGACACGTAGGTCCGGACACCGGGGATCTGCTTGATCGTGCCGACCCGGTAGAGCGTGACCCCGGCGGCCGCGGCGATCGATCGCCCCGGCTCGGCCGTCACCTCCGAGTCGATGCCCGCCTGTCGGCAGGCGTCGTGGAGCACACCGGCCCACTCGGTTATTGACGGCGCCCGCTCTCCCTCCACGTAGGCCACCCCCAGACCGCCGCCCATGCACAGCTCGGGGAGGGCGAGGGGGACCACGAAGTCGGCCAGGACCTCGACTGCCTTGGCGAAGGATTCGGCCAGGAAGATCTGGCTGCCGATGTGGACGTGCAGACCGACCACGTCGGTGGCGGTCGAGGAACGGGCCCGCTCGACGGCCCGGGCCGCTTCGTCGTTGGCCAGGCCGAACCCGAACTTGGAGTCGAGCTGGCCCGTCATCACGTACTCGTGGGTGTGGGCCTCGACGCCCGGCGTCACCCTGAGCAGCACCCGGGCGGACAGCCCATCGCGCTCGTGGAGGCGGTCGAGGCGGTCGAGCTCGTCGAAGGAGTCCACCACCAGGCGCACCCCCAGCTCCCGGGCCCGGACCAGCTCGGCCACCGACTTGTTGTTGCCGTGCAACTTCAGGTCGGCGGGCGGCACTCCGGCGGCCAGGGCCGCATGCAGCTCACCGCCGGTGGCCACGTCGAGGTGCATGCCCTCCTCGTGCACCAGCCGGGCCATGGCAAGGCAGAGGAACGCCTTGCTGGCATAGGCGACGCTGGGGCCGAAGGCGGCGACCGCCTCGCGACACCGGGCTCGCAGGTGGGCCTCGTCGTAGACGAACAGCGGGGTCCCGTGGGCTTCAGCCAGTCCGCACAGGTCGACGCCGCCGACGGTGAGCGCGCCGTCGGGACCGAGGCCGGAAGTGAGGGGCAGGAGGCCGGCCTCGACCGCGCCGACACCCATGTCTACATCGACTCCGGGGCGCTGACGCCGAGCAGGTCGAGGGCCACGGCCAGGCCCACGCGGGTCGCCTCCACCAGCCAGAGCCGAGCCTGGGTCAGGTCGGGGTCGACGTCGGCCCCGACCGGTCCGAGGATGGAGCAGTCGTGGTAGAAGCCGTGGAAGCGCCCGGCCAGCTCCAGGACCCAGGTCGCCACCTTGTGGGGGGCCCGGGTGAGACAGGCGGCGAGGACCACGTCGGGGAGCTCGGCCAGGCTGCGAAGGACGTCGAGCTCGCGCTGGTGGCCGAGCAGGGCCAGGTCGACCTGCTCGAGCGGCCGGCGCGTCACCCCCCGCTCGCCCGCCACCCGGCCAACCGAGGCGATGCGGGCATGGGCGTACTGCACGTAGTAGACGGGGTTGTCCATCGACTGACGACGGACGGCGTCGAGGTCGATGGTGGTGGCCTGGTCGATCGACGACATCAGGGTGAGCAGCCGGGTCGCATCGGCGCCGATGTCGTCCACCAGGTCGGACAAGCGCACGAAGTTCCCGCTGCGCTTCGACATCGGTGCCTCGACGGCCGCCCCGGTACCCGCTGGATCAGTGCCGACATCGGCCGGGACCGGGTGCGTCACCAGCGAGATCATCTGGCCGAGCCTGATCTCGAGCCGGTCGGGCGCGATGCCGAGCGCCTCGATACCGGCGAAGAGGCTGGCCACCTGGCCGTGGTGGTCGGCCCCGAAGATGTCGATGGCCCGGTCGAAGCCGCGCACGACGAGCTTGTCGCGGTGGTAGGCGAGGTCGCCGGCCAGATAGGTGTAGTCGCCGTTGGACTTGACCAGGACCCGGTCGCGCTGGTCGCCGAAGTCGGTGCTCCTGAGCCACGTGGCGTCGTCCTTGTCGTACACCACGCCCTTGGCGGCCAGGATGGCCACGGTCTCGGCCACCACTTCGCTCTCCTCGATCGAGGCCTGGCTGAACCACTCGTCGAAGCGGATGTCGATGGTGTCGAGGGTGACGCGGATGTCCTCCAGGATCCGGTCGGCGGCCCAGCGACCGGCGGCCACCACGTCTTCGGAGCCCCTGTAGGTCGCGGCCAGATCAGCCACGTAGGCACCCTGGTAGCCCTGCTCGGGCACGTCAGTGCCCCGGCGACGGGCCAGCAGGCTCTCGCCCAACTGACGGATCTGGCCGCCGGTGTCGTTGACGTAGTACTCGCGGTGCACCTGCCAACCGCAGCGGGCCAGCACCCGGGCCAAGGCGTCGCCGTAGGCGCACCACCACCCGTTGCCGACATGGATCGGCCCCGTCGGGTTGGCCGACACGAACTCCACGATGACTCTCGCCCCGGCACCGGCGTCGTGGCGGGCGTAACCGTCGACGCCTGCCGAGACGACCTCGGTGAGCACGTCGTGGAGCCAGCCGTCGTCGAGGTGGAAGTTCACGAAACCGGGGCCGGCCACCTCCACCGACCTCACATGGTCGGGGAGATCCGACGCCAGATGGCCGGCGACGGCGGCGGCCAGGTCGCGGGGGGGGCGGCGAGCCTGCTTGGCCGTCACCAGGGCGGCGTTGGTCGACCAGTCGCCGTGGTCGGGCTGGGCCGGGCGCCGGACCTCGACCGTGTCGGGAACAGGGTCGACCCCGAGGGCTACCAGGGTGGCGTTGACCGCCTCGACGAGGGAGTCGCGGATCATGGTCGGTCGATCTTCGAGCGGTCGATCTTCAAGCGCGCGAAGAGCTCACTTGCGGCGCTTGTCCAAGGCGGCATTGACGCGGTCGAGCAATTCGAGGGGGTCGAACGGCTTGGTGACATAGTCGTCGGCGCCGAGGGCCAGTCCCCGGTCGACCTCGGCCCGCTGGGCCTTGGCCGACAGGAGGACCACGGGCACCTCGGCTGTGGCCGGGTCGCCCCTGAGGCGGGCCAGCAGCTCGAGACCGTCGAGGCGGGGCATCATGATGTCGGACAGGATCACGTCGGGGTGGTCGGTGCCGGCCCGCCGCAGCCCTTCCTGGCCGTCGCACGCGCTGATCACCTCGAACCCCTCGATCTCGAAATTGATCCGGAGGAGCTCGAGGATCACCGGGTCGTCGTCGATCACCAGGACGCGGGTGCGGGGAGCCATCTCATCCGATGCTACCGGTGCCCCCTGAAGCTGAGGTCGGCCACGGCTCACCAGCTCCCCCCACCGCCCCCACCACCGCCGCCGCCCGAGAACCCACCGGAGAAGCCGCTCCCTCCGCTCGACGAGGGCGTGGACACTATGGCGCCCGCGGTGCTGTGAGCGAAGGAGCTCATCGAGCCCGAGAAGCTGCCCGGCGAGAACGGGTAGGGCGAGACGTACCACGACGACACGCCCGCCTGCTGCTCGGCGCCCAGGCCCTCGAAGGCCTCGGCCCATTTCTCGGTGGCGCCGAAGACGATGGCATAGGGGAGGTAGCTGGCCCAGATGTTCTCCTCTTCGGCGAACTGCATGCGGTCGGCCTCGGCCGTCTCGATGTAGCGGCGGAAGCCCAGGACCTGGGTGAGAGCGGCGCTGCCCTTGGCCGTTCGGGCCGGCATCCAGCGGTGTCCGGCGGCGAGGACCAGGCCGGCGAGCAGGACGGGGACGGGCACCAGCCCGGCGTGGGTGAAGCCGGCGGCCAGGCCCACGGCGATCGCCCCGACCACCGACAGTAGGATGCCGATGACCAGCCACTTGCTGCGGACCCGGTCGGGGCGCTTGGCGAACCACCCGTGGGCAACCGAGTCGTCGTACAGCTCGCCCTCGATGCGCACCAGGTCGGCGTGAAAAGTGTTTTTCAGGCTGTGCAGCGTCACCTCCGTACGCCCTTTGAAGATCGAGCTCAGCAGGTCGCGTTCATAGGTGAGCAAGGTCTCGTCGGCGTCTTTGCCGGCAATCAGCTTCCAGTCGGGCTTCGACCAGCGGTGAGGCCGCTCGACCTCCTCGATCACCAGGTAGCCCCGCACGGCCAGGTCGACGACGGTCGCGGTGACGTCGAGAGGATCGGCCTTCTCGTCGAGGAGCACGCCGAGCTGGGCCGGCCGCAGACCCTCCGGGGGCCGGTAGACCACCGGGCCGGCCCGGTCGGCGAACAGCGGCACGGCCTCTTCCCCGTCACCGAGCCCGGCCTGGGTGGAGGGCTGGGCCTCGTAGCCCCCGCCGGCCGTGCGGCGATCGCGGGCCTGTCGCCAGAAGAGCCATCCCAGACCGAGGGCGCCGAGCAACAACAGGCCAGCCGCGGCGCCGGCGGTGGCGGCCGTGACTGCGAACGCCCGCTGCGGCGTCCAGCGTTCGTCGAGGATCGGCCCGGTGGCCGCCACCGCTCCCTTGGGCAACGAGATCACCACCGTGAACCCCTCGCCCGTCGACAGCGGGGGGTTCGAGAAGTCGGTCCGGGTGCTGCCCGATGCCCCCGCCCGGGCGCACGGCGACGAGCTGCCCTGGAACCCGGCGAAGCACGCCACCCCGTTCGTGGCCACCGGGGTGCTGACCGACACCGACGGGCTGGCGATGGGCACCGACCACTCGGTGCCGATGGCGTTCCAATACAGCTCGTCGTGTTCAGGAAAGGCGTTGAGGGCGCCCGTGACGTCGTAGTCGATGGCGTACTCATGGGCCCCGGTGACGGTGCGGTGAGGGTCGCCGATACGGATGAACGTGCGGTTGCCCGAGGAGATCTTGACGTTGGTGGGGGTCCCGGGAGAGCCCGACACCTTGACGTTGTCGATGCGATCGATGCGGTCATAGCGCCCGTCGTAGCGGAAGCGCACCGGTATTTGACGCTCGATCCCGTGCCGGGCGTTGGTGCCGAACTGGTACCCGATGGCTTCGTGCACGTGGATCACGCCACTCGGGCGCACGTCGATGGCCACGGCGTAGGAGGAGATGGCCTCGGCTCCGCCCTGGGCCCATCCCGGAGCCGGGCGCACGACCACCGCCGTCACCCCCAGGACGAGCGACAAGAAGGTGAGGGCGGCGCCCCGGGCCCGGAGTGGCCGTCTACAGGTCGGCATGTGGCACCCCACGGTCTTCGGCGTCGGCTTGGAAGTACTCGGCGGCCCGGAACCCGAGCGGGCGTGCGACGATCACGGCCGGGAACGTCTGCTGGCGGGTGTTGAACGTTCGCACCTGAGCGTTGTAATAGCGGCGGGCGAATGCGATGTCCTCCTCGAGCGTCGAGAGCTGCTGCTGGAGGGCGCGGAAGCCGGCGTCGGCCTTGAGGTCCGGGTAGGCCTCGGCGGTGGCGAAGACCGTCTTCAGCGAACCGGAGAGCTGGCTTTCCGCGGTTCCGGCCTGGGCCGGACCATTGGCGTTCACCGCCTGCGACCTGGCCTCGACCACTCGGACGAGGGCTCCACCTTCGAAGTCCCGATACCCCTTCACCGTGTCGACCAGCGCTGGGACGAGGTCGGCCCGGCGGGTGAGCTGCACGTCGATACCGGCCCAGCCGTCGGCCACCTGGTTGCGGGAACGAACCAGGCGGTTGAACGTGACCATCAGCCACACGAGAGCGATCACCACCAGGGCGGCGGCGACGACGGCGGCGATCACGGGAGACGGCAGCGACTGGCCACGAGTGCCCGGAGGTTACCTGGCGCCCGAGCGGCGCCTCGGGGCCGTCACCGGCACCAACCGACCTACACTCGAGCAGCCCCGCCCTCGTAGCTCAGGGGATAGAGCACCGCCCTCCGGAGGCGGGTGCGTAGGTTCGAATCCTACCGAGGGCGCCACCGACGCAGGCGTACGGAGAATCCGCCTGCCTCCGCCTAGGCTCCCGACGATCACGTGCGGGCGTCGGGAGGAGGCAGGGTTCGTGCCAGTCATCGAAGTCGCAGGCCTGCGCAAGTCCTATGGGGCCTTCACCGCCGTGCACGACCTCAGCTTCACCGTCGACGCTGGGGAGATCCTCGCCGTCCTCGGGCCCAACGGTGCGGGAAAGACCACGACGGTGGAGATCCTCGAGGGCTACCGTGAACGCGACGCGGGCGAGGTGCGGGTGCTGGGAATGGATCCGGCTTCGGGGGGAGCCGAGCTGCGCCAGCGCATCGGCATCGTGCTCCAGGAATGCGGCATCAGCCCCTATCTCACCGTGACCGAAGTCCTGTCCATGCACGCCGAGTGCTACCGGTCCCCTCGCCGTGTGGGTGAGGTGATCGAGCTGGTCGGGCTGGAGGAAAAGGTCGACGCCCGGGTCAAGACCCTGTCGGGTGGCCAGCAACGTCGCCTCGACCTGGCCCTGGGGTTGATCGGCGACCCCGAGCTGTTGTTCCTCGACGAACCCACCACCGGCTTCGACCCCACCGCCCGTCGCCAGGCCTGGGAGGTGGTCAAGAACCTGGGCGCGCTGGGCAAGACGATCCTGCTCACCACCCACTACATGGAGGAGGCCCAGGTCCTGGCCGATCGGGTGGTAGTCATCGCCTCGGGGCGGATCGTGGCCGAAGGTCCCCCGGAGTCGATCGGCGGCCGGGCCGAGGCCCGGGTGCGGATCCGCTTCCGGCTGCCGGCCGAGCTCTCGGCGGCCGAGCTGCCGGTGGCGGCCACGGCCGAGGCCGACGGCGCGCTGGTCGTCGAGACCGACGACGCCACCACGGCGCTGGCCCGGCTCACGACCTGGGTGCTCGAGCGGGGACATCGCCTCGACGGCCTCAGCGTCGAACGACCATCTCTCGAAGACATCTACCTGTCGTTGACCGCCCAGCCCGGGAGCGAGGACCGATGACCACGGCCAAGACCGCGGTCGGACGTATTCGTTGGGAGCAGAAGGAGTTCTGGCGCAACCCCGCCGCGGCGGCGTTCACCTTCGCCTTCCCCTTGATGTTCCTGGTGATCTTCGTCGCCATCAACGGCAATTCCAAGGCTCCCATCAAGGGGGGCACGGTGAAGTTCGCCCAGTACTATGTGCCCGCCATCGTGGCCTTCGGGATCATCTCGGCCTGCTACACCAACCTGGCCTTCTCGCTGTGCATCCGGCGCGAGAAGGGCCTGCTCAAGCGCATGCGGGGAACGCCACTGTCGTCGACCGTGTACCTCGGGGGCCTGGTCGGCTCGGTCATCGTCGTCTCGCTGATCCTCACCGTCCTCACCATCGCCCTGGGGCTGACGTTCTACGGCGTGACCTTCCCGGGCCGGTACCTGGCCCTGGCTGTCACCATCGCAACCGCGGCCTTCTGCTTCAGCGCCGTGGGCGTGGCCGTGTCCACCTTCGTGCCCAACGAGGACGCCGCTCCCGCCATCATCAACTTCATCCTGTTCCCGCTGCTGTTCATCTCCGGCACCTTCGGCACCATCAGCAACGGCTCGGCGCTGGCCAAGATCGCCGGCGTGTTCCCCATCCGCCACCTCAACCTGCAGATGGTGGAGGTCTTCAACCCCTTGGCCAAGGGCACGGGGATCCTCGCCAGTGACATCGCCGTGCTGTTGTTGTGGGGGGTCATCGGCCTCGCCGTCGCCGTACGCCGCTTCCGCTGGGACCCCGACCAGAAATAATCCGCGGGAAGGCTCGGGCGGCCGGCTGGCCGGGGCCGGGGCCGGGGCCGGGGCCGGAACTTCAGCTGACGATGGAGATGGGGGTGCCGGGAGGGACTCGCTGGGCCAGGTCGGTGATGGCTTCGTTGGTGACCCGGATGCACCCGTGGCTCACGTCGCCGCCCAGGGCCGGGGGGTCGTTGGTGCCGTGGAGGCCGATCTGGCCGGGACCACCGGCGAAGCTGGTGTACACGTCGGAGAACGCCGACAACCCGAACGCCCAGGGCCCGTACGGGCCCGAAGGACGGCCCGTCTCGATGGTCTCGGTCAGGTAGAAGTCACCCGTGGGCGTGGGGGCACTGGCCATGCCCACGGCCACCGTCTCCTGACGGATCACGTCGGCGCCCTTCCACACGGTGAGGCGATGGGCTCCGAGCTCCACCTGCAGGCGCCAGTCGTCGTCGGCCATGGTGACGTCGGCGGCCCGCACCCATCCTGTCGAGCCGTTGGGACGCCTCGGCAGCATGACCTCGACCCAGTCGGGCTGCACCGACCGAACCCGGAATACGAGCGGCAGCTTGAACTCGTTGGGATTGGCCAGTGGAGCAGAGACGACATCGCCACCGGGGGCGCTGTGAACGGCCACCGACGGCACCTGGGCCGTGGCCACGATGGTGTGGGGAGGAGGCGGCGGCGGTGGAGGCGCTGCGGTGACCAGCGCCGGGGCCTGGAGGACAGCCGGTGGCGTCGGGCCGTGCCCACCGGCGGAACAACCGACGGCCACGACCAAGCTCACCAGCGCCGACACGACGGTGGGCAGGACCCGATGCGACCGGCTCATGTCCCTGTGACCACGCCCCCACGCTATCCCGGCGCCTGACGGCCGGGCGCCTCTCGCGTCAGCGGCCTCCCGTGGCCTGGGGAAGGAGCCACTCCTCGGCCCAAGCCGACGTGGCCCCCACCACCGATGCCAGCGCCTCACCCTTGGCCGTGAGGTGGTACTCGATACGAACGGGCGTCCCGGGCCGCACACAGCGCTCCACGATCCCCTCGGCCTCCAGCTCTTTCAGGCGCTCCGAGAGCAACCGGTCGGACAAGCCGGGAACCGTGCCGCGGATCTGGCTGAAGCGGGTACTACCGGACAGCAGGGCCCGGATGATCACACCCGTCCACCGCCGCCCGATGATCTCGATGGCCCGGTGATAGAGGGGACAGAACCCGCTGATCGCATCGGGTGAACCGACAGGGCCGTCCATGGCTCCAGGGTAGGCCACCCGGCGCGTCGGGGTATGTGAGGAATAAGTACACTTCTAGTAAGTCGCTTGTAGAAGGTAAGAACAGGAAGGCACCGAAAGGCTCAGCTCCAGCTCACCGTCGAGGCGGTCAGGTTGTAGCGCGGACCTCGACCCAGTGGGGCGACGGACCGGGGTGGTAGGGACTGTCGAGTCGCTTGGCCACCACTCCGGACAGGTTCCGGGCCCGGATCACCCCGGCGAACGCGGCGCCGTCTCCAACGTGATGGGCCGGAACGGCCCACGCCGGGCCTGCCAGCTCCAACTCGGCCAGTCGCTGCCGGCGCCGTTCGTAGGGCTGGTCGGTGAGGTCGTGGCCGTCGAGGTGAACGAGGTCGAAGGCCAGATAGGTCGCCGAGGTGGCCGGGGTCGGCTTTGGCTTGTCGAGGCTCAGGCGGCGCCTGACGGCGGCGGCGTCAGGCACTCCGCCGGCGTCGAGCACGGCCACCATGCCGTCGAGCACGACCTGGCGGGCGCCCAGGGCCGGGCCCAGGCCTCGAACCTCGGGCCACGTGGCCGTCATCTCCTGCCCCTGGGTGTCGCGCAACGCGACCCGGCCGCCGTCCGACCAGGCCAGCACCCGCTGGCCCGTCCACCGCACCTCGTAGGCCCAGCCCTCGTCGTCATCGGCGGGGAGCGAACCGGGGGTGGCCACCATGGGTTCCACGGCCCCGGGAAGGGGCCGGCGGTCGGGATCCTGGGGCGGGTCCATGCGGTGGATCATCCAGGCTCCGGGCCTCGACCCCGACGGCTGCCCCCCGCCGGTCGTCCCGGTGCGGAACAACACGTAGCGGCCCTCGACCCGTTGGCCGTGGAGGACCACCATCACCTCGGACGGTCCCCACTTCTCGCACTCGTAGGTGCCGTGGTCCCAGACCGAGACGTGGCCACCCCCGTAGTTGCCCGCAGGGATGTCGCCCTCGAAGTCGATGTACGACAGCGGGTGGTCCTCGGTGGGAACGGCCAGGTGGTTCACCTTCGGGTCCGGGGGAACGCCCTTGGGCACGGCCCACGAGACCAGTACCCCGTCGCGCTCCAGGCGGAAGTCCCAGTGCAGCGCCCGGGCGTGGTGCTCCTGGACGACGAACCGAGGCTCGCGGTCGTGGTCCTCGTGGTTCGGCGGCGTGCCGTCGTCGGGTGCCGGCTCGGGTGTCGCCGCGAAGTCCCGCTTGCGCCGGTAGCGGTCGAGAGCGGGGTTGTCGGGGTTCACCACCCGCTCAGGTGGGCTCCCTGCCCAGCTCGGCCGCCAGCGCCTGGGCCAGGGTGGGGTGGGCGAAGACGTAGCCCCTCAGCTCGAGAACCTTCGGCAGCACCCGCTGGCCGGCGAGCAGCATCTCGCCCACCATCTCCTTGCCGAACAGCAGGCTCAGGGCGGGGGTGGGAGTCGGGATCGCCGTGGGACGGTGCAGCACCTTTCCCAGCGTGCGGGTGAAGTCCCCGTTGGTGACCGGCGTCGGCGCACACAGGTTCACCGGCCCGGCGATGTCGGGACAGTCGATGACGTGACGGATGGCGGCGACCTCGTCGACGATGGCGATCCACGACAACCATTGGCGGCCCGACCCCAGGCGTCCCCCGAGACCGACCTTGAACGCGGGGAGCTGCTTCTTCAGCGCACCGCCCTTGGCGCTCAGGACGACCCCGCTGCGCAGGTTCGCCACCCGGATGCCGGCCTCGGCGGCCGGGGCGGCCGCGGCTTCCCATCGCTGGACGACGTCAGCCAGGAAGCCGGATCCCGGCCCGCTCGCCTCGGTGAGCTCCTCGTCGCCACGGTCGCCGTAATAGCCGACGGCCGAACCCGAGGCGAACACGCTCGGGGGCCGGTCGAGCCCGGCGAGGGCGGTGGCCAGGAGCCGGGTGCCCTGAACCCGACTGTTCAGCACCGCCGACTTGTGGGCGGCGGTCCAGCGATGGTCGCCGATGCCGACACCGGCCAGGTGGACGACGGCGTCGTGACCCTCCAGGCGGGTGCTGTCGATGTGGCCCTCCACCGGGTCCCAGCCCACCTCTCCCTCGGACGCCAGTCCCCGGACGAGCCGGGTGACCTGGTGACCGTCGCCCTCGAGCGACGCCACGAGGACCGAGCCGATGAGGCCGTGCGAACCGGTGATTGCCACCTTCATCGGACCGACCTCGTGGGGGACCCGCTCATCGCCGTCGGGGCCAGGCTCAGTTGTCGACCGCCACGTCTCGGATGCGCTCGATGACCTGGTCGATGATGCCGTACTCGCGGGCCTCGACGGCGGTGAACCAGCGGTCTCGGTCGAAGTCGATCTCGATCTGCTCCACCTTCTGCCCCGTGTGCTGGGCGATGCGCTCGGCCATGACCCGCTTGGTGTAGATGATCTGCTCGGCGTGGATGGCGATGTCGACCGCGGCGCCCTGCATCTGAGCCGACGGCTGGTGCATGAGCACGCGCGAGTGGGGTAGGGCGTAGCGCTTGCCGGGCTGGCCGGCGCACAGCAGGAACTGGCCCATGGAGGCGGCCAGGCCCATGCAGATGGTGCCCACGCCGCAGCTGACGTACTGCATGGTGTCGTAGATGGCCATGCCGGCCGAGACCGAGCCCCCGGGCGAGTTGATGTAGAGGAAGATGTCCTTCTCCTCGTCCTCGGACTGCAGGAGGAGGAGCTGGGCGCAGATGAGGTTGGCGGCGTTGTCGTCGACTTGGGTCCCCAAGAACACGATCCGCTCTTTGAGGAGGCGGGCGTAGACGTCGTTGGCCCGGTCGCCGGTGGTCATCTGACCGGTGATGGTGGGAAGCGACAGGTCGGAGTTCATGCAGGCGAGGCTAGCGGGCCGACCATCGTTCGGTGACCGGGCGTACGCTCACCCCATCGATCGAAGGAGGAGCGATGACCCATCCCGACGCAGAGTTGATTCGCAGGGGCTACGAGGCCTTCGGGCGGGGCGAGATCCCCGCCGTGTTGGCCCAGTTCAACGACGACATCGTGTGGCACGTCGGCGGGCGCAACCTGGTGTCGGGCGACTATCACGGCCACGACGGTGTCGTCGCTTTTTTCACCAAGCTGATGGAGCTGAGCGCGGGCACGTTCGAGCTGAACGTGCACGACATCACCGCCAGCGACGGGCACGTGATCGCCATCGTCGACCTGTCGGCCCGGCGCGACGGGCGTCCGTGGGAGAACAACGGCGTGCACGTCTGGCACCTGGCCGACGGCAAGGTCGCCGAGTTCCGCGCCATTGCCGTCGACCCGTACCTCGACGACGAGTTCTGGTCGTAATCTCCAGGTTGACGCGGGCGTGGCGGAACGGCAGACGCGCCGGGTTTAGGTCCCGGTCCCGAAAGGGGTGTGGGTTCGACTCCCACCGCCCGCACGGTGTGTCGGTGACGGTCCCGCTCCAGGTCTCTCTAGGGAATCCGGACGAGCTGCTCACAGTTCACCGCGGTATCGACGCCGGCCCTGAGGTCGATGGATACTGGCAGGTGACCGACGACCGCCTCAACCCCCGCGCCGACCGCACGGGGCGCTCCGGCCGTTCGTTGTTGCCGAGCCTCGTGGCCCTCGTGGCGGTCCTCGGGGTCCCCGCCTGTTCGGTGGCAAGGCCGTCAACCGTCGTCGCGGGAACGCTGGCCAAGCGCGCCCCGACCACCCCACGAGCGGTCGTCGAGACGCCCGAGGCGCTGGCCACCCGGCTGACGTCGGTCGAGACCGCCATCCGTGACCCGGCCACGCCCGACGCCGACCTCGACCGGCTCGGGCGATCGCAGCAGGACCTGTACAGGATGCTGGCGGCCCGACCCGAGTGGCATCCGGCGGTCGCTGCTGCGGTGGCTGTCAACATCCGCTCGGCGGTGGAGGCCAACCTGATGGCCGAATCCGAGTTGGCCCGACTCGGCGAGCCGGGGCCCGACCTCCCCCACTGGCACATCGTCGCCCCCGCTCCGTCGGCCACGCTGGTTGCCCACTACAAGGCGGCCGAGGCGGCGGTCGGGGTTCCCTGGCCGTACCTGGCCGCCATCCACCTCACCGAGACGAGGATGAGCCGCATCCGGGGCAACAGCTCCGCTGGAGCCCAAGGGCCGATGCAGTTCCTCCCCGCCAGCTGGGCGATCTACGGGGCCGGGGGCGACATCAACTCCGACCACGACGCCATCCTCGCCGCCGCCCGGTTGTTGAAGAGCCGCGGCGCGCCGGGCGACATGGACCGGGCCCTGTTCGCCTACAACAACAGCGACCACTACGTGAAGGCGATCGTCGCCTACGCCGAGATCATCCGCGCCGACGAGCGGGCCTACCGCGCCTACCACGGCTGGCAGGTGTACTACGGCGACCGCCTTCTCCCCGAGGGATTCGACAACCCCTGAGCGTCTGCCGCGACCCCTTCCATGTTCTTTTCGCGATTTCTAACCGCCAGCAGGCTGTCGAAATATCGAGAGGGGGTCTGGGCGGGTCTGGGGGCCGACGATGAAGGGCCTGTCGAGGCGCGTCTGGTGGGAGGCCTTCGAGCACTGCGTTGTGTGGGGCCTGAGGTCGTTTT
>JBPCNP010000177.1:0-11828 GCA_051001215.1 Acidimicrobiales bacterium
CTTCGCCCCCACCGGCCAGCACGAACCTTTGGCGCAGCCACTCTGTGGTGTTTCCTCCGTCCTCTCCCTCCTCCCTCCCCCCCCCCTCCACCGCCGCCCGCATGGCCGCACCCGACGCCGCCCACCAGTCGGCCGGTGAGAACTCGGCGGCATAGGGCCGGGGCCGCACCGTCTCGGTGGGCGCCGTGACGGCGCTCAGCACCTGCCCGGTCTCCAGATCGGCGACCCATGCCTTGAGGCTGCTGCCGCCGTAGTCGAGGCCGGCGACCACAGCCATCAGGCATCCTCGCCGGCGCCGGCATCCGCGATGCCTGCCTCCTGGGCCTCGACGCGGGCCAGGTACGCAGGCGGGCAGACCGTGGTGACGTCGCCGAGGAGGAGGGCCCGGTAGGTGGCGGTGGCCGCCGCCTCGAGGTTGACGGCCCGCTCGTAGGCCGTTTCGGCGTCGGAGGCGACGACCAGGCAGCCGTGGTGGGTGAGCATCACCACGTCGACCTCCGACAGCCCCTCGGCCACGGCGGCGGCCAGTTCGGCGGTGCCCGACGGCAGGTAGGGCACCTGGGCCAGTCGCCGCACGTAGTAGGCGTGGTCGAGGGTGATGAGGCGGATGGGCCGG
Organism: Acidimicrobiales bacterium; assembly: GCA_051001215.1. Lineage (GTDB taxonomy): Bacteria > Actinomycetota > Acidimicrobiia > Acidimicrobiales > AC-14 > DATAQC01. The sequence goes on from JBPCNP010000177.1 coordinate 617, forward strand.
CACATGGCCGCCAGCAGGTTGGCATGGGGCGGGTGGACGTGCAGAGCCACCGGGGTGTCGGGGCGGGCCCGGTGGGCGGCCAGGTGCATGAGCGACTCACTCGACGGCAGGGTCCCTCGAGACGATCCGGCGCCGCCCGACCGCCCTCCGCCTCCCGCGGCCACGGACCTACCGGGCCGGACCGCCCCGTCGAGACCCAGGATGACGAGGTCGGCCCGGTCGATCTCGTCAAGGGCCTGACCGCTGGGCGTCACCATGATCTCGTCGGGGCCGGTGCGAACCGAGACGTTGCCACCCGCCCCGACGACCAACCCGGCCGCGGCAACCCGCTTCCCCAGTCGCAGGATGGCGTCGGCGGCCTCTTCGAGGGTGAAGGTCACGTCGCGGCCGTCGCCAGTGCACCCCGAATGTAGGCGAGTCCCTGTTCACTGGCCCGTGTCCCCGTCGTCAGGCCCGCCTGCACCGATCCGTAGAGGTCGAAGGAGAGCGCTCCGGGATAGCCGGTGGCGTCCAGGCCGCGGAGGAAGGGCACGAAGTCGTGCACCGCGCCGGGGGGCAGGTCGGCGTCGGCGTCGCCGCCCGAGTCGCCGAGGTGGACGTGGACGAGGCGGTCTCCCAAACGGTCGGGCAGGGCGGCCAGGTCCTCCCCGGCGGCGAGGGCATGGGCGGTGTCGACGAGCACGCCCACGCCCGGTCGGTCGATCTCGTCGACCAGGCGAAGAGCCTCGGTCGCCCCGGCGATCAGCTGCCCGGGCTTGTACTCGACGGCCACGCTCAGTCCCAGTGGGCCGGCCACGCCGGCCACGGTGTCGATGGCGTCGAGGGTACGAGCCCACCCGGCGCCGCCGTCTCCGGTCGCCTCGGCGTCGGCGCCCGGCCACACGCCGAGGACCCCGGCGCCCAGGCCCGCGGCCCGCCGGGCCGTCTCGGTGATCTCGGCCACGGCCCGGGCCGATGCCTCGGGCGACGCCAGACCGCCGTCGGGCCACCGCTCGGCGGGCATGGAGAACAGGACCGCTTCGACGCCGAGGCCGGTCTCGCGGACCAGGCCCTCGACGGCCGAAACCCCGGCGGCGGACAGCTCGTCGCCGGCCCGGTAGACGCCCAGCTCCATGCCGACGAACCCGAGCCGGGCACACGTGTGCCAGATCTCGAAGGGGTCGAAGCCGTCGGGCCAGAAGTTCCAGTCGGCGTTGACCAGCCGCAGCCCGCCGGTCACCGCCGAGCTCACGCCGGAGCCGGCGCGGCCAGCGCGGAGAAGACCTCGTCGACCTGGTCCCACCCGACGCGCATGAGGAACTGGTTGACCCGCCCGTAAGACTTCGAACCCAGGATGAAGAAGTTGGGCTCCGGGTTGCGCAGGACGTCGACACCGTGGCTCTCCTGCGCCAGACAGTCGCCCCCGGCCGCTCCGAGCAGGGCGGCGGAGAGGTTGATGGGGGCGGCCGTGGCGTAGCACTCGTGCACCTGGAGCTGGCGGTAGATCGAGTTGTCGCCCACCGCGCCGGTGAGGGAGAGCACCTTGTCGACGACGACCTCGCTGGTCGTGCCGTTGCGCAGGGTAACGGCCACCCGCCCGTCGCGCTCGGCCAGAGCCTCGACGACCACGCCTGTCTCCATGCGCACTGCAGGCTCGCCATCGCCGGCCAGGGCCCGGGAGCGCTCCACCAGGGCGGCCCGCTCTGGCAGGGGGTCGTCGGCGATCGCGCCCCACGTCGGCTCCGGTGAGCGCACCGCCCACACCACCTCGGTCGCCGGCTGCCGGCGGGCCAGGGCGGCCAGGTCGCCGGCCGCCGTCTGGGCCGAGTGGCCCGAGCCCACCACCAGCACCGTGCGACCGGCCCACTCGGCCTCCTCGGCGGTGACGTCGGGCAGGGTGCGGCGGATCTGGCCCTCCAGCCGGCCCTCGCCGGCGGCGGGGATCCCGCCGTCTCCCGTGGTGTTCGGATGGCCGTAGGTGCCGGTGCAGTCGAGGACCACATCGGCGTCGACCACCTCCTCGGCGCCGTCGGCCCGGGACACGAGGAGGCGGAACGGCTGCGCCGCCCGCTCGGCGGTGGCGATCTCCTCGTGCTTGAGCAACCCTCGGCGACCGACGGACACGACCCGGGTGCCGAACCGCACGGCGGGGGCGATCGTGGGCAGGGCGGCCACGGGGTCGAGGAGGCGATCGCACAGCTCGTCGCCGGTGGGACAGGCATCGCCGTCGGGCACGGCGACGCCGGCCGCTTCGAGGTGGCGGGCCATGCGGGGCGACACGTCGAGGGCCCACGGGGTGAACAGGCGGACGTGGCCCCACGCCCGCACGTGGGCGGCCGGGACGTCAGCCGCCTCGTAGAGAGTGAACGGCCAACCCAGGTCGGCGGCGGCGAGGGCGGCGTCCAGGCCGGTGGGGCCGGCGCCGAGGATGGCGAGACGAGGGTGCGGTTCGGGCATGTCCACCTCTGATCGGAGGCCGGGGCGCGGGCCTCGACTTACTTGAAGGACCGTTGGACTGTACGGTACCGGGCGCCACCGGGAAAGGGGGGTCGTCTTGGCCGGGGAGCAGAAGGGCGACTGGTGCCAGGCGCTCGGCATCGACGCAGCCGACATCCCGGAGCTGGTGGTCCTCGAAGGATCATGGTGGCGGCGGGAGCGGACGGCCCAGCGACTGGGCGCGCTGTGCGACCTGCGCGAGCTGCGGTTCCCCGAGTACCACCTGGGGCGGCGGCCGGCCGACGGCATGAAGGTGCTGTACTCGTGCGTCTACGGTGCGCCGCGGGCGGTGGAGCCCGTGCACGTTTTCGGTGAGCTGGGGACGCCCACGGTCGTGCAGATCGGCTCGTGCGGGTCCCTGCAGCCTCAGGTTCACACCGGCGACATCGTGCTGGCCGAGTGGGCCGCCATCGGGGAGGGCGCGTCGCAGTACTACGGCGGCGAAGGCTCGTCGGCCGCCACCCTCGAGCTGGTGGAACAAGCCCAGGCCGAGCTCGTGGCCCGGGGCTTCGGCGTGCACCGCGGTGCACACGTGACCACGTCGGCGCTGTTCGTCCAGCCCCCCGATCGGGTGGCCGCCTGGCACGACGCCGGCTACCTGGCCGTCGACATGGAGACGTCGGCAGTGTTCAGCGCCGCCCGCTTCTTCGGGATGCGGGCGGTCTCGCTCCTGTTCGTCTGGGACGAGCTCCTGGCCGGCCGCAGCTTCCTGCACCCCTACACCGAGGTCGAACAGGCCGCCCAGGCCCGGGCCAACGACGCCCTGATGGACGTCGCCCTCAGCCTGGTGCCCCTGCGGGCGCCCGTTCCCGGGTCCCGGTGACCGCCGTCCGCCAACTGGCCAACTTCGTGGCCGGCGACTCCGTGGCACCCCGCGACGCCGAGCGGGCCACCGCGGTCGTCGACCCCGCCACGGGTCGTGCCTACGCCGAGGCGCCGGTGTCGGGGCCGGCTGACCTCGATGCCGCCTTCGGTGCCGCCCAGACGGCCGCCGCCGGGTGGCGCGAGGCCACGCCGGCCCAACGCAGCCGGGCCCTCATGGCCGTGGCCGACGCCGTGGAGGCCAGGGCCGGTGAGCTGGTGGCCGAGGAGTGCCGCAACACGGGCAAGCCCCGCCGCAGCATGGCGGGCGACGAGATGCCCCACATCATCGCCGTGATCCGCTTCTTCGCCGGCGCCGCCCGCATGCTCGACGGGCGCTCGGCCGGCGAGTACGTGACCGGCCACACCTCGGCGGTGCGGCGCGAGCCCGTCGGCGTGGTGGCCCAGATCACCCCGTGGAACTACCCGCTCATGATGGCCACCTGGAAATGGGCCCCGGCGCTGGCCGCCGGCAACACGGTGGTCCTGAAGTCGGCCGAGACCACACCGGTGACACCCCTGCTGCTGGCCGAGCTCATGGCCGAGCACCTCCCCGCCGGGGTGTTCAACGTGGTCTGCGGTGACCGGGCGACCGGGGCGGCCATGGTCGCTCATCCGGTGCCGGCCATGGTTGCGGTGACCGGCAGCGTGGCCACCGGCCGGGCGGTGATGGCCTCGGCCGCCGCGGGCCCGAAGCGGGTGCACCTCGAGCTCGGTGGAAATGCGCCGGTCGTGGTCTTCGACGATGCCGACCTCGACGCCGCCGTGCCCCGCATCACCGATGCCGCCTACTTCAACGCCGGCCAGAGCTGCACGGCCGCCTCGCGGGTGCTGGCCGGCCCGGGCATCCATGACCGCCTGGTCGACGCCCTGGCCACGGCGGCGGCGGCCACACCGATCGGCGCACCCGACGACGACGCCTACCTGGGCCCTGTCAACAACGCCGACCAAATGGCCCGGGTGAGCGGCCTGGTCGACCGGCGGGGGCCGAAGACCGAGGTCGTGGCCGGCGGACACCCGCTCGATCGGCCGGGGTTCTTCTACCCGCCGACGGTCGTGGCCGGCGTGGCGCCCGACGACGAGCTGGCCTGCAGCGAGATCTTCGGTCCCGTCGTGACCATCTCCCGGTTCTGCGACGAGGACGAGGCCGTGGCCTGGGCCAACGGCACCGACTACGCCCTGGGGTCGAGCGTGTGGACCCGCGACCACGGCCGGGCCACGAGGATGGCCCGGCGCCTCGACGCGGGCACGGTGTGGGTGAACTGTCACTCGGTGCTGGCCGCCGAGATGCCCCACGGCGGCACCCGGGCCTCAGGGTTCGGGACCGACCTCTCGATCCACTCCATGGAGGACTACACGCGGCTGAAGCACGTGATGACCAGGTTCGACGTTTGACCACCACACGCATTGCCGTCTTCGGGGGGCCGTACTCCAACCCCTACGCGCTGCGCGCCCTGCTCGACGACGCCCGGCGCCGGGGGTGCGACCGGATCTTCTGTCTGGGCGACCTGGGCGGGTTCGGCGCCGAGCCCGACGCCCTATGGCCGCTGCTCCTCGGCGGCGGCGTCGAGTGCATCGCCGGCAACTACGACATCGCCATCGGCCGGGGCGACGAGGACTGCGGGTGCGGCTACCGCGATCCCCGCGACAGCGAGTTCGCCCAGCTCATCTACGACTACACCAAGGCCCACACCAGCCGGGAGTTCGCGGCGTGGATGCGCGACCTGCCCGGTGAGCACCGAGAGACCATCGCCGGCGTCGACGTGCACATGGTGCACGGCTCGCCCCTGGTGGTGAACGACTTCTTCTGGGAGTCGCTGAGCGACGACGCCGTAGGCGAGCGCCTCGACGCCAGCGGGGCCGACGTGTTGTTGTGCACCCACACCGGGTTGCCATGGCAGAAGCGGGTGGACGGGCGCCTGGTCGTGAACGTGGGCGTCATCGGGAGGCCGGCCAACGACGGGCGGACCGATGTCTGGTACTCGGTGATCGACCTCGCCGATGGCCGGGCCGAGGCGCAGTTGGTGCCGCTGGCCTACGACTGGAAGGCCCAAGCCGCGTCCATGCGCGCAGCCGGGCTCCCCGAGGCGTTCGTGGAAACGATCGAGACGGGGTGGTGGACGACCTGCCTCGAGGTGGTGCCCCCGCCCGAGCGATCGCGAGGCCGATACCAGCTCTACCGCAACGCCCTGCCCAGCGCTTTCGGTGCCGCGGAGGTGAGCTGGGGCGACGCTCCGGAGCCGGCCGACGAAGGCCTTCCCGTGGTGCCGCTGTTCGGATCGGCCCTGTTTCCGCCCCGGCTGTGGGTGTACACGAACTTCCACTGCAACCTGCGCTGCACGTACTGCTCGGTGGCGTCGTCACCGGCGGCGCGGCGGCGGTCGATGTCGCCCGAACGGTTCCGGGCCCTCGTCGACGAGGCCGTCGTCGAGGGCTTCACCGAGATCTACATGACCGGCGGCGAGCCGTTCCTCGAGCCCGACATCGTGGCCATGGTGGCCTACGCCAGCGAGCGCCTCTCCACCGTCGTGCTCACCAACGCCATGCTGCTCCGGGGTCGCCGGCGAACCGAGCTCGAACGCCTGGCCGGCCGTTCCAACCTGGTGGTACAGACGTCGATCGACGGTGCTCGGCCCGAGACCCACGACCGCAATCGAGGGGCGGGAAGCTGGGCCAGAGCCATGGAGGGAATCGCCATCGCCGCCGACCTGGGGCTGCCCATCCGGGTGGGAATGACCGAGACGGTGCACAACGCCGACGAAGTGGCCGAGCTGGGCGTCCTGCTGGCGGAGTGGGGGATCACCGGGAAGGACTTCGCCGTGCGACCGCTCGTTCGCCGGGGGTTCTCCTCCGACGCCGGTGTGGAGATCGACGACACCAACACCGTGCCCGAGCTCACGGTGACCACCGACGGGGTCCACTGGCACCCGGCGGGCGCCGACATCGAGACCAGTCCCGACATGCTGCTGGCGCCCGGCCGGGTTGCGCTGGCCGAAGGCAAACGCCTGGTGGTGGAGCGATTTCTCACCCTGCGTCAGGCCGACGGCTCGCTGCCGATCGTCTACAACTGCGCGGTATGACCGGTCCCGGGCGCCCTGGCGGCGATGCACCGGCCGACGGTCGTGGCCGCGTCGTCGTCACCGGCATGGGCTGCCTCAGCCCCGTCGGCAACGACCGGGCGTCGACGTGGTCGGCACTGTGCGAGGGCCGCAGCGGGATCGCCCCCATCACCCTGTTCGACCCTGCGGGGTTGCCCTCGCGCATCATCGGCGAGGTGAAGGGCTTCGACGCGGTGGGGGTGTTCGGGGCCAAGGAGGTGCGGCGGACCAGCCGCCCCGTGCTCCTCGGGATCTCCGCCGCTCGTGAGGCTGTTGCCGACAGCGGACTCGACATCGAACCCATCGCCGATGAGGTGGCCGTGATCGTCGCCTCCGGCATCGGCGACATGGAGGTCCTGGAGCGAGCCTCGGTCGCCTACCACGAGCGCGGGCACAAGGCGGTCTCGGCGTACACGGCGATGGCCACGCTCGTCGACATGCCGGCGGGCATGATCGCCATGAAGGACCGGGTATGAGTATCGACGTCTTTCTCGACGACGACCTGCGGGCCCTGCGCGACGAGGCCGGGTCCGTGGCGTCGGCTTTCGTCGAGCGGGCCGACGAGAACGACCGGCTGGGCCGCTTTCCGGCGGAGAACTTCGCCGATCTGGCCCGGGCCGGTCTCCTCCACCTGGCTGTGCCCGCCGAGCTCGGCGGCCGGGGGTGTGGCTATCTGGCCTTCAGCGTCGTCGCCGAGGAGATCGCCAGGGGTGACGCCTCCACCTGCCTCTGTTTCACCATGCACTGCGCCGGAGTCGCCGCCGCGCTGGCCGGTGACGACGAGCAGCGTCGTCGCAGCGTCGAACGGCTGGCAGCCGGTGCGGTGTTCACCGTCGTGTTCACCGAGCCCGGTTCGGGCACGCACTTCATGGCGCCCCAGATGACGGCCACGCCTGTCGACGGCGGCTATCGCCTCAACGGGCGCAAGAGCTTCGCCACCAGTGCCGGGGCGGCAGAGGTGGTGGTGGTGAACGCCGTCGTCGACGGTCGCGACGACGGGGCCTTCACCCTGTTCATGGTCGACCCCAAGACCAACCCCGGCGTCGAGGTGGCGGGCAGATGGGACGCCATGGGCATGCGGGCCAACGACAGCCGCTCGCTGGTCTTCTCCGACGCCTTCGTCCCCGACACCGACAGGATCGGTCCCGAACACGAGGGCATGGCCGTGGTGCTGGGGCGGCCCAACTACATCGCCCTGGGGCTGGCGGTGGCTTCGGTCGGCATCGCTCAGGCGGCCATCGACATGGCCGTCGAGCACGCCACCACCCGGGTGATCGCCCCGGCCAACGAGGCCATCGCGTCCTATCCGGCCATTCAGACCCTCGTGGCCGAGATGGCCATTGTCACCAGTGCCATGCGCCTCATGGCCACCAGGGCGGCGCTCACGGCCGACCGTGAGCCCGAGGCGGCAGGTGCGATGATGACCGAGGCCAAGGCGTTCTGCAACGAGAACGGCTTCGCCGTGGCCAACAAGGGGCTGCAGATCGTGGGCGGCCGGGGCTACGTGCGGGGGCACCGGGCCGAGCGCCTGGTGCGCGACGCTCGCGCCGGCGACCTCATGGCCCTCACCGCCCAGCAGTGCCGCGAATCGGTCGGTCGCCGCGTCCTTCGCCTCGACGAGTCAGCGGGCCCGGCCGCGGAGGACGCCCCCGCCTGACCCGGCCGGAGTCCCGCTGGCCCGCTGTCGGCCGATCACGGGCCGCCGACGAGCGAGGCCGACGCCCCGCAACATGGCCGGGACGACGCCGTGGCCCGTCGATCGTCGAGCTCCACCAGCCCCAGCACGGCGAGAAGGCGCAGCAGTGGCCAGATCGGGTCGAGGGGGCCGGTGCGGGGAGCGGCCGGGTGGGCGTGATGGGAGTTGTGGTAGCCGTGGCCCAGCAGCGGGATGGCCAACCAGGCCAGGTCGTACCCCGGGAACTCGGCGTGGGGCTTGCGCCCGTACAGGTGGCCGATGGTGTTGACCATCCCCATGATCCCCAGGTAGCAGACCAGGTGCACGGCCACGATCGTCAACCCCGGCCACAGCCCGAACACGGCGAAGGGAAAGACGACGGCCAAGGCGCGGAGGACGACGATCCCTCTCGTGGCCGGCGTGCCAACCTGCAGGCGCCGCCTGGCCATGGCGAACAGGTAGGGGGAGCCGACCAGGACGGCCACAGGCCGGCGCTGGCGAGGCGAGTGAGGGTCCTCGGGCGTGTCCGCGACCCGGTGGTGCAGCCGGTGGACGGCGGCCCACGACTCGGGATCGGTCCACACGATGACCCGGAAGTAGGTGTCCAGCACCGAGGCCACGGCCGGATGGACCCGGAAGGCCTTGTGGGCCAGACAGCGGTGGCAGTAGATCTCGGTGATGACGGCGGTGAGGATGGCCGAGCAGAGGCCGATGACCACTCCGACGGGCACGGCAGCAAAGATAGTCCTGAGGCCCGGTGGCGTCGACAGGACCCTCGCCCGACCGAGATGCTCGGCGACGAGAACGGGCCGGCTGACGGCCAGACTGGTGGGATGTCGGTTGCCACGTCCAACCTCGTGGCCGCCACCGAGCGGCTCGCGGCCGCCGGGTGCGTCTCCGCCGCCGAGGAGGCGGCCGGCTTGGTCGCCGCAGCTCCTGATGAGCCCACGCTCGAGGCGTGGCTGCGGCGGCGCGAGGACGGCGAGCCGCCGGCGTGGATCACCGGGGCGGTCGTGTTCTGTGGCCGGCCGCTGCACATCGGCCCCGGCGTCTATGTCCCCCGGGCGCAGAGCGAGGAGCTGGCCCGCCGTGCCGCAAACCTGCTCCCGGACGAGGGCCGGGCTGTCGATCTGTGCACCGGCGCCGGTGCCGTCGCCGCTCACCTCGGGGCGCAGGTCCCGACGGCGCTGGTGGTCGGGGTCGACGTGGACCGGCGCGCCGCCGCCTGCGCCCGGCGCAACGGCGTGCCGGCCGCGGTGGGCGACCTGGCCGCGCCCCTGCGTGCACGCGCCGGTTTCGACGTCGTCACCGCCGTCGCGCCCTACGTCCCGACCGCCGACCTACGGTTGCTGCCTGCGGACGTGCAACGGCACGAACCTCGCCTCGCCCTGGACGGCGGTGACGACGGCCTCGACCTCGTCCGGCGGGTCGTCGCCGACGCCGGGCAGCTGCTACGCCCCGGAGGGTGGTTGCTGATCGAGGTGGGAGGAGATCAGGACCGGGCGCTGGCCGTGACCCTGGCGGCCACCGGCTTCGACATCGCCAACCCCTGGTGGGACGACGACGGTGACCTACGGGGGCTCGCCGCCCAGGCAACAGGGTCGTGAAGAGGGGTCAGGCGGGTGGCGGCGTAGCCCACGATGGCCAGGCCGCAGGTCGCCACGGTCAGGGCGGCGGCGGCGGGTCCACCTCGGCCCGGATGGCGCGCTCGACCTCCCGCAGCCGGTCGGGGTCGGTGAGCTTGGCGCCGGAGGCGTCGGTGACGTAGAAGCCGTCGACGGCCTGGTGGCCCACCGTGCTCACCGTGGCATGGCGGATGTCGAGATCGAGGCCGGCCAGCATCGAAGTGATCCGGTAGAGCAGCCCGATGGCGTCGGGGGCCCGCACCTCCAACACGGTGGAGACCTCGGAGAGGTCGTTGTCGAAGACCACGCCCGTCTCGACCGGTGTGGCCGCCACAGGACTGCGGCGCGCGTAGGTCTGGGCCTTGGCGCGGAGGCGCTCACGCAACGACACCTCACCGGCGAGGACCCGGTTCAAATCGTGCTCGACGCTGGCCCAGTCCGGCGCTCGGGAGAAGACCGGGTCCACCCGGAAGGAGTCCACGACCATCCCGTCGCGGTCGGCACCGACGGTGGCGGTGACGACGCCGAGGCCGTTGAGGCTGAGGACACCGGCGATGGCGCTGAGCAGGCCGGGCTGATCGGGGGCGACCACCTTCACGCTGCGGTCCTCCCCGACCACGAGCACCCCCTCGCCAGCCCGGCCCAGCAGCTCGTCGTCGCGCGACGCGTCGGGGGGTGGGTGGTGGGGCCGGCCCTCGATGCGGAGGCGGACCCGATCGACGAGCTCGCCCAGCAGGGTGCGCCGCCAGGGGGACCAGGCCGCGTCCCCGGTCGCCTGGGAGTCGGCCTCGGTGAGGGCACTGAGAAGCTCGAGGGTCTGGACGTCGCCGACCTTTGCAGCCACCGAGTTGATGGTGCCCGGGTCATCGAGGTCGCGCCGAGCGGCGACGTCGGGGAGCAACAGGTGCAACCGCACGAGACGCGCCAACACCTCGACGTCATCGGCGGGAAAGCCCATACGGGTGGCGATCGCCTGCGTCAGGTCGGCCCCCACCTCGGAGTGGTCGCCCGGGTACCCCTTACCGATGTCGTGGAGCAGGGCGCCGACCAGCAACAGGTCCGGACGCTCGACCCGGTCACGGATGGCGGCCGCGTTGCGAGTGGCCTCCACCAGGTGCCGGTCGACGGTGAAGCGGTGATAGGCGTTGCGCTGGGGACGGCTGCGAACCGGCGCCCACTCGGGGAACAGCCGGGCCCACACGCCATAGTGGTCGAGGGCCTCGAACAACTCGACGAGCTGGTCGCCACTGCCCAGCAGGTCGATGAGCGCCTGGCGTACCTCCGGGGGCCAGGGCCCGCACAGGGGCTCCAGATCGCCGAGTCGGGCCAGGCCGTCGTGGCTGATGCGGGCACCGTGGGTTGCCGCCGCGGCGGCGACCCGAAAGGCCAGGCTGTCCTCGTCGGCGACGCCCCAGTCGGTGGGGCGCAACTCGCCACCGCCTACCGCCAACCCGAGCCCGACGGCACTGTCGTGAGCG
>JBPCNP010000178.1:0-16020 GCA_051001215.1 Acidimicrobiales bacterium
GACCTCACGGTGGCCAGGCGATAGGCCGTCGCCCGGGGCAAGGCCGTGGCGCTGATCAGCCCGGCCAGTGAGAGCGGCCCGTCCTCCAGCGCAACCAGGACGGCCATTACCCGGTCGAGCACTTGGATCTCACTCATGCTAGGGTCGTTCCATAGAGTAGGATGATCGTCTCACAGAATGGAAAGGGGGGCAAACGCCCATATGGCACTAACGCTCAGTGAGAAGGTCTGGGACCGCCACGTCGTCCAGCGGGCCACGAGCGCCGGCGAACCGGACCTGCTCTACATCGACCTCCACCTGGTGCACGAGGTCACCTCGCCACAGGCCTTCGAGGGGCTGCGGCTCGAGGGTCGCACGGTGCGGCGACCCGACCTCACGGTGGCCACCGCCGACCACAACGTCCCGACGACGGGTCTCGACCAGCCGCTGGCCGACCCCGTGTCGGCCCGCCAGCTCGAGGCCCTGGCCACCAACTGCAGCGAGTTCGGCATCCCCCTCTACCCCATGGGCCACGCCAACCAGGGCATCGTGCACGTCATCGGTCCCGAGCTGGGCCTCACCCAGCCCGGTCTCACCATCGTCTGCGGCGACAGCCACACCTCCACCCATGGAGCCTTCGGGGCCCTGGCCTTCGGCATCGGCACGAGCGAGGTCGAGCACGTGCTGGCCACCCAGACCCTGCCGGCGCGCCGACCCGGCACCATGGCCGTCACCGTCGAGGGCGATCTGCCGGTCGGCGTCACGGCCAAAGACGTGATCCTGGCCGTCATCGGCCGCATCGGCACCGGCGGCGGCATCGGCCACATCGTCGAGTACCGCGGCTCCACCATCCGGGGGCTGTCCATGGAGGGCCGCATGACGGTGTGCAACATGTCCATCGAGGCTGGGGCCAGGGCGGGCATGATCGCCCCCGACGACACCACCTACGGCTGGATCGAAGGACGGGCACGGGCGCCCAAGGGCAAGGACTGGGAGGCTGCCCTCGACCACTGGCAGGCCCTGGGAACCGACGCCGGCGCCACCTTCGACCGCGAGGTGACGATCGACGCCTCCACCCTGGTCCCCCACGTGTCGTGGGGAACCAACCCGGCCCAGGTGGTGGGGATCGACGGCATCGTGCCCGATCCCGATGCCCTGGCCGACCCCGCACAGGGCGAGGCAGCTCGACGGGCCCTGGCCTACATGGGCCTCCAGGCCGGGACGCCGATGCGCGACATCGCGGTAGACACCGTGTTCATCGGCTCGTGCACCAACTCCCGCATCGAGGACCTGCGAGCCGCAGCCGAGGTGGCATCGGGACGCCACGTGAAGGATGGCATGCGTGCCCTCGTCGTCCCCGGCTCCATGCTGGTCAAGGCCGAGGCCGAGGCCGAAGGGCTCGACCGGGTCTTCACTGCCGCCGGCTTCGAATGGCGCTCGGCCGGCTGCTCCATGTGCCTGGCCATGAACCCCGACAAGCTGAGCCCGGGCGAGCGCTGCGCCTCCACCTCCAACCGCAACTTCGAGGGCCGTCAGGGCGCCGGCGGGCGCACCCACCTGGTCTCCCCCGCCGTCGCTGCCGCCACCGCCGTCGCCGGCCACTTCGCCACCCCCGAGGAGCTCTGAGACCGTGGAAGCCATCCGCACGATCACCGGCACCGCCGTGCCTCTCGCCCGCTCCGACGTCGACACCGACCAGATCATCCCAAGCGACTGGCTGAAGCGGGTGGAGCGCACCGGCTACGGCCAGGGCCTGTTCTCGGCCTGGCGGGACGACCCCGCCTTCGTCCTCAACCAGTCCCGCCACGACGGGGCGTCGATCCTGGTGGCGGGGCCCAACTTCGGCACCGGGTCCTCCCGCGAGCATGCCGTGTGGGCCCTCATGGACTACGGCTTTCGAGCCGTGGTCTCCCCGGGCTTCGCCGACATCTTCCGCACCAACTGCACCAAGGCCGGTCTTCTGCCCGTCGAGGTCGACGCCGCCTCCGGCCGGGCCCTTCTCGCAGCCGTGGAGGCCGACCCGGCCACCGAGATCACCGTCGACGTCGAAAGCCGTCGCCTGCACGCGCCGAGCGCCGGGGTCGACACCACGTTCCCCCTCGACGACTTCACGCGCTGGCGCTTCCTCGAGGGCCTCGACGACGTGGGGCTGACCCTGCGCCACATCGACGCCATCGCCGCCCACGAAGCCGAGAGGCCGTCATGGCTGCCGACGACCGTCACCTGAGCACGCGGGAGTGGGACGCGGCCAGCTACGACCGGGTATCGACGCCCCAGGCCCGCTGGGCCACACCCGTCCTCGACCACCTGTCGGCCGAGGGCGTCACCCGGGTGCTCGACGCCGGCTGCGGGAGCGGACGGGTGACCGAGGCCCTCCTCGAACGCCTGCCGCAGGCCCACGTGGTGGCCCTCGACGGGTCACGGCAGATGCTCGACGTCGCCGCCCAGCGGTTGCGCCCGGCCGTCGACACCGGGCGGATCTCGTTCGTCCACGCCGATCTGGCCCTGCCGCTGCCCCTCGACGAGCCCGTCGATGCCGTGGTCTCCACCGCCGCCTTCCACTGGGTGAGCGACCATGACGCCCTGTTCGCCAATCTGGCCGCCGTGCTGTGCCCTGGCGGCCAGCTGGTGGCCCAGTGCGGCGGCGCCGGCAACATCGCCTCGGTCGTCCGGGTCATGGAGTCGCTCGGCGTGACCTGGTACCCCTGGCATTTCGCCACACCGGAGGAAGCCACCCAGCGGCTCGAAGCGGCCGGCTTCGGCTCGGTACGGGCCTGGCTCCACGACGAGCCCACCGCCTTCGAGACGAGCAGCCCTCCCACTCCCGGGGCCACGCATGCCCCGGCACTGGAGGAGTTCCTGGCCACGGTCGTCCTCGGCGACCACCTCGAGCGCCTCCCACCCGACCAACGCCGGCCCTTCGTCGCCTCGGTGGCCGCCGGGCTGGCCGAGCCCGTCATCGACTACGTCCGGCTCAACCTTGTCGCCGTCCGCTCCGACGACTGATCCCCCGCACCCGCAACCCCGGAGCAGGTCGCAGGCAGGCCCGGCGTGTGATGCTGCGCCGGTGGAGATCGCCACCATCACCGCCGAGCAGACCCGACCACTGCGTCACCTGATCCTGCGCCCCACGCAGCCGGCTACGGCAATGGAGTACCCCGGCGATCACTCCCCCGACACACGGCACTTCGGTGCCTTCGAACAGGGCCGCCTGGTAGGCATCGCATCGCTCTACAAGGAGGCTCGACCCGACGGCCCGGCCAACGGGTGGCGCCTCCGGGGGATGGCCACTGCCCTCGAGGCCCGCGGGCGGGGGGCAGGGCGGGCTCTCCTCGGGGCCTGTCGCGACCACGTGGCCGCCGCCGGGGGCGGGGAGCTGTGGTGCAACGCCAGGATGGTGGCCTACGAGTTCTACACCGGGGCCCGATTCGAAGCGGTGGGTCCCCAGTTCGACATCGACGACATCGGCCCCCACGTGGTGATGCGCTGCGACGTGGCGCCCGCCACCTGAACAACGCCGGCCGAGCGGTCTGGCCCGGCGAGGCTGGGGCGCGGCCCGGGCCCGGGGGGCGGACGGTAGCCTCCGGGGGTGGAAGATCCCGAGGTTCTGACTGCGTTCATCGACGAGGGGGCCCGGCGGGCCTTCGGTCCCTCGTTGCACATCGAGGGCGACTTCTTGTTGTTCGACGGGTGGTGGCAGGCAGCCCTGCGGGTGTCACCGCGAACTGTGGCCATCCGAGCCGAACAGCCCGACACCAAGACCGACGCCCTCGAGCGGGCCGCCGACCGGCTTGTCGCTCGGGGCCTCACCGACCTCGGCACCGACTTCCCCCTCGTGGGGGCCATCACCTACGCCGAGATCGCCCTCCCGCCGGTGGCGTGGAACGTCTGGTCGGTCGACCAGGCCACGGCGACGGCCGACCTCGAAGCGCGTGCGGGTGAGGACAACTTCCTCGGCGACGACACCCGGGAACCGGACGAGGCCGACTACAGCGCCGAGCTGGGCGGGGCCCGCCGACTCTCGGGCCTTCCGGCCTCGCTCATTCTCACCCTCGGCGTCGACCAGGGCATCGTCGACTCCATGACCGCCGTCCTGCCCGACTGCCGGTTCGTCTCGAAGCCGCTCGACGCCGTCACTCCGGACGCGTGCGGCTCCCTGTTGCCCACCATGATGGTCATCGACGCCACCACCCCGGTCGGGCAGGAGTTCATCATGGAGTTGCGGGCGGCCGCCTGCGGGCGCACGGTTCCCGTGGTCGCCCTGACCGACGAGACCGCCCTGCCCCTCGGGGCCGACCTCGCGTTCGCACCCGCGTCGGCCCCGATCAACTGGGTCCAGCCCATCCGCGCCCTGCTGCCCTAGCCGAGCGGCGGCCGCAAGGCCTGCCGGTCGGAGAACGAGAATGGCCGGCGAAGCCGGCTCCCCGCAGCGGCGGCGCTACGGGCCCACCTCGGCGTGGCGCACCTCGGCCCGGGCTCGCACCCGCACCACCTTGTTGACGGCGTTGAGAAAGGCCCGGGCCGACGCCTCGACCACGTCGGTCGACACGCCCCGGCCCGACACCCTGGCCCCGTCGGCCTCCACCTGGATGATGACGTCGCCGAGGGCGTCGACACCCCCGGTGACGGCCGACACGTTGAACCCGGTGAGCTTGGCGTCGATGCCCGTGGCCGCCTTGATGGCCTGGCAGGCGGCGTCGATCATCCCGTCGCCGTCGGCCGAGGCGTCGAGCTTCTCGCCCTGGCGGATGAGCACCACCCGGGCCCGAGGGATACCGACGGTGCCGCCCGCCACCTCCAGGGTCTCGAGCGTGAACTCGGGAGTGACGCTGGTGCCGAGCTCCTCGGCCACGATGGCCTCGAGATCGGCATCGGTGATCTCGACCTTGCGGTCGGCCAGCTCCTTGAACCGGGTGAACGCCGAGTTCAGGGCATCGCCGGAGATGGTGATGCCCATCTTGTCGAGGGTGTCGCCGAAGGCATGGCGGCCGGAGTGCTTGCCCAGCACGATCTGGCTCCCGACCTGGCCCACGGCACCGGCGTCGATGATCTCGTAGGTCGACCGGTCGGCCAGCACGCCGTGCTGGTGGATACCCGACTCGTGGGCGAAGGCGTTGCGGCCCACGACCGCCTTGTTGTACTGCACGGGGTAGCCGGTCAGGCGGCTGACCATGCGGCTGGTACGGGCCAGCTCCTCGGTGCGCACGCCGGTGGTCAGGCCGGGGAACTGGTCCGGGCGGATGGCCAGGGCCATCACCACCTCCTCCAGGGCGGCGTTGCCGGCCCGCTCCCCCAGCCCGTTCACGCACACCTCCACCTGGCGGGCGCCGGCCTGCACCCCGGCCAGCGAGTTGGCCGTGGCCAGGCCCAGGTCGTTGTGGCAGTGCACCGAGGTGACGTAGTCACCGGTGACCTCACGGCGGATGTACTGGATCAGGGCCCCGAAATCCCAGGGGATCCCGTAGCCGACGGTGTCGGGGATGTTCAGCGTGGTGGCGCCGGCGTCGACCGCCGCCTGCAGCACCTCCAGCATGAAGTCGAGCGGCGTGCGGGTGGCGTCCTGGGGACTGAACTCCACATCGTGGGTGTGCTCACGGGCCCGGGCCACTCCGGAGCGGGTGACGTCGACCACCTGGGCCGGCGTCATGTGCAGCATGTGCTCCATGTGGTTGGGGCTGGTGGAGATGAAGACATGGATGCGGGCGTGCGGGGCGTCTCGAAGCGCGGCCCAGCAACGGTCGACGTCGGCCAGCTGAGTGCGGGACAGGGCGGCGATCACCGGCCCCTGGACCGTGCGGGCGATGGCCCGGACAGCATCGAAGTCACCGTCGCTGGCCACCGGGAACCCGGCTTCGATGTAGTCGACGCCGAGACGGGCCAGCTGTTCGGCGATCTCCAGCTTCTCACCGGCATCGAGCGAGATCCCGGGCGACTGCTCGCCGTCGCGCAGGGTGGTGTCGAAGATGGTCAGCCGCTCACCCGCTGCCGGGGGAACGGAGCCGTCGATGTCGGTCATCGTGGTGCCTCCATGCTGATGGGTGCTTCGGGCTGATGGGTGCTTCGGGCTGATGGGTGCTGGGTGCTTCGGGCTGGTCGAGAAAAGAAAAAACCTCCCGGCCCGAGGGCACGAGAGGTTGGGCGAGCACGCCGGGGCGCTCGCCGCTACAGAAGGAGCAGGTCCGTGAACAGAGCAATGGTGATCGTCGTCATCGCCTTCGCATGCTGACAGCCTGCCGAAGATCCGTCAAGTAGGCTGCGCCCCTTTCCGCGACCCGGGAGTGCTGGTGATCCGCCGCTCGCTACGCATCGGAATCCGCCTGGGCATGTTGGCCGGCCTGGCGTTCGCCCTGTTCAAGATCGTCGAGGCCCGCCGTCCGCTCCCCGCGGTCCCGCCGGGCGACGATCCCTGGGCCCCGCCCCCGCCCCCGCCCCCGACGCCGACCTGGGCACAAGCACCGACATCGCCACCGCGCCCGGCAGCGGCATCTGCCCCGGCCGCAGGACCGGTCCCGGCACCGGCATCGGTGCCGGCTGCAGTACCGGCGGCGGAACCGGACGACCCGGAGCTGGTCGAACCGACCATGCTCCAGACCACCTCGCTGCGGCGACCGCGGCCCCCGACCGACGACCGCGCCTTCGACGCCGCGTCGACGGCCCCTCCGGTGGTCTCGCCGGCCGACCCCTTCGCCCCGTCGGCCATCCCCACCCCCGGCCCGGTACCCCTCGCCATGCCCGAGATCGAGCCCGACGACGACGAGATCGTCATCCTGTCGACGGGCGGGCCCGACCCGACTCCGGCCCCGCCGGTCCAGGCCCAAGAGGCCGTGTCACCCCCGGCCGGGCCACCGCCGGCGCCGCCTCGCCCGCCGGCAGTCGCCCCGGCGACGACCCCGGCCAAGAAAGCGACTCCCCCGGCCGAGTCATCTCGGACCACTGTCCCCGCCAAGGCGACATCGCCGGTCACGTCCCGAGCCAAGGCGACTCGGCCGGCCAAGGCCGCAGCCAGGACGACATCCAGGACGACATCGCCCCCCGAGGCCGCCAAGAAGGCGCCCAAGAAGGCGCCGGCCGCGTGGGTCGAGCCCACCGACGGCGTCTGCCCCACGACCCACCCGATCAAGGGCAAGCTCCGCAGCGCCATCTTCCACCTGCCGGGCATGGCGTTCTACGCCCGTACCAACCCCGACCGCTGCTACCGCGACGAGGCGGCGGCGCTCGACGACGGGCTGCGCAAAGCCGCTCGCTGACGCTCCCCACACGGCTGGGGCCTCGCCCCCGCCGTTGTCCCGGGCGAGGCCCCCCAGCGCGTGCAGGCGACCCCAGGGGCCGTCACACGACGGACTGCACCTCTCCAGAGCGCGGTGGTGCGAAGGAAATACCTCTCATCCCCACTCATCCCCACATCGGGTCTGACCGGTACCATTCCCAGTTGTGGACGAGCTCGATGGGCAGGCTGGCGAGCGCCAGCCCCGTCTCGCAGTTCTGAAGGCCCTGGGTGACAACACCCGCTACGCCATCTATCTGGAGCTGGCCAGAGCCCGCTCCCCCCGCTCGACGGCCGAAGTGGCCGACCTCCTGGGCCTGCACCCGAACACCGTGCGGCCCCATCTCGAGCAGATGCGGGCCGTCGGCCTTCTCGCCGTCGAAGCCGACGCCCGGGGCTCGGTGGGCCGCCCGCAACACCGGTACGCCCTGGCCGCCGATGCCCCGTCACTGGGCCTCGAACCCCCCGCCTTCCCCCTTCTGGCGTCCATGCTCACCCGCATGGCGGCCCGCGCTGGGATCGCCCCCGACGATGCCGCCGCCGCCGGAGCCGAGCAGGGCCGGGCCCTGGCTGCGGCCTCGCACGGCCTGGCTGCGGCCTCGCACGGTCTGGCTGCGGCCTCGCAGGGTCGAGGCCGGAGGGCCGCTGAGGACTCGGGCGAGCGGGGTTGCGTGGCCGCCCTGTCCGACACCCTGGCCGAGCTGGGCTTCGACCCGGTCACGGGTGACGGGGGCACGGCGGTGACCATCGCCTTCACCCACTGCCCCTTCCGTGAGCTGGCCGAGGCCCACCCCGAGGTCGTCTGCCACCTCCACCGGGGTATCATCGAGGGCTTCGTGGAACAACTGGGCGGCGCCAGCGTTGATCGTTTTGCGACGTTGGCCGACCGTGACCCGTGTCAGGTCGAGCTATCCGTCGGGTAGACTTGGAACCGGAACGCAGACCTTCAGGAGGACTACGGCCATGATCACCACCAGCCCCGTGCTCGATGTCACCACGCCGGCTTCGGCCAAGGTGAAAGAGCTGCTCGCAGCCGAGGGCAACGACGAGTTGGCCCTGCGCGTGGCCGTCCGGCCGGGCGGTTGCTCCGGGTTCAGCTACGAGATGTTCTTCGACTCCGAGTTCGCCGACGACGACAGCCTGTCCGAGGCCGACGGTGTCAAGGTCGTGGTCGACTCGGCCAGCGCCCCGTACCTCAAAGGCGCGTCGCTCGACTACAAGGACGGCCTCCAGGGTGCGGGGTTCGCCATCAACAACCCCAACGCCACCAAGTCCTGCGGTTGCGGCCAGTCGTTCAGCTGAGCCGGCCCTGACCGCGTCACCACCGGTCGGGCCCTACACCCCGCTCGTTCGCGCCGGTGACTGGCTGGTGGTGTCGGGCCAGCTGGGTCTGGTCGATGGCAACCTGGTGCACGGCGGGGTCGTCGCCGAGACCAGCCAGGCCCTGGCCAACCTGGCCGGACTGCTGTCCGAAGAGGGCGCCTCGCTGACAGACGTGGTCAAGACCACCGTCTTCCTGCGCCACATCACCGACTACCCGCCGATGAACCAGGCCTACCTGGCCGCCTTCGGCGATCACCGCCCGGCCCGCTCGGCGGTGGCCGTGGCCGCCATTCCCCTCGATGCCCTCGTGGAGATCGAGGCCTGGGCCTGGACGGGCTGACCCACCGTTCTGGTCACGTTTCGACTGGGTTTCCGCAACCGCCTGCAGGACCGACCGAAACGTGACCGAATCGTGACCGGAACCGAGAGCTACCGGTCGGCGGCGAAGAACGCGGTGACGTCGACCCGGTCCCGGGTGCGGCGCATGGGCGGCAGCGCAGCCAAGATGGCGGGCCGGTAGGAGGACTGGGCCAACCGGGGGTCGAGGACGGCGACGACGCCCCGGTCGGTGCTGGTGCGGATGAGGCGCCCGGCCCCCTGGGCCAGGCGGGTGGCGACGTGGGGGAGATCGACGCTGGCGAAGGCGCCGGGGCCTGCTCGCTCGCGGCGGGCGGCGACGACCGGGTCGTCGGGGCGGGGAAAGGGAAGCCGGTCGATGACGACCAGCGTGCAGGCCGAACCGGGAATATCGACACCCTGCCAGAACCCCATGGTGGCGAACAGGCACGAGGTCTCGTCGGACCGGAACACGTCGAGCAGGGCGGGCTTGGGCAGGTCGTCCTGGGCCAGGACCCGGTAGGGCAGCCGTTCGGCCAGGGCGGCGTGGGCGGCGCGCATGGCCCGCCATGAGGTGAACAGGGCCAGGGTGCGCCCACCGGCGGCGCTGATCAGGAACTCGAGCTCGGCGTGGGCCGCAGCCTGGTGGTCGGGGTGGCGGGGATCGACCAGGCGGGGGACGTAGAGCAGGGCGCAGCGGCGGTAGTCGAAGGGGCTGCCGACGTCGAGATCGACGGTGTCGGCGCCCAGGCCGAGGCGCTGACCGAGTCCCGGCGGGATCGTGGCCGAGGTCAGGATCGGTGTGGCCGACGCCCAGGCCACCCTGGCCAGCACATCGCCCACGTCGACCGGCGCCACCCGCAGGGCCGGTTGCGACCCGGACTGCTCGACCCAGGTCACGATGTCGTCGTCGCCGTGCAGGATCGCTTCGACGTCGGCGGCCAGGGAGTCGAGGGCCTTGGTGGCCCGTTCCCGGCGAGCCTCGAGGGCGGGGTCGGCCTCGAGGCGGCGGAGGGCGGCTCGCTCCCGCCGCAGCCCCTCGCCCAGGTCGGTGAGGGCCTCGCCGACCGACGCATCGCCCATGGCGTTGCCGACCAGCCGGGTCCCCACCAACGGGGCAAGGACCCGGTCGAGGGTGTCTCCATGACGACCCAGGGCGGCGGCCGAGGCCAGTCGACCCACCGCAGCCACCCGACCGGGTGTGAGGGTCACGCCGAGGGCGCTGCCCATGACCTCGGCCGCCTCGTGGGCCTCGTCGACGATGAGGACGTCGTGCTCGGGAAGGACATAGCCGCCCGACGCCACGTGGGCGCCGAGGAGGTGGAGGTTGACGACGATCACGTCGGCCTGTCTGGCCCGCTCGTAGGCCGCCTCGGCGAAACAGCTCTGCCCGCTCGGGCACTCCTGGGCCCCCGGGCACTGGTCTGACCCCACGCTCACCGACGACCACGCCGCCGGGCTGGGCTCGAAGGCCAGCTCGGCCCGATCACCGGTCTCGCTGTCGGTGGCCCAGGCCAGCAGACGGGCCACCTCTCCGCCGACCCGGCAGTCCCCCGCTCCCTCCAGCGCCAGGCCCGGGGTGTCACCCTCCCGGGCCACCTCGGCCGCAGCCTGGCGGCACAGGTAGTTGCTTCGGCCCTTGAGCACGGCCCACGTCAGGCCCGGCCGGATGCCGGCGGCGGCCACGGCGGGGAGGTCCTTGCCGGCCAATTGGTCCTGGAGGGCCTTGGTTGCCGTGGCCACCACCACCCTGGTGTCGCCCGTGCCCAGTAGGGCCCCGACCAGGTAGGCCCAAGTCTTGCCCGTGCCGGTGCCCGCCCGCACCACCAGTGGTCGCTCGTCACGCACCGCCCGTCCCACCGCCTCGGCCATGGCGATCTGCCCGGCCCGAGCCTCCCCGCCGTCCTCGAGGGCGGCCGCCAGCTTTTCCAGAGCGGCCTCGGCGTGCACCCGTCCTACTTCAGCACGCCGCAGCCCCGGGGAACGACACCATCGCGCCGGCCAGCGCGCCGCGACAGGTCGGTCAGGCCCTCAGGCCGTCACCCAGATCAGGACCTCGGCGCCGCCGGGCCCGGCGGTGAGGTCGAGGCCGGCCCCGTCGAGGCGGGCGGCGTCGCCCTCGGCCAGGGGCCCAGCCCCTTCGAGCACGATGTCCCCGAGGGCGACGAACACGTGGACATGGCGTCCATCGGGCACCACGACGGTCTCCCCCGGCTGGAGGCGCCCGCCCCAGAGGACGGCATGGCGCTGGAGGATGGAGATGGCCGAGTCATGGCCCTGTCCCGACGCCACGGGCTGCAGGCCGCCCTTGTCGAGGTCGGCGTTGATGTCCTTCTGCTCGTAGCTCGGCGTGACCCGCTCGGTGTCGGGCGGCACCCACATCTGCACGAAGTGGACGGCTTCAGAGCCCGACGGGTTCATCTCCGAGTGCCAGATCCCCGTGCCCGTGGTGGGTGTTGGCGGGGTCGTAGTGACGGCCGAAACTGAAGCTGTGACGGCTGTCGAGCCAGTCGATCGTGGTGTGGGCCCGGGTATCGGCCCGGTGGACGTCGACGGTGGTACGGGGTGTGGTCATCGAGTCCGTCCGACCGCCACCGTCGGCGTCGGATTCCCCAGCTGGAATCGCCCGACGGCCCGGGAGGTTGAACGAGCCATGAGCCACCGCGAGTTCGCCGTCACCTGGGACTACCGCTGTCCCTTCGCCCGCAACTTCTGGGAGCACGTCCTCGACGGCCTGACCGCCGGGGCCGACTGGGACGTCACCTTCGCGCCGTTCTCCCTCGACCAGGCCCACGTGGAAGAGGGCGAGGCCGACGTCTGGGACCGGACCGATCCCGCACCCGGCCTGCTGGCCATGGAAGCCGGCATCGCCGTGCGCGACCGCTTCCCCGACCAGCTCACCACTGCCCACCGGGCCCTGTTCCAGGCTCGTCACGACCGCGGGCTCGACCTTCGGGACCCCGAGATCGTGGGCCGGGTGCTCGACGAGGCCGGTCTCGATTCGGCCACGGTGATGTCCGACGTGGCCGGCGGCAGGCCCAGGGAGACCTTCCACAAGGACCACGACCGGGTGGTCGCCGATCATGGCGTGTTCGGGGTGCCCACGCTGATCGTGGGCGACCGGGCCGTGTTCGTGCGGGTGATGAACCGCCCAGACGGCGATGCCGGCATCGCCGTGCGCACCGTCGAGCGCGCCCTCGACCTGGTCGACTCGTGGCCCGAGCTGAACGAGTTCAAGCACACCACCATCCCTCGCTAGCGGGGCCCCCCGCTAGAGGCTCCAGCGGGACTGGCCGAAGCGGTAGCCGACCGAGCGCACCGTCTGGATCATGTGGGCGTGCTCCTCGGTGAGCTTGGCCCGCAGGCGACGGATGTGGACGTCGACGGTGCGGGCCCCGCCGTAGTACTCGTAGCCCCACACCCGCGACAACAGCGTCTCCCTGGTGAAGACCTTGCCGGGATGGGTGGCGAGGAACTTCAACAGCTCGTACTCCATGAAGGTGAGATCGAGGGGACGGCCGTCGATGGCGGCCTGGTAGGTCTCCAGGTTGAGCATGAGCTCGCCGTACTCGATCAGCTCGGGCCGGGTGCCGGTGCCGGTACGCCAGAACAGGTGCTTGATCCGGGCCTCGAGCTCCCGGGCATCCACCGGGCCCACGCAGAAGTCGTCGAAGAGGTCCTCGCGCAGCTCCATGTCGTCGAGCTGGGCGACGGCGACCACGAGCAGCAGCGGGCTGAGGGGAACGTCACGCTTGCGCAGCGTCCGGCAGGTGGCGAAGGCGCCCTCGGCGTCGACCTCGCCGCTCACGATGGCTCCGGCCCAGCCGTCCTGGGGCTCGACGCGCGTGGCCTCGTCGGCCCCGGCCGCGGCCAACCACGGGTAGCCCATGTGGTCGAGGACGTTGGTCAGCCCGGGCGGGGCCGGGTTGGGGTGGACGAGGAGAGGTTCCATGGCTCAGGCGGTCACAGGTCGGCGGTCACAGGTCGAGGTAACGGTCGATCTCGAAGGGCGTCACCTGGGTCTTGTAGTCGCGCCACTCGGCCCGCTTGCTGCGGATGAACCACTCGAACACGTGCTCACCGAGGGCGTCGGCCACCAGCTCGGAGCTCTCCATACAGGCCACCGCCTCCTCCAGCGAGCCCGGGAGCTCCTCGACCCCTTCGGCCAGGCGCTCCTCCGGGGTCATCTCATAGAGGTTGGAGGTGAGCTCGGGCGGCAGCTCGTAGGACTTCTCGATCCCCCGCAAACCGGCGGCCAGCACGACGGCGAAACCCAGGTAGGGGTTGCAGGCAGGGTCGGGCGAGCGGAACTCGATGCGGGTGGACGAGTTCTTGCCCTTCTTCGACCCCGGCACCCGAACCAGGGCAGAGCGGTTGTTGCGCGCCCACGCCACGTAGACGGGAGCCTCGAAACCGGTGACCAGGCGCTTGTAGGAGTTGACCCACTGGTTGGTGACGGCGGTGATCTCGCGGGCGTGGGCCAGCAGGCCGGCGATGAAGCCTTTGGCCACCACTGACAGGTTGGCCTCGTCGTTGGGGTCGTGGAAGGCGTTCTGGTCGCCCTCGAACAGCGAGAAGTGGGTGTGCATGCCCGAGCCCTGGACACCGGCCATGGGCTTGGGCATGAACGACGCGTGCACGCCCCGCTCATGGGCGATCTCCTTCACGACAAGCTTGAAGGTGGTGACGTTGTCGGCCATGGTGAGCGCGTCGGTGTAGCGCAGGTCGATCTCGTGCTGGCTGGGGCTGTCCTCATGGTGGCTGTAGCGCACGGGGATGCCGATGCCCTCGAGGGCCAGGATGGTGCGCCGGCGCAGGTCGGTGGCCACGTCGACCGTGGTGAGATCGAAGTAGGAGCCGTGGTCGAGGGGCGTCGGGGGCCCGGACCCCTCCTGTCGGGCGAAGTAGAAGAACTCCATGTCCGGCCCCACGTAGAACGAGAAGCCGCGATCGCGGGCACGGTCGAGGTTGCGGCGCAGGACGTGGCGGGAGTCACCCTCGAACGGCGTTCCGTCCAGATTGGTGACGTCGCAGAACATGCGGGCCACTGGTGTCTCCTCACCCCGCCACGGGAGGAGCTCGAAGGTGTTGGGGTCGGGCTGGAGGAGCATGTCGCTCTCCTGGACCCGCGTGAACCCGTCGACGGCCGAGCCGTCGAAGGTCATGCCCTCCTCGAAGGCGTTCTCCAGCTCACCGGGGACGATGGCGATCGACTTGAGCTGGCCCAGCACGTCGGTGAACCACAACCGGATGAACCGGATGTTCCGCTCTTCCACCGACCGCAGCACGTAGTCCTGCTGCCGCTCCATGATCTCCTCCTCGGGGCGCCGAACTGTCGCCCTCCCTGTCTGTTGGCTATCTTCGCAGGCGTCACGGTGGTTCCCGTTCAGTTCACGCACGGTTCATCAACACGCAACTGTCGGGAAACCGCCCCGCGAAAAGCTGAACGCCGTCTCAGACCTCAAGGGGGACCACGTGGAGGACCGCAGCCCGGCCGAAGTCCTGACGCTGATCGAGGAGGAGGGGGTCGAGATCGTCGACTTCCGGTTCTGCGACCTCCCAGGCCTCATGCAACACTTCTCCGCCCCCGTGCACCAGCTCACGGCGGAGAGCTTCGAGGACGGGTTCGGGTTCGACGGCTCGTCGATCCGAGGCTTCCAGGAGATCCAGGAGTCGGACATGCTCTTGATGCCCGACCCGGCCACGGCCGTCATCGACCCGTTCCGTGAGCACAAGACGCTGAACATCAACTGTTTCGTGCGCGACCCGGTGACGGGCGAGCCCTACAGCCGGGACCCGCGGTACGTGGCCAAGAAGGCCGAGGACTACCTGGTGTCGACGGGCCTGGCCGACACCGTGTACTTCGGTCCCGAGGCCGAGTTCTACATCTTCAACGACGTGCGCTTCTCCCAGGACCAGCACTCGTCGTTCCACTCGGTCGACTCGGTCGAGGGCATCTGGAACTCGGCGCGCGACGAGAAGCCCAACCTGGGCTTCAAGCCCCGCTACAAGGAGGGGTACTTCCCCGTCCCCCCGATGGACCACTTCCAGGACCTGCGCTCGGAGATGATCCTCGTGATGGAGCGCCTCGGTATCGAGATCGAGATCCAGCACCACGAGGTGGGCACCGCCGGGCAGGCCGAGATCGACATGCGCTTCGACACCCTCCTGCGCATGGCCGACAAGCTCATGCTCTACAAGTACGTCACCAAGTCCGTGGCCTGGCAGCACGACCTGTCGGTCACCTTCATGCCCAAGCCCATCTTCCAGGACAACGGCTCGGGCATGCACTGCCACCAGTCGCTCTGGAAGGCGGGTGAGCCGCTCTTCTTCTCCGAGACGGGCTACGCAGGCCTGTCCGACATGGCCCGCTGGTACATCGGCGGCCTCCTGAAGCACGCGGCGTCGATCCTGGCCTTCGCCGCCCCCACCACCAACTCCTACAAGCGGCTGGTGCCGGGGTACGAGGCGCCGGTCAACCTGGTGTACTCCCAGCGCAACCGGTCGGCGGCGGTGCGCATCCCCATCTACTCCAAGAGCCCCAAGGCCAAGCGACTCGAGTTCCGCTGCCCCGACCCGTCGTGCAACCCGTACCTGGCCTTCTCGGCCATGCTCATGGCCGGCCTCGACGGGGTCCAGAACCGCATCGAGCCGCCCGACCCGGTCGACAAGGACCTCTACGACCTGCCGCCCGAGGCACTGGCGGCCGTGCCCCAGGTGCCCAGCTCGCTGGAGGAGGCCCTCGCCGCCCTCGAGGCCGACCAGGACTACCTGAAGGCCGGCGGGGTGTTCACGTCCGACCTCATCGACACCTGGATCGCCTTCAAGCGTGAGAAGGAGATCGACGAGGTCCGCCTCCGCCCCCACCCCTACGAGTTCTACCTCTACTACGACATCTAGGCCGAAAAGGTGCCTTGACCTGCACCGGAGCCGCGGCGCTGGGTGTCCTGGTGCACATCGCGGTGCAAGGTCGGCGTCGATGGCGGCCCGCTACGGTCCTCTTCATCCGCGAAGAGGTGCCTGTGGGTGGCTCGAGCACGGGGACCAGTTTCGGTCAGATCGGATCGGTGAGGGCAGCGACGTCAATATGCACCGCTACCGGGTGGGTGGTGTCGATG
>JBPCNP010000179.1:0-33028 GCA_051001215.1 Acidimicrobiales bacterium
AGCCCGTCGGTGAGCGACAGGCGCTTGGCCTCGTCGTACAGGTAGCTGTTCTCGATGGCGGTCTCGGCCTGGCGGACCAGGGATTGCAGGGTCTCCACGTCGGCGGCCGCGAAGGGAAGCCCGCTCACCCTGCCGTAGAGGGCAAGGACGCCGAAGGGATGGCCGTCGGAGCGCACGGGCACGGCCACGGCGGTCAACGCGGCCGCGGCCGGCTCCGACGACGACGGGCAGGGCGCCTCGTGGCCCGACCACACGACCACCTCGCCGCGCGTCCCGGCCGTCCCCGCCACACCCTCGTCCCGCACGAGGTCGGAGGGCTCGTCGTGGAGCTCACCGAAGGTGGCCAGTGGCCTCAGGCGGTCGCTGCCGGCCACCGCCGTGTAGAACACGCCGGTCGAGGCGCCGAGGAACAGCCCGGAGACCTCGAGCACGGCCCCCACCATGGCCGGGCGATCGTGGGTGGCGGCCAAGGCGTCGCCGAGCCTGGTGAGGGCCCGGCGGAACTCGAACCCGAACTGTTCTAGGGCCACCAGACGGCGCTCGACGCTGCGCAGATGGTCCTCGACCCGGCGGAGGCGGGCCAGAACCTGCTCGGGGACGAGAGAGGGTCCGATTGCCCCATGGTAGGGACTCGGCCCCTGCCGGGCCGTCCGTCCAGGAATCGCCCACGGCTAAGCTGAGGGAACCGATCTCGTCGTCGACCCCCTCTGAGGCTTGCCGGATGCCCACCTACGAATACGTCTGCAAGTCCTGCGGTGAGCACCTCGAGGTGGTCCAGTCCTTCACCGACGAGTCCCTCACGGTGTGCCCGGCGTGCGGCGGGGCCTTGCGCAAGGTGTTCGGCTCGATCGGCATCTCCTTCAAGGGCAGCGGCTTCTACCGCACCGACAGCCGACCGGCGGCCACCAAGAGGGAGAAGGACCAGGAGAAGGCCGGGGAGCGGGCCAAGGGCGGGGAGCGGGACAAGGGCGGGGAGCGGGACAAGGACAAGCCTGCGGCGGCCTCGGACGGTGCCTCGGCCAAGGACGGGTCGTCCAAAGAGGCCGCCTCGACATCGGCGTCGTCGGGGTCGTCGTCGCCCACATCGGAGACGTCGTCCTCGAAGCCCGACTCACCTTCGTCGAAGTCGGGTGGCACCGACAAGGCGAAGGCGACGACCTCCCCGGGCTGAGGCCCCCGACGCTGGTGGCCGGGGTCACGGCCGACATCGGGGTGTTCGGCGGCACCGGGTTCTATCGCTTCGCCGACCATCTCACCGAGGTGGCCGTCCAGACCCCGTACGGTCCGCCGTCGGCCCGCCTGGCCGTGGGCGAGGTCGGCGGCCGACGGGTGGCCTTCCTGGCCCGTCACGGGCTCCACCACGAGCTGGCTGCCCATCGGGTCAACTACCGGGCCAACCTGTGGGCCCTGCGGTCCCTCGGCGTGCGCCGGGTGCTCGCCCCCTGCTCGGTGGGCTCCCTGCGGCCCGAGATCAAACCGGGTGAGTTCGTGCTGTGCGACCAGTTGGTCGATCGCACCCGTGGACGGATCGACACCTTCTTCGACGGACCGGTGCCGAACCACGTGTCCTTCGCCGATCCGTACTGCCCCGAGATGCGGTCCGTGGCCGCCGAAGCGGCCGGGGCCGAGGGCATCGCCGCCCATCCCCGGGGCACGGTCGTGGTCATCGGCGGCCCTCGCTTCTCCACCCGGGCGGAGTCGCGGTGGTTCGCCTCGGCCGGCTGGGACGTGGTCAACATGACCCAGTACCCCGAGGCCGTCCTGGCCCGGGAACTGGGCATGTGTTACGCCGGCATCGCCTTGGTCACCGATTACGACGCCGGGCTCGAAGGTGTGGACGGCGTCGCTGCGGTCACGATGGAAACCGTGTTCCGGGTGCTGGCCGACAACGTCGAGCGGGTACAGCGGCTCCTGGCCCGGGCCATTCCCTCGATGCCGGTCGATCGGTCGTGCGCCTGTGGGCCGGCGGCCGACCCGGGCTCATTGCCGGCCCTGGACCCGGAGCCGGCGCCAACCTAGGCTCTGTCCGACGCCGTTCCGCTCTCGCGGCGCGGCCCCCGCGCTTCCCCCTCGGCAGTCCTTCCCCACCGAGGAGTCGTCGTGCGCCTGCACCGCCTGTCGCGTTCGCCGTTGTCGTTCTGGACCGTCGTCGCCCTGCTCGCCCTCCTGACGGCCACCATGGTCGGCCGCACCATGGCCCGGGCACGAGCCGAAGCCGCCCGCTACGGCTCGGTACGCACCGTGGCGGTGGTGACGAGACCGGTCGCCGCGGGCACGGTCGTGCGCGCCGCCGACGTGGCCAACCGGTCGATGCCCGCCGCCTTCCTGCCCGACGAGGTGGTGTCCTTGCTGGCCGACGTGGTGGACCATACCGCCGTCGTCCCCCTCTTCCAGGGCCAGGCAGTCGTCCGGTCCGACCTGGCGCCGTGGGGACTGAAGGGGATCCCCGCCCTGCTCCCCGCCGGCACGCGGGCCGTCGCCGTCCCCACCGGCTCGGCCACGCCGCCGCTGCACACCGGCGACACGGTCGACGTCCTCGCCACCTTCGACGCCCAGTCGGCGGGCAGCGGCGACCCCACGTTCCCCGTGGCCGAGGAGGCGCCGGTGGTCGACGTGGGCAGCGAGTCGGTCACCGTGGCCGTCACCCCGGCCGAGGCCAGCAGGGTCGCGTACGCGGTGGCCCGGGGGGCGGTGACCCTGGTCGTCAGCGCCGGGCCCACAGATCGTTCCGGTCACGATTCGGCGGCCCAGGACCCGCCGAAACGTGACCGGATCGCAGGGTTCGGCGGGCAGTGAGGGCTACGAGCCGCTGAGGGCTACGAGCCGCTGAGAGACATGTCCCCCACGACGAGGGTGACTCCGGCGGCCGAACCGGGGAGCCACTCCAGGTCGGCGCCCACCGCGGTCACGTCGTGCAACATGCGCTGCAGGGTGGAGGCGACGGTCGCTTCGCGCACGGGTTCGGCCACCGTGCCGTCACGCACCATGAGGCCCTCGATGCCCACCGAGAAGTCACCGCTCACCGGGTTGGCTCCCGAGTGCAGACCGGTGACCGACTGCACGAGCAGCCCCTCGCCGAACCGGGTCAGCAACTGGTCCTGGGTCTCGTCGCCGGGGGTGAGGCTGAGGGCC
The DNA here is from genome assembly GCA_051001215.1 of Acidimicrobiales bacterium. GTDB lineage: Bacteria > Actinomycetota > Acidimicrobiia > Acidimicrobiales > AC-14 > DATAQC01. The sequence continues at coordinate 3,133 of JBPCNP010000179.1, forward strand.
CGGCTGCCGACGCCAGGAGTCCCCTTGAAGCCCCCTCGGACGGCCGAGCCCGTCGACGCCGTGCCCGAGCGCCGGCCGGTGTAGCTGTTGTGCAGGAACCCGGCCACCACGCCGCCGTCGAGGAGCAGGTTGCGCCTCGTCGCCAACCCTTCGGCGTCGTAGCGCCCGGCGCCGTAGGCCAGGGGATTGGTGGGGTCGTCGACCAGGGTGAGCGAGGATGCGCCCACCGCCTGGCCCTCCCGGCCGGCGAACATCGACCGGCCCTTGAGCACGGCCTCACCCGACAGGGCCCGGGACAGCAATCCGAGCAGCGACGCCGTCACGATGGGGTCGAAGAACACGGTGAGGTGGCCCGAGGGTGGTTTCCGGGAACCCAGGAGCCGGGTGGAGCGATGGCTGGCGTCGGCTGCGGCCTTGGCCACGTCGAGGTCACCCGGGCGGCGGGCCACCGAGTAGCCGTAGCCGGTCTGGGTCTGTGACCCGTCGGTGGCCATGGCGTCGACGTAGACCGAGCACACCGTCCGGCGGGTCGAGGCCCGGATGCCCTCACTGGACGCCACCGCCGCCTCCGAGCTGACGTCGTCGTAGCCCGCGGTCTCCACTCCTCGGATGCGGGGGTCGGCCGCCCTGGTCGCCCGCTCGACCTCCAGGGCCAGGGCCACCTTGGCGTCGGTGGGGAACTCGGCCAGCTCGTCCTGCCACAGGTCGATGTCGGCGGGCACCACTCCGTCGGGGACGGCCAGCCCGGCGAACTCGTCGACGGTGCCGAAGGTGGCGTTGTCGCGCGCCTCGGCCAGGGTCTCGGCCACGATGGTCTCGTCGAAGGATGCGGCATAGGCGAAGCCTTGGCGACCACCGGCGATCACCCGGATGCCGATGCCTTCGGTGTCGGCCGACGACAACGACTCGATCTCGCCCTCGAAGGCCCGGACCTCGGCGTGGTGCGACCGGGCCACGTAGGCCTCGATCGCCTCACCGTCGCCCGCCCGCCCCACCACCCGCTCGACCAGTTCCAACAGGCCCTCGTCGCTCACCGAGCGGTTCCGCCGACCGTCATGGCCGAGACCCGCAGGGTGGGCTGGCCGGCCGACACCGGAACGCCCTGGCCGTCCTTGCCGCAGGTGCCCGCCCACGTGTCGAAGTCGTTGCCCACGGCGTCGATGGCTTGGAGCACCTCGGGCCCGTTGCCGATGAGGTTGGCGGCCCGGACGGGATCGGTGATCTCACCGTTCTCGATCATGTAGGCCTCGGTCATGCCGAACACGAAGTCGCCGGTGGTGGTGTTGACCTGCCCACCGCCGAGTTGCACGCAGTAGATCCCGTGAGGGGTCTGGCGGATGATCTCGTCGGGGTCGTCGTCGCCGGCCAGGACGTAGGTGTTGGTCATGCGCACCATGGGGAGGTGCTGGTAGCTCTGGCGGCGGCCGTTCCCCGAGGAGTCGCGGCCCTCCTTGCGCGCCCGCAGGAAGTCCCACATGTAGTCGGTGAGGGCACCCTCGGAGATGAGGGTGTTGCGCTGCGCCTCGTGTCCCTCGTCGTCGATGGCGTAGGTGCCCCACTCCCGACCGTAGGTGCCGTCGTCGACCAGGGTGACGAGGGGGCTGGCCACCATCTCGCCCACCTTGCCCCGGAACACCGACGCGTCCTTGCCCACCAGGTCGGCCTCCAGGCCGTGGCCGCAGGCCTCGTGGAACAGGACCCCGCCCGCCCCCCGGCGCAGGACCACCGGGAGGGTGCCGGTGGGTGCCGGCCGCGCCTCGAGCATGGCCAGGGCCCGGCGAGCGGCGGTGCGGCCCACCTCGGCCACATCGACGTCGTCGTACATCTCGAAGCCGACCGTGGCGCCCGGGCCCTCGTAGCCGGTCTGCATGCCGGTGTCGCCGGTGGCGACCGCCTGCACCATGAAGCGGGTCCGCACCTGGTCGTCGGTGGCGAGGAGGCCGTCGCTGTTGGCCACCAGGATCTGACGCCGACCGTCGGCATAGGACACCGAGACCTGGCTCACGGCTCGCCCCTCCGAGCGTGCCGCGTCGTCGGCGATCTGGAGAAGCTCGACCTTGGCCGACTTGGGGACCTTTTGGGGAAGGATCTCCACGCCCGCCGCTCGAGGTGCGTCCCGGCGGGTCAGGGCGACCTCGCGCACACCGCCCCCGCCGCCCCGGGCGGCCGCTCCGGCCGCCTCGGCCGCAGCAGCCAGGCCTGCCTCGGTGAGGTCGGACGTGTGGGCGAACCCGGTGGTGTCGCCCCGCACGACGCGGATGCCCGCCCCCCGGTCACGACCCGAGCTGAGCTGCTCGACCCGTCCGTCGTCGAAGTGGGCGGACGAGGAGCGGCGATCCTCGGCGAAGATCTCGGCGAAGTCGCCACCGGTGCGCAGGGCCGTGCCGAGCACACGCTGGGCGACGGTGTCATCGATCATGGCGGCATCTCCCGGCGAGCGGCGGGCGAGGATGCCCGTGAGGGCCCCATCCTAGGAGAGCGGGCACTTGTACCTGGTCGCCAACACGTAGGCTGGAGGGCCTGAACGAGCGACGGAACGACCACCGGCGGGCGTGGGTCCTGGTGCTGCGAATCACAGTGAGCGCAGCGATGCTGGCCTTTCTGTTGACGCGCGTCCATCTTTCGTCACTGCTTCCCGACGGGCAGGCGTCGACCATCCCCTGGTTGTTGGCCGGCCTCGGCGTGTGGGTCGTCGTGGTGGCCCTGTCGGTGCTGCGCTGGCAACGGGTGCTGATCGGTATCGACCTGCCTGCACCGGTCCCGGCCCTGGCCTCGCATACGCTCGCCGGTCTGTTCGTGGCCAACTTCCTCCCGTCGACGATCGGCGGCGACGTCCTGCGCGTCGTCCGCCTGTCGTCGGACAACGGCGACGCCCCCGCGTCGTTCGCGTCTGTGGTCCTGGAGCGCCTCACCGGTTTCGTCGTCCTGCCCATGATCAGCCTCGTCGCCCTGGCCCTGCGCCCCTCGCTCCTCCATCTGGGTACGGCCAGCCATCTGGCGCTGGCCCTGTCGGTGGCCAGCCTCGTGGCTCTGGCGGCCATCCTGGCGGCGACGGCCAGCACCCGTCTGGGCGGCCGTCTGGCCGGTCACGCCAGCTGGCCCCGGTTCGTGGGGGCCGTCCACCTGGGCATCGAACGGATCCGTCGTCGGCCCGGTGCGGCCCTCACCGTGCTGCTCACATCGCTGGTGTACCAACTGGCGGTGATCACCACCGCCTTTGCCGCATCACGTGCCCTGGGCATAACGGTGGGCTGGTTGCCGCTGTTGGCCTTCATTCCCGTCGTGGCCATCGCCCAGGTGCTGCCCATCTCGGTGGGGGGCCTCGGCCTTCGTGAGGGGGCTCTCGTGCTCCTTCTCGGCCCCCTGGGGGTCGGCGCGGCCAAGGCCACGGCGCTGGGCCTGCTCCTGTACGGCATCAACCTGGTGGTGAGCCTCCTCGGGGCCCCGGCGTTCGCCATGGGGTCGCGGCCCTCCCGGGTCGCGGCCCTCGCCGAATGAGGTCTGTCCTGCTCTTGGCGACCCCGGTCCTGCGGGCCCTGGCGCGGCGCGCACCATGACCGAGGCCCTGCCTGCCGAGGAGACCCTCGTTGCCGACCCCCTCGGCGACGATCCCGTGGTCGAGGCCTCGCCCTTCCGGCGCCTGCGGTGGTGGAAGGAGCTCGTGGCGGCCACGGTGTTCTATGGGGTCTACAGCTTCATCCGGAACACCCAGGGATCGGCCTCGGTCTCCAAGAACCTGGCCTTCGGCAACGCCAGGCGGGTGATCCATCTCGAGGAGCTCACCGGGCTCTACCACGAGCGAGTCATCCAGCACGCTTTCCTGCGGGCCGACCTGCTGATGGAAATGTGGAACGTGTTCTACGGAACCTTCCACTTCATCATCACCATCGGTGTACTCGTCATCCTCTTCCGGCAGTTCCCCGACCGCTACCGGCGATGGCGCACGGCGCTGGCCGCCACCACAGCCCTCGCCCTCATCGGCTTCGCCCTCTATCCGCTCATGCCGCCCCGCCTGTTACCGGCCTCGTACGGTTTCGTCGACAGCCTGAAGGCCTACGGCAGCCTCTGGTCGTTCGACTCCGGGGCCATGAACCGGATCTCCAACCAGTTCGCAGCCATGCCCAGCCTCCATTTCGCCTGGTCGCTCTGGTGCGCGTGCGCCCTGGTGCCCGCGTTGCGCCGGAACTGGGCCAGGATCCTCCTGGCCGTGTACCCGCTGATCACCTTGTGCGCCATCGTGATCACCGCCAACCACTACGTCCTCGACGCCGCCGGGGGCGCCCTGGCCCTGTGTGCGGGCATGGTCTACTCCGTCGTCGGCACCGACATCTGGACGCGCCTGCACGCCGGGCGGCGATCGCCGAGCCTGGTGCAGGAGGCGTCATGAGCGCCGGTGCGGCTGTGAGGGTGCGGCTGTGAGGGTGCGGCTGTGAGGGTGATCGTGGTGGGCGCCGGGCTGGGTGGCCTCTCGGCCGCCTGCCAGCTGGTGGGTCGGGGCCACGAGGTCGTCGTCCTGGAGCGGGCCGGCGTGCCCGGCGGGCGGGCCGGCCTCTGGCAGGAGCAGGGGTACAGCTTCGACACCGGGCCCAGCGTCCTCACCATGACCGGCCTCATCGCCGACGCCTTCACCGCCGCCGGCGCCGACATGGCCGACCACCTCACCCTGTTGCCCGTCGACCCCATGTACCGGGCCTGCTTCGCCGACGGCACCGAGATCCGGGTCCGCCACGGGCGCGAAGCCATGACCGAGGAGATCCGGTCCACCTGCGGGCCCGATCAGGCCGCTGCCTTCGGGCGGTTCTGTGACTGGCTCAGCGGGCTCTACCGCCTGGAGCTGCCGAACTTCATCGACCGCAACTTCGACTCCATCTTCTCCATCGCCCGACCCATGCGCCCCCTTCTCGCCTTGGTGCGCATGGGCGGGTTCCGCAAGCTGGCCGGGGCAGTGAGCTCCTATTTCTCCGACGAGCGCCTCCAACGCCTGTTCTCGTTCCAGGCCATGTACGCCGGGCTGTCGCCGTTCGATGCCCTGGCCCTCTACTGCGTCATCACCTACATGGACACTGTCGAGGGCGTGTACTTCCCCCAGGGCGGCATGCACGCCGTCCCACGGGGATTGGCGGCGGCGGCGACGGCGGCGGGGGCGACGTTCCGCTACGGCGTCACCGCTGAGGCCGTCAACCGCTCGCCGACGGGCGTCACCGGCGTCAGCCTGGCCGACGGCGAGACGATCGCCGCCGACGCCGTCGTGCTCAACCCTGACCTCCCCGTGGCCTACCGCGACCTGCTGGGCGACCTGCCCGCTCCCCGGGTGGCACGCAAGGGCAACTACTCGCCATCGTGCGCGGTGTGGCTGGCAGGGGTGAAGGGTGACCTGCCCGGCGGCGCTGCCCATCACAACATCCACTTCGGCGACCAGTGGGCGGAGGCGTTCGAGGCCCTGCTCGACCGGGGCGAGATCATGCCCGACCCGTCCATTCTCGTCAGCAGCCCGAGCGTGTCCGACCCGTCGCTGGCCCCCGAGGGCCGCCGGTCGCTCTACGTGCTCGAGCCCACCCCCAACCTCGACGGCCGCGTCGACTGGTCCCGTCGCCGTGACCGGTTCAAGGACGACCTGGTGGCCCGGGTGGGCGCCCTCGGCTACCCCACCGACGTGGAGGTCGAGCGCTTCGTCGACCCCTCCGACTGGGAGCGCCAGGGCATGTCCAGGGGCACCCCCTTCGCCCTGGCCCACAACTTCTTCCAGACCGGGCCCTTCCGGCCCAACAACGTCGACAAGCGGCTGCCGGGCGTGGTGTTCGTGGGATCGGGCACGGTGCCCGGCGTCGGCGTGCCCATGGTGCTGCTCTCGGGCCGTCTGGCTGCCGAGCGCATCGACGAGCTTGCCCTCCGCAAGGGCTGACCAGGTGACCGTCACCCTCGAGGAGTCCTACGCGCGCTGTCGCGAGCTCAACCGCCGCTACGGCACGACGTACTACTGGTCAACGGCGCTGCTGCCCAAGGTCAAGCGGCACCACGTCCACGCCCTTTACGGGTTCTGCCGCTACGCCGACGACATCGTTGACGCTGTCACTGCTGCGGGCGAGAGTCCGGGTTCGACGGCCACCGTGGAGGAGCGCCAGGCTGCCCTGGCCGATTTCGGCGACCGCTTCTTCGTCGACCTGGAGGCGGGGCGCTCCGACGACCCGGTCCTGAAGGCCGTGTGCCACACCGTGCGGGCCTTCGACCTCGACCCCGAGTGCTTCCGCCGGTTCTTGAAGTCGATGACCATGGACTTCACCGTCGAGACCTACGAGACCTTCGACGACCTCGGTGGCTACATGGACGGGTCGGCGGCCGTCATCGGCGAGATGATGCTGCCCATCCTCGAGCCCACCAGCCTCGAGGCCTTCGCCCATGCCCGCGACCTCGGTATCGCCTTCCAGCTGTCCAACTTCTGGCGTGACGTGGCCGAGGACCTGGACCGGGGGCGCGTCTACGTCCCCCAGGAGGACCTGCGCCAGTTCGGCGCCGACCCCTGGCTGCGGCGGGTGACGCCCGAGTGGCGCAGGTGCATGGCCTTCGAGATCGCCCGGACGCGGCGCATCTTCGCGTCGGCCGACCTGGGGATCGCCATGCTGCCGGACCGTTCGGGGCGCTGCATCCGGGGGGCGCGGGCGCTGTATTCGGGCATCCTCGACCGCATCGAGGCGGTGGACTACGACGTGTTCAGCCAACGGGTGAGGGTGCCGACCTGGCGCAAGCTGGCCGTTGCCGCCCGCATCTCACGCCCGAGCATCAGAACCACCGGCGATTGACCGTGCGGGCCGAGACCCGTCATCGCCTGATCGCCCTCGGCGTGCTCGTGGTCGTGGGGGTTCCCGCCTTTCTGGTCGGCGGCCGGTACTGGGTCGGCACCATCGACCAGGCCGAGGCGGTCAGGCGCTTCCGCTCCGCCGGACCGGCCGCGGCCGAGCCGGCCCCTGGGCTGCCGGTTCCCGGGGTCTACCGCTACCGCACCACCGGCGGCGAGCGCATCTCGCTGTTCGACTACCGGCGCGACTACTCGAAGGTCACCGTCCGCATCATCACCCGCCACGGCTGCGGCGTACGCGAGCAACAGTGGTTCCTCGTCCAGCATCTGGAGTACTACGACCGCTGCGGCGCCGGCCTGCCGTCGTACGGCACCGACATCGCCTACTGGTGGACCCACGGCACCCAGGCCTTCACCTGCAGCCCGGGGTCGTTCGACGGGGCCGACCTGGCGCCAGGCGCTTCGTCGCACTGGGAGTGCCGGGACGAGGACACCAGGGCGGTCCAGACCGTGGAGTACCTCGGCGACGAGGCGGTCGACGTCGCCGGGCGGGCCACGCCGGCACGTCACACCCGCTGGACCACGGTGTTCTCGGGGGCCACCGGCGGGGGAGCGGTGGTCGACGACTGGTTCGCCCCGGCCGACGGGCTGGTCCTGCGCGAGGAACGCCACATCGGCCTGCGCGTCGGGTCACCGTTCGTCGGACGCCTCACCTACGCCGACAACTCCACCTACGAGCTCTTGTCGACCACTCCCGACCGCTGACTCACGCCCCTCGAACCGGGACGGGACGGCCCTTCCACTGCACCGGGACGCCGGTGCGAGCCCGCCAGCAGCTCTCGAGGTAGAGACCGGCGAGGGCGGCTCTGGCCACGGGGGCGAGCAGGCCGTAGATCGGGTTCTGGCCCGATGCGCCACGGCCGCCGGCGCTCACGACCATCGCCGCCCACGGTCGCCGGGTGGCCACGGGCGCCAACAGGGCGGCCAGATGGCGGACCGCGTGGGGGTGCAGGCCGGCCTGGTTCTTCACCAGCCCGGCCCGGATCTCTGCCAGGTCGCGGTACATGCGGGCCTTCATGAGGCGGGGTGCGAGTCGGGCGTCGTGACCGCCCAGGGCCCGGGCCAGGTCGCGATCGTCGATCACCGAATGCCGCACACTCGGGTGGCTGTGGCCCCCGATGGCCTGGTAGCGCTCCCGTCGCACCAGGAAGCACTGTCCGCTGGCGAAGTCGGCAGGCAGGCCCTCCTGGGCCAGGGCCACGCCCAGTTCGGGCAGGAGGAGGCGCTCCCAGAACGATCGGCAGTCGAGGCCTCCGGCGATGCTCGTGGACGAAGCGCGGGTGGCGGCGGCCATCGTGGCCAGCGCGGCATCGTGCAACACCACATCGGCGTCGACGAAGGCCAGCCATTCGGTGGTCGCTCCCTCGGCGCCGGCCAGGCAGGCCCGGGGCTTGCCCAGCCAGCCGGGGCCGGGTTCGTCGTCGAGGCGCACGACGACCGCGCCGGCGCCGGCGGCGGCGTCGGCGGTGCCATCGGAGGAGTTGTCGTCGACCACGACGACCTCGGGGGCCTGGGCCCGCAGATGGGCCACGCAGGCGGCGATGGTGGCCACCTCGTTTCGGGCCGGGACGATGGCCCGAACATCGATGGGCGCCGCCGCGGGGTCGGGGCTGAGGAAGCGGGTGGCGGCCAGGCCCATCCGGGCCAGCCCGGCCAGGCTGGCGGCGGTGGCCGGCGTCATCGCCGGGGCTCGCCTGGTCACCGCCGGGTCATCGCCTGGTCACCGCCGGGTCATCGCCGGGCCAGCGGTGGCGGCGCAGCCTCTCGTGCGCCGCCTGGGCGCACCGGATGCGAGGATCGGGGGGTGGGCGTGGGCCGCAGCGGCGACGAGCATCTCCAGGACTGGGCCGGGCTGCATCACACCGAGGCTCCGACCGGCTTCGTGGGGGGCTGGGTGCGGGCCGCAGCGGCGGTGGCCCGGCCCCTGGCCCGCGCCGGCATCTCCGCCAACACGGTGACGGTCGCCGCCCTCGTCGCCGCCCTGGTGGCCGTGGCCGTGGCCGACATCGATGGCTGGCCGGGGCCCGCGCTGGCATGCGTGGCCGTGACCGTGTCCGGGCTGCTCGACTCCCTGGACGGAGCGGTGGCCGTGCAGGCGGGGCGTCCGACCAAGGTCGGGTTCCTGCTCGACTCGGCCCTCGACCGCCTGGCCGACGTGGCCTTCTGCGCGGCGCTGGCCATCGTGGCCGCGGGCGGGGCCGGGGCGGCCGTCACCGGCGGCGCAGCGTGGGTGGCGGTGGCGGCCGTCGCCGCCGCCTGGTGGCTGGAGTACGTGCGAGCGAGGGCGGGGATGGCCGAGGCCGGCCTCCCTGGCGGCACCGGGGCCCAGGTGATCACTCCCGGCGAGCGCCCGACGCGCATCGTGCTGACTGCCGTGGGCCTCGGGCTGCCGCCGCTGGCCCTGGCCGCCCTGTGGGGCCAGGTGGTCATCGTGGGGGGGTCCGCGGTGTTCCTGCTGGTCCATTCCCTTCGAAGCCTGCACCGCCACGACCGGCGCCCTGGGCCCGGCCCTGGGGCCCCGCCCACTCCCACAGCATGATCGTCAGGGCCACCAGGGCGAAGCCGAAGGCGAAGTCCTCGACGGGGATGTCGAACGGCGCCCGCCACCCCAGGTAGAACTTGGCGCCATAGACGACGATCGGGGCCGACAACTTGGTGAGCCAACCGTCGACCAGGCACTGGAAGAACACCACGATGGCGTAGGAGATCCAGAACGTGGCCGTGGCCAAGATGCCGGTGCGCAGCCACGCCAGCTCGAGGGCGACCACGGCCATCACCGCCACGACCGACGCGAGCGTGTACTCGTTCACGGCTTGTGCAGGATCCGGCCCACGGCGCCGTAGGTGAGCAGGCCACAGATGGGGATCACGATGAAAAAGACCAGCTCCTCCACCGGCAGGTCGACAGGGAGCTTCAGCCCGGTGATGTAGGCCGGGTTGTACGTCCAGTGGTGGCGGGCGATGGCGATCTCGTCCCACAGGGTGAACATCACCACGGGCGGCACCAGGGCGATCAGCAATCGCCGGGGCTGGCGCCAGACCCTGGCCCCCAGCACGAGCTCCAGTGGCAGGGTGAGGACCAGGCAGGCCCCCATCAGGGCCAGGTACTGGAAGCGGTCGAGGTCCACCGGGTCACCGTAGTGGGGGCCCGACTGTCTGAACCGGTCATGTCAGGGGTACCGTTCGATCAAAGGCGCACCGTCGGTGGATGCGCTCCCTCGATCGCCTCGGAGAAGACGGCCCGCTCGGATGCTGCTGGAATCCATCAACAGTCCCGCCGACCTCCGGCGCCTCGACGACGACGAGCTCACCGTTCTGGCCGGCGAGATCCGCGAGTTCATCGTGAAGTCGGTGTCGGTCACCGGCGGCCATCTGGGGTCGAACCTGGGTGTGGTCGAGCTCACCCTGGCCCTGCACCGGGTGTTCGACTCGCCCCGGGACCTCCTCCTGTGGGACACCGGTCACCAGGCCTACGCCCACAAGATCGTCACCGGTCGGCGTGACCGGTTCACCTCCCTGCGCCAGCCCGGTGGCCTGTCCGGCTACCCGGCCCGCCGGGAGTCCCCCCACGACTGGGTCGAGAACAGCCACGCCTCGACCGTCCTGTCCTATGCCCACGGCATGGCCACCGCTCTTCGCCTGCGCCACGAGGACCACCGCCGGGTGGTGGCGGTGATCGGCGACGGGTCGATGACGGGCGGCATGGCCTTCGAGGCGCTCAACAACCTCGGTCACAGCCAGGCCCGGGTGCTCATCATCCTCAACGACAACGGTCGGTCGTACGCCCCCACGGTGTCCCGGCTGGCTGCCGGCCTCACCCGGCTGCGCCTGAGCCCGGCCTACGTCAAGAACCGCGACAGGCTCCAGCGCATGCTGCGGGGCGTGCCCCGAATCGGTGAGCACCTCGAGCTCGGCGTCGAGGGGGTGCGGGCCGCGTTCCGGGAGGTCCTCGAGCCCGATGGCTTCTTCGAAGCCCTCGGCGTGCGCTACATCGGGCCCGTCGACGGCCACGACATCGCCGGCCTGGAACGGGTGCTGCAGCAGGCCGCCGAGCACGACGGTCCCATCATCGTCCATGTCCTCACCCACAAGGGTCGGGGGTACGGGCCGGCCGAGGACGACGACGAGAAGTGCCTCCACGACGCGCCCGTCTTCGACCCGGCGACCGGGCCGCCGCCCTGGGCCCCGGCCGGCTACACCCAGGCCTTTGCCGAGGCCATCGTCGCCGCGGCCGACGACGACGAGCGCGTGGTGGCTATCACCGCGGCCATGCCCGGCCCCACCGGCCTGCTGCCGTTCCAGGCCCGTCACCCCGAGCGGTTCCTCGACGTCGGCATCGCCGAGCAGCACGCCGTCACCGCCGCCGCCGGCATGGCCATGGGCGGGTTGCGCCCGGTGGTGGCGATCTACTCCACGTTCTTGTCCCGGGCCTTCGACCAGGCCAACCTCGACGTGGGCCTGCACCGGCTCCCCGTCGTGTTCTGCATCGACCGGGCCGGCATCACCGGCGACGACGGTCCCTCGCATCATGGCGTGCTCGACATGGCCCTGCTCACCAAGGTGCCGGGGATGACGGTGTTCGCCCCGTCGTCGGCCCAGGAGGTGGAGGTCATGCTCGGGGCCGCACTGGGCAAGACCGACGGACCGTCGGCCATCCGGTGGCCGAAGGGTCCGGCCCGTCAGGTGCCCTCCGACCAGGTGGGTTCGGGTCTGTCGGCCCGACTCGTGCGACGGGGCGCCGACGTGTGCATTCTCGCCGTGGGCAAGCTCGTGGATGCGGCCGAGGAGGCGGCGGCAACCCTGGCCCTCGCCGGCATCTCGGCCACCGTCTGGGATGCCCGGGTGGTGAAACCCCTCGATCCGGCCATGATCTCCGACGCCGCCTCCCATCCCCTCGTTGTCACTGTCGAGGACGGCATCCGCGACGGTGGGGCGGGCTCGGCCATGGCCTTGGCCATCGCCTCGGTCGACCCCGGGCGACCGACGGTGCCGGTGCTGGTGCTGGGAATCCCCGATCGCTACGTCCCCCAGGGCAAGCTCGGCGTGATCCTGGCCGACCTCGGCCTCGACGGCGCCGGTATCGCCCGTGCCGTCACCGACGTGTTGGTGGACGCCTCATCGCCGACCGGCAGGGAAGCAGGCTCGATCCGGCGGTGAGAGCACCGGCGGGCGCCGTTGGCGCCGTCGCCATCGCCGCCCTCTCCCTGCTGGCGGGGTGCGGAGGAGGCTCTCGGCAGGCGGAAGGCAAGTTGCTGGGCACGGTCCCCGCCACGGCAATCACCGCCCCAGGTGCTTCGGCGACGACACTGCCGGGGGACGTGACCACGACCAGCCCGGCGCGGGCGGCCACGCCGGCCGGCGGGGCGGCGACGGCCGGCCCCGCAGGCGGTGGGGGGCCGGGGACCGGCGGGCCTGCCGCGCCGGCGGGCCTGCTGCCACCGGCCCCCGGCACCTACCGGTATGACACCAGCGGGAGCTCGGTGTTCGCCTTGACGACGGTGGCTTACCCGGCGGTGAGCACCCTGGTGGTGGACGCGCCCTCAGGCACCCATCAGCATTCGGCGCGCGACCTGCGCGATGCGGCCGGCAACGGCCCGTTGATCGATCTTTCCCTCGACTACCGCCCCGATGGCATCTACGTCGAGGGGCTCAGATTGACGACGGGGTTCTCGGGCGTCACCAACAGCCAAGACCTGCGGCCGCCGTCGCCCCAGCTCCTCGTGCCCACCGGTGCGTCGCCCGGCACCCACCTCGAGTATGACCTGTCCAGCGGTGGCGCCACAGCCCACCTGGTGATCGACGTCGGCGGCCGCCAGACCCTGGCGGTGGGCGGCCGCAGCGTCGAGGCCATCGCTGTCCACATGGTGGCTTCTCTGGCGCCGGGAGCCGTCACGGGCAAGCTGGACCTGACGGCGTGGCTGGCGCCCAGCGTCCGCCTGTGGGTCAAGGAGCACTTCGTCCTCGACGCCGCTGCCGCCGGCGGCGCGCTCACCCTCCACAGCCAGTACGACGCCACCCTGCAGCGCCTTCCCTGACGTTTTCACACTCCCCTCGCGGAGCACGAAAGACGCTGATATGCAATGGGGCAGTGAAGGGGCGGGCGGTGTCCCGGCGGACGGTACTGGACCGTAGGGGCGCTCGCGAATGACGCTCAGCTAGCGACGACCGCAATGACCCGCCGGTAGAGGGCCTCGGCCTCGGCTGGGGTGTCGGCGATGCAGGTGGCGCCCAGCTTGCCGTAGCCGGGAACGGAGCCGAGCAGGTGCAGGGTGGTGCCGGTCGCCGTTTCCGTATCGAAACCGAGGCCGGCCTCGTCGATCGACGCGATCACCGACGCCGGTGACCGGCCCACCAATGACGGCGACTTGAAGTTGTCGGTGGCCACGTACGCCTTGGCCGTCCCACCGGCGACCAGTGAGCCGCTGGCCACGTCGTAGTCGCCTCCGGTGGCCAGCCGGGTCATCCAGAACGGGTGGGTGGTGCCGCCCATGCGCAGGTTGATCTCGCTCAGGTAGATCCGGCTGAGCCCCCCCTCGGCGTTGGGCACGACGAGGAAGTCGATGCCGAACGAGCCGATCACCCCCTCGGCGGCCAGCACTGCGCCCACCTTGGCCGCCTCGGCCTGGATGGCCACGCGGTAGCTCTGGTCGGCCGGGAAGCGACACCCCACGTAGACCTGGTTCCCCGGCCCTCCCAGCACCTGATCGTGGGTGGACACGATCTCGAACGACCCGGCGGGGGAGACGTGGAGCTGCACGCTGGGCGACACCGTCCCCGGCACCCGCACCAGCTCCTCGACGATGGCTCCCTCGGCGGCGAGGGTGGCCGAGTACGTGGCCCACGACTCACCCGGCGCGCAGAACGTGGTCGGTGCCGAGGTGATCGGGACCGTCTGGCCGCCGAGGTCGACCATGGCGCTGCCCTGGCCCGAGAAGCCGTTGTTGAGCTTGATCACGACGGCTTCGGCACCGGGTCGCCGGGCCTGGATCACCCTCACGGCATCCTCCACGGCGGACAGGCTGAACAGGTGCTCGGCCCCCTCGAGGACGGCCACACCGGCGCCGCGTGCCACCTGGCGGGCACCGCTCTTGGATCCCAGGCGGGCCAGCTCCGGCGCCGGGCCGTACAGGGGCAGGCCCAGGGCCCGGCTCAGCTCCCACTCGACCGGCGTGACGTTGAAGGTGACGACGCATGCGTCATCGGGGTCACCGGCCAGGCTGCGCACCTGCGAGATCACATCGGGCCTCGACAGGAGCTTGTCGGACAACGGCAACGTCGCCGGGTCGTCGAGCGCCACCAGGTGCAGGCGATCCCGCGCCCCGCCGGGGGCGGGGACGAACCGGAGGTAGTAGTCGACGATGGCTGCGTCGATCGGCATGGAGGTGACGAAGACCATCCGCAGCGCGGGCCGGGAGAGGAGCAGGGCGAGGAACAGCGTGCGTTCCTCGTAGTACCGGGCGGCCACGATCTTGTCTAACTCGACGACCGGGAAGGTGATCGAGGGGACGACGACGATCGTGCCCGACTCGAGGTCGGACACGGCGCGGTGGCCGAGCCGCTCGACGAATGCCTGCTGGCGGGCCGCCCAGTCCGACGCCACGGCCGGCTCAGGGACCGACAGCGTCGCCCAGTGCCTCGTCGATGGCGGCGAGGACATCTTCGTCGAGGGTCAGGCCCGAAGCGGCGGCGTTCTGGTCGACCTGGTCGGGCCTCGAGGCCCCGGTGATGGCCGAGGCCACGTTCGGCTCACGCAACACCCAGGCCAGGGCCATCTGGGCCATGGCCACGCCGAGGCCGTCGGCGACGGGCCGGAGGCGGTCGACCGCCTCGAGGACCTCGTCGTCGCGCCAACGGCCCATCATCGATCCCATGGACCGGCTGGCGGCACGGGAGTCGGGCGGCGGCGCCGCTCCCGGGCGGTACTTGCCGGTGAGTGCGCCCTGGGCCAGGGGTGACCACACGACCTGGCTGATGCCCTCCCGGGCACACAGGGGGATCACCTCGGGCTCGGGCTTGCGGTACAGCATCGAGTACTCGGGCTGGCTGGACACGAAGCGCTCCACCCCCGGCAGGGCCAGGGCCGCCTCGATCTGGGGCGCCGTCCATTCGCTGAAGCCGATGTGCCGCGTCTTGCCGGCCCGCACCAGTTCGGTAAGGGCGCCCATCGTCTCGTCGAGGGGGGTGTCGGCGTCGTAGCGGTGGCACTGGTAGAGGTCGACGTAGTCGGTGCGCAGGCGCGCCAGGGACGCGTCGCACTGCTTGTGGAGCTGGGCCGCCGACAGGCCCCGGTCGGTGTCGGACATGGGGAAGTAGGCCTTGGTGGCCAGCACGTACGACGACCGGTCGACCCCGCTCAGCGTCTCACCCAGGAACGACTCTGCGGCGCCCCGGCCGTAGACGTTGGCGGTGTCGAAGAAGTTGATGCCCACGTCGATGGCCCGGCGGACGCACGCGGCCGCCTTGTCCGCCTCGATCCCGACGCCGAGGGTGAGCCAGGATCCCAACCCGATCTCGGAGACCTCCAGGTCGCTGGACCCGAGGCGGCGGTATCTCATCCCCGTTACCTATCATGCCGGGCTGCCTCCCGAGCCCCACCGGCGTCCGTACGATGGCGGCGTGGGCCTGTTCGACGTCGTGCTGGTGGCGCTGGTGGTCTCGCTGGCCGTCGGGGGTTACCGGCTCGGTTTCGTGGCCCGGATGCTGTCGTGGGTGGGGCTGGGCCTGGGCATCGCCGTGGCCGTCTGGGCCGCACCCAAGGTGCTCGACACCCTGCCTGGCCTCCTCGGGGTGCAGGGTGACCTCGATTCGCTCTCGCGCCTGGTGGTCGTGGGGGGCTCGTTCGTGGTGATCGCCAGCATGGGCGGAGCGGTGGGCGCCACGGTCGGAGCCAAGCTGCGGCTGTTCATCCCCATCGGTCCCGCCCGTCAGCTCGACCGAGCCGCTGGTGCCGTGGCCGGTGGCCTGGGGGCGTTGATCTTGATCTGGCTCTTCCTCCCCGCCATCTCCGAGGTTCCCGGCACCCTGTCCCGCCAGGTCCGCAACTCGGCCATCGCCCGGGCCATCGACGGGGCCGTCCCCCGACCGCCGAAGTCGCTGCAGGCCCTGCGGCAGGCCGTGCGCGACGCCAACTTCCCCCAGGTCTTCAACGACCTCGCTCCCTCGCCCCGAACCGGGGCCCCGCCCCCGCCCGACGTGCTCGACCCTGTGGTGCAGGCCCGGGTCAAGGCCTCTACCGTCCGGGTCAGCGGCGTGGCCTGCGGGCGCCTCCTGGAGGGCAGCGGCTTCGCCCCGGAGCCCAACGTCATCGTGACCAATGCCCATGTGGTGGCCGGGGAGCGGGCCACCCAGGTGTTGCGGCCGGACGGCAGGCGCCTCACCGCCCGGGTCGTGGTGATCGATCCCCAGCGCGACCTGGCCGTGCTGTCGGTGCCGGGCCTGAGCCAGGCCGCCCTGCCCGTCGCTTCTGCCCAGGTGGGCGACAAGGGGGCGGTCTTCGGCCACCCCCAGGGCCAGATCCAGGTCGACGTCCAGCCCGCCCGGGTCGACGGCCGACGCACGGCCACGGGCCGCGACATCTACAACTCGGCCGTCACCCGCCGTGACGTGCTCTTCCTGGCGTCGAAGCTGGCGCCGGGCGACTCCGGGGGGGCTCTGGTCAACCAGGGCGGAGCGGTGATCGGGGTGGCCTTCGCCATCGCCCCGGACGAGCCCTCGACCGCCTATGCCATCTCCGACAAAGAGCTACGGCCGGTGCTGGCCGAGCCCCGCGCCGGAGCGGTCGGCACCGGCGACTGCGTCGGCTGAGGTCGGGCCCGCCGCCATCAACTCAGCGTCACGTGATCTTGCAGGAGGACTGACCTCGCTTCTCCAGGTACTGCTGGTGGTAGTCCTCGGCCCGCCAGAACCGGGGAGCGGTCTCGATCTCGGTCACGATCGACCGCCGCCACTTTCCCGATGACTCCAAGGCGTCTCGCGAGGCGAGGGCGGCAGCCTTCTGGTCGTCGTCGTGGACGAAGATGACCGAGCGGTACTGGTCGCCGATGTCGAAGCCCTGGCGGTACTTGGTGGTGGGGTTGTGGTTCGCCCAGAACACGTCGAGCAGCTGGTCGTAGGACACCCGCTCGGGGTCGTAGTCGACCTCGACCACCTCGGCGTGACCCGTGCCGTGCGAGCACACGGCTCGGTAGTCGGGGTTCTCGGTGGTGCCTCCCGCGTAGCCGACGGCCGTCGCGGTCACGCCGGGTACCTGGCGGAACGCCGCCTCCACCCCCCAGAAGCACCCGGCTCCGTAAGTTGCTCTGCTGGTCGTCATGGTCAGGCCTCCGTGCTGATATCGGTTGGGGCGGTGCTGGTCGGGGCGGTATCGGTCGGTTGGAGCTCGAGGGAACAGGAGTTGATGCAGTATCGCTGGCGGGTCGGGCCCGGACCGTCGTCGAAGACGTGGCCCAGATGCGAGCCGCACCGCCTGCAGCGCACCTCGGTGCGCACCATCCCGAAGCCGATGTCGCGCTTGGTCTCCACCGCCTCGGCCACGGCCGGCTCCGTGAAGCTCGGCCAACCCGTTCCGGAATCGAACTTGGTGTCGGCCGAGAACAGGGCCGCCCCACAGGCGGCGCAGTGGTACATGCCGTCGTCATGGGTGTTCCAGTACTTTCCGCTGAAGGCCTGCTCGGTGCCGGCCTTGCGCAGCACCTTGTACTGGTCGGGGGTCAACTCGTCGCGCCAATCGTCGTCGGTCTTGGTGACCTTGTCCACGTGTTCCTCCTCGGTCTCCCGGAGTCAGGGTCTCACGGAGTCAAACGCCGGCGAGGCCCCGTTTGGTCCCGGAACCATGATCCTTTCCCCAGGCTAGGGAATGAGCCATACTCCCGGGCGGCGGGCCAATCGGCCATGCGGGAGGAACGACCATGAGGATCCGGCGGTTTCACGCCGCCGACCATCGACGTGGCCAAGGGCGAGACAGTGACGTTCAATGTGACCAACAACGACTCGACGGTGCACGATTTCGTCCTCGGCGACGCCAAGGCCCAGGACGCCTACGAGAAGACCATGGCGGGCATGGGCACGTCCCCGATGAACGGTATGCCCGATACCCCCAACACCATCGAGGTCAAAGCCGGCCAGTCCAAGGCCATCACCTGGACCTTCCCCAACGCCAAGACCACCGTTCTGTGCGGCTCCCACCAGCCCGGCGACTACGCCAAGGGCCTGAAGGGCACCATCACCGTCAAGTAGGGAGGTCCCGAACGGCGACCGGGCCGCGCCGTTATGGTCTGGACATGACTGAGATCGCCGATCGTTACCGCCGCCTGGCCGCCGGGTTCACCGAGCGGGTCAAAGCCGTGCCCGCCGATCGCTGGTCGAGTGCGACGCCGTGCGAGGGTTGGACGGCCACCGACCTGGTGGCTCACGTGGCCCTGGCGGCCGAGCTGTTCCTGGGGCTGGTCGACCGTGAGGCGCCGCCGGGCCCGTCGGCCACCGATGACCCCGTGGGGGCGTGGGAGGCCTCCCGCGACGCTATCCAGGCCGGCCTCGACGACCCGTCGATCGCCGGGCTCGAGTACGAGGGAGAGCTCGGCCAGGCAACCTTCGAGATGGCCATCGACCGCTTCGGCTCGGCCGATCTCGTCCTGCACATGTGGGACCTGGCCCGCGCCACCGGCCTCGACGAGCGCCTCGATCCTGGCGAGGTCCACCGGATCTTCGAGGCCATGGAGCCCATGGACGAGATGCTGCGCAAAACGGGCAACTTCGGGCCCAAGGTCGAACCGCCACCGGGAGCCGACGAGCAGACCAGGTTGCTCGCCTTCCTCGGTCGCACCGTGTGAGCGATCCGGTCGAGCCGGGGTCGGGCCCGGTCGACGTCTCCGTCGTCCTGCCCGTGTTCAACGAGGCCGGCCACGTCGTCGACGAGGTCAAGCGCATCCGGGCCGGTCTGGAGCGCTCGCCCTACCGCTTCGAGATCATCGTGGTCGACGACGGCTCGACCGACGGGTCCACCGAGCAACTGTCCGCCCTCGAGGGCGTCCGCCTCATCCGGTTCCGCCGCAACCGGGGGACGGGCTCGGCCCGCAGAGCCGGCACCCGGGCGGCCCGGGCTCCGGTCGTGGTCTGGACCGACGCCGACATGACCTACCCCAACGAGGAGATCCCCCGGCTGGTGGCCGAGCTCGAGGGATGGGACCAGGTGGTGGGCGCCCGGACGTCGGAGCAGGGCACGGCCCGGGCGCTCCGGGTGCCGGCCAAGTGGTTCATGCGCAAGCTGGCCGGCTATCTGACGGGTACCCACATCCCCGATCTCAACTCCGGTTTCCGGGCCTTCCGCACGTCCGTCGCCGAGCAGTACCTCCACCTGCTGCCCGCCGGCTTCTCGTGCGTGAGCACCATGACGCTGTCGTTCCTGGCCAACGGCTACACCGTCAAGCACATCCCCATCGAGTACTCGATCCGCTCGGGGCAGTCGAAGTTCGCGTGGTGGAGCGACAGCCGTCGCTACCTGACCCAGGTCGTCCGCATGGTGATGACCTATGACCCGTTGCGGGTCCTCATGCCACCCGGCGTGGTCCTCACCCTGGTGGGCCTGCTCAAGGTGGTGTTCGACCTCGTCAACCACCCCTTCCGGATCGCTGTCGACACCCTGTTGATTCTCTCCGCCGCCGTGCAGATCATCGTGGTGGCGCTCCTGGCCGATCTCATCGTGCGCCTCGACCGCCCGCGCCACGAGGTCGAGCCGGCCGACCAGTGACCGGTCCGGGAGACCGGTCCGGGCCAGCAGTGACCCCTTCCGGGAGACCGGGGCCCACCGGCAACGTCTACCCGAAGTACCAGACCGACCACCCGGTGGAGGGTGCGCTCATGCGCCGCTTCCTGCGTCGCCTCGACCGGGCCGTCGACGGCTGTGGGTCGCCCCGAACCATTCTCGAGGTGGGCACCGGCGAGGGTGAGGTCGCCACCCGGATGACTCGGCGCTTCCCCGCCGCGGCGACCCTCGGCGTCGACCTGCCGGACCCGTCGCTCGTTCGTCACTGGACCGAAGTGGCGTGGGCTCCCGCCTTCGCCGACGCCGGACATCTTCCGTTCCGCGATCGCTCCGTCGACCTGGTGCTGGCCATCGAGGTCCTCGAGCACCTCGCCGCCCCCGAGGCGGCTCTGGCCGAACTGGCGCGGGTCGGGAGCGGGTGGGTGGTCCTTTCGGTGCCCCTCGAACCGCTGTGGCGGGCTGGCAACGTGGTGCGCCGGCGCTATCTGGGAACCTTGGGCAACACGCCCGGCCACGTCCAGCACTGGGGCCGGCGGGCCTTCACCTCGTTGGTGGGCCGGCACCTCGACGTGCACGCGGTCATGAGCCCGTTGCCCTGGACCCTGGTTGTCGCTCGACCCCGTCGGTCATGGGTCGCCCTCGACGCTGCGGCCCACCCCATCGTCGCTGGTGCCGGTGACAGGCCGGAGAGCGACTGAGGCCACCAGGGCGCCTCCTGCGTCGGCCAGCATGAAGGCCAGGCGGGCGGCGATGGCGACCACCGCGGCCACGCCGCCGGGAAGGGAGGAGGCGGCGGCCACGAAGGTGGCTTCGCGCACGCCGACGCCCCCCGGGACGGGGACGGCTACGAAGCCGGCCAGCCAGGCCAGGGCGGTTGCGCCCACAACATCGCGGTAGCCGGCGTGCGGCGACAGGGCCCGGGCCAGGCACCATGTGGCCGTGCCCGTCAGCAGCGGCACCGGGAGATAGCGCACCACCAACACCAGTGAGTCGCCCCACCGGGGCACCTCGATGTCGCCCTTCAGCACCCGGCGGGAAAGGGCGACGAGCCGGGCCACTACCCGGGGATGCAGGCCGGCGAAACCCACGACCAGGATGCCCAGCACGGGCACGAGGGCGAGCGATGGGCCCCCGTCCGCACCCGTCAGCAGGAAAACGGCGGCGAGGAGGGCGGTGGCCAGGTACAGACCGGCCAACGACAGGGCCACCCCGCCGTAGGCGGCCGCAGGGCCGAGGCCCCGCCGTCGTGCCAGCTCGGCCCGGCCGACCACCGCCCACGGCCCTCCCGGCACGTACTTGGCCAACTCGCCCTGGAAGTACACGGCCACCACCGACCGCCGGTCCATCTCGGCGCCGACCAGGCGCAGCGCCACCCGCCACAGCATGGCGATGGTCACCATGGCGGCTGCGGCCAGCAACACGCCCGCGGCCAGCCACCACCAGTCGGCGTCGGCCACGACATGCCCGATGACGTCGGACTCGGAGGCGATGGCCCGGACGACGAAGAAGGCGCCGGCCAGGGCGAGGCCCCCTCCCACGCTTCGCCTGAGCCAGCCCGGTACCGCAGGACCACGGTCGCCGTCTCCGTGTCCGAACGGCGTAGGGGCCAAGTCCCGGATGCTAAGCGTTGCCAACGTGTCGCCACCCGTGGAGGGCTAGATTCTCGCCGTGCTCTCGGCACCGGGGCGGTCGGTGCGACAACGCTCAATGCCCCCGTCGTCGAACCCCCGCCCGTTCCGACTCTCGGACGACCGAACCTGGCGGCTGGGGTTGGGCGCCATCTGCGCCGGGGCCTTCCTCCTTCGGTTGATCTACGTCCTGGCCCTGCGGCGCCACTCCCTGCTCACCGGCGACGCGTTCCAGTTCCACAACGGTGCCAACCTCCTGGCCGACGGTCGCGGCTTCATCGACCCCTTCGCCCACAGCATGGGCCTGCTTCGCCAGACGGCCCAGCACCCCCCGCTCTACCTCCTGGTGCTGGCTCTGGTGTCCAAGCTGGGTCTCAGGAGCGTGCTCGACCACCAGGTCTGGTCCTGCGTCATCGGCACGGGCACCGTGGCCCTGGTGGGGGTGGCGGGCAGACAGCTCGGGGGAAAGCGGGTGGGCCTGATCGCCGCCGGTCTGGCGGCGGTGTACCCGAACCTGTGGCTGTGGGACGGTCTCGTCCTCTCCGAGACCCTGGGCCTGTTCGTCACCGCCCTGATCGTCGTCATGGCCTACGGCCTGCTGGAGCGGCGAACCATCGGTGCGGCGGCGTGGTTCGGCGCCGCCTGCGGGCTGGGTGCGCTCACCCGGGCCGAGGCGGCACTGTTCTTGCCGGCGATCCTGGTGCCCCTGGTGGTCACCGCTCGTGACCTCGAGGCCCGGAGGCGCCTCCAGATCCTGGCTGTGCCTGCCCTCGTCGCCGTCGGCCTGGCGGCCCCGTGGGTCGTGTTCAACATGACCCGGTTCCATCATCCGCCACTGGGGACGAGCACCGAGTTCGCCCAGACGCTCGTCCTGGCGAACTGCGATCGGACCTACTTCGGCGACGGTCTCGGTTCGCGGGCCTACAACTGCCTGCCCCAGAGTGATGTGCTGTTCCCGCCCGGAGCCGACGAGACCGACGACGGCGAGCTCTACCGCAAAGCTGCCCTGCAGTACGTGGGGGACCACGCCGCCCGTGTGCCCATCGTGGTCGTCGCCCGCGAGGGCCGGGCGTGGGGGGTCTTCCGGCCCCTCGACCAACTGCGGGCCGAGACCTACCTGGAGCGCCGGGACCTGGAGGTGGCACGGGTCGGCTACGCCTTCTACGTGGTCCTTGCCCTGTCCTCGGTGGCCGGCGCCGTCATGTTGCGACGCCGCGGGGTACCGCTCTCGCCGCTTCTGGCCATCGTGGCCACGGTGGCACTCGCCATCGCCATCACCTTCGGCCAGACCCGGTACAGGTGCGCGGTCGAGATCGTCCTCGTCCTGCTGAGCGCGGTCACCTTCGACCACCTCGTGTCCTGGGCCATGGCCTATGAGGAAGAATCCTGAGCGCCCGCCGGATCCCCTACAACCCGGCCCTGGACGGGTTGCGGGCGGTGGCCGTCACCGCCGTGCTGCTCTATCACGGTGGTGTCACCTGCGCCCGGGGAGGGTTCCTGGGCGTCGACGTCTTCTTCGTCCTGAGCGGCTATCTGATCACCGCCCTCCTCGTCGCCGAGTGGCGGGAGCAGGGATCCATCGCCCTGGGGGCGTTCTGGGGACGCCGGGCCCGCCGGCTGCTCCCGGCCCTGCTCTTGCTGCTGGTGGCCGTTGCCGCCTACGCCGCGTTGGTCGTGGCACCCGACGAACTGGGCCAGGTGCGAGGCGACGGCCTGGCTGGGCTGTTCTACGTGGCCAACTGGCACCTCATCGTCGCCAACCGGTCGTACTTCGACCAGTTCCTGGGCCCGTCACCGCTGACCCACCTGTGGTCGCTCGGGATCGAGGAGCAGTGGTACCTGGTCTGGCCGTTCCTGCTGGTCGTCGGGCTGCGCATCAGCCGGGGCCGCCCTCGCGCCCTCGTGCCCGCGGCGGTGTTCCTGGCTTGCTGCTCGGCGCTGGCCATGGCCCTGCTGGTGCCCGTTCATGGCGACCCGTCACGTGTGTACTACGGCACCGACACCCGGGCGCAGGCGCTGCTGGTCGGAGCCGTGCTGGCCCTGCTCCTCCGGAGCCGAGGCACCGCGCACCCCGAAGACACGGCGATCGCGGCCAACATCGAGGATCGGGCAGGCACGAAAAGTAGGCGTCGCCGGGTCGGGAGTGTCCAGGTCCTAGGGCTGGCGGGCGGCGCCGTGCTGGGGGCGATGATGGTCGGCGCCGACGGACGCGACCGCTGGCTCTACCAGGGAGGGTTCCTCCTGGCTGCGCTGGCCACGGTGGCGGTCATCCTCGCCGCCTTGCAACCGGACGGTCTTCTCCGCCGACTCCTTAGCCTGCGGCCTCTGGTGTGGGTCGGGCGCATCTCCTATGGCCTGTACCTCTGGCACTGGTTGGTCTACGTGGCCCTCACGCCGGATCGCACCGGTCTGTCGGGGTCGGCGCTGCTGGGCCTCCGGCTGCTGCTCACGCTGGCCGTTGCCGTCCTGTCGTACCGTTTCGTGGAGATGCCGGTGCGCACCTGGCGGCCGGCTCGGGTGCGCTGGTGGCCGCTGCCCGCGGCCACGGCCGGGGCCATGGCTGTCGTGGCCGGACTCGTCGTGGGCTCCACCATCGGGGCGCAGTCGCCCCTGCCGCTCGCCAGTGCGGCCTCCGGGCGCGCACCCGGTCAACCGACCCAACCGGCCCCACCGGCCTCGGCGGTTCCCGGGCCGCCCCCGGCCCGGCCGGCCCCTACGCCTGGCCAGGTGCGCGTCGTCGTGCTCGGAGACTCGGTGGCCTTCAGCCTGGGCTACCACTTCAAGGCGGCCATGGCGCCGGGGGTGAAGACCAAGACGGCGGCGTTGATCGGCTGTGGCGTGGTCCGGGGGGCGCACATCATCAACGGCAAGGTCTCGGTGCCCAACCCGACGTGTGGGCAATGGCCGGCACGCTGGACCGAGGCAGTCAACAGCTTCGACCCCGACGTCTCGCTGGTCATGGTCGGAGCGTGGGAGGTCTACGACCGCAAGGTGGACGGTCGCACCCTGCGGGTGGGCACGCCCGAGTACGAGAGCTACCTGGATGCGGAGATGGAGACCGCCCTCGGCGTGGCCGCCTCGCGAGGGGCCCCGGTCGCTCTCCTGAACGTGCCGTGCTACCAGCAACCGAACCTTCAGCTGGGCGAGCCGCCGAGCGCTCGCAACGACCCCGCCCGGGTGGCCTGGGTGAACCAGGTGTTCCAGCGGATCGCCGCCCGGCACCCCCAACGCCTGCGCCTCATCGACCTCGGCGCTTTCCTGTGCCCCGGCGGGCACTACGCCGAGAAGCTCGACGGCGTCAAGGTGCGCACCGACGGCGTGCACTTCACGCCCGAGGGCGCCGGCGTCGTCTGGCGCTGGTTGGGCCCGCAGCTGGTCGACCTGGCCACCCATCCCGACGGCTGACCCGGGGCCTGGGCGCCTATTCCGTGGTGGCCACGCAGTCGAGGTGGGCTCCCCATCGGTCGAGATCACCCGGCAGGCGACGCTCGATGGCCTGGAGGCGACGCCACAGGGCATGACCCCCGACGGGCAGGGCCAAGGCGAGGAACGACACGGGGCTGTGGTGGCGAAAGTCGAGCACCTCGAAGCCGGCGCCTCTCACCATGTCCATGAGCCCGGCGGCCCGAAAGCGCGAACGCACCGGAATGCCTTCCCATCGAGGGGCGACCCGGCGGGCGAGTCGCAAAGCAGGGTTGTCGTCGACCGACTCGACGAGGAAGAGGTGGCCGCCCGGCCGCAGCACCCGCCGGGCCTCGGCCAGCGCCGATGCCGGGCGCTCGAGGTGGTGGAGAACGTGCAGGCACCACACCGCCCCCACGCTGGCATCGGCCAACGGCAAGCGGGTCCCGTCGCCCACGACGACCGGAGCCAGGGTTCCGGCGTCACGGGCTCGCTCGCGGTCCTCTTCGATGCCCACGGCGACCAGGCCGTGGGCCTGTATGCGCGGGAGCCAGAAGCCGGCGCCACAGCCGAGGTCGAGCACGGTCCCCCCAGCCAGGCGGCCCAGCTCTCTTTCCATTCGCTCGAACGGCGCCGTCCGCTCGGCGTGATGGGCGAGCGGCACCCCCGATGTCTGCACCTGTCACCCCGTCTCGACGACAGGGCCAGGATAGGCTGGGACGTGTGTAGCTCGACGCGAGAGCGCTCAGGGGCGTCGGGGTGACCGGGCTGGGTGCCCGAGGGGTCGGCTAGTTTCGAACATATGCGGAGACAGTCCCAACCGCTGATGGCCTACTGACGATCGGACTGACGACACGAGTGGCCGGCCGCAGGTGGTGGCTGGGGCTGACGGTGATCTGCGCGGTGGCCGCCGTCATCCGGGTCGGGTACCTGTTGGCGATCCGGAACCCGATCGAGATCGCCGGCGATCCGTACCAGTACCACTACGGGGCCAACCTGCTGGTCGACGGCAAGGGCTTCATTGCCGCCTTCCCGTACTTCGTCCAGGGCCGGGTCGTGCAGTCGGCACAGCATCCACCACTCTTCACCGTCGTCCTGGCCATCCCGTCGCTGCTCGGGTTCCGGAGCTTCTTGGATCACCAGGTATGGACGTGCGTGATCGGAACCGGCACGGTGGCCCTCGTGGGGCTGGTCGGCCGGCGCCTTGGCGGGCCGCGAGCAGGGCTCATCGCCGCCGGCCTGGCTGGCGTCTACCCCGTCTTGTGGATCCACGACGGGGGTGTGGCGGCGGAGACCCTGAGCCTGTTCGTCACCGCCCTCACCCTCCTGGCTGCGTACCGCCTGTGGGACCAACCCTCGATTCGAACCGGTGCCGAGCTCGGTGTGGCCTCCGCCCTGGCTGTGTTGGCCAGGGCGGAGGCGCTGGCCCTTCTTCCCTTCATGGTCGTTCCGCTCGTCGTGGCGGCCAGGCAGATCCAACCGCGGCGGCGTCTGGCCGTCGCCGGCACAGCCGTGCTGGCCACGGCGGTCGTGCTGGCGCCATGGGCCGCGTTCAACTCCAGCCGGTTCGACCACCCTGCGCTGGTGTCCACGGGGTTCGGGCTGGCGATGGCGCAAGGCAACTGCGAGAGCCCGTACTACGGGTCGACCATCGGGTACTACTCGTTCGGCTGCATCCCGAAACTGCCAACCGGTGGTGACGAAACCGATGACGACATCGTGTTGCGGAAGGCCGCGCTCCGCTACATGAGCTCTCACTGGCAGCGCGTGCCCTTCGTGGTCGCGGCCCGGGTTGGCCGGACGTTCGGGCTGTACGCCCCGTACCAACAGATCCGGATCGACGCCTACGTCGAGCTGCGCAACAAGAACGTCGGCCGGGTGGGCCTCGACATGTACTACGTGTTGTGCCTCCTGTCGGTCCCCGGGGCAGTCCTGTTGCGGCGGCGGAAGGTCCCGATCTCGCCGATGCTCGCCCTCGTGGCCACGGTTGTCCTGGCCGTGGCCGTCACCTTCGGCCAGACGCGCTACCGGGTCTCGGCCGACCTGGTGCCGGTGTTGTTGACAGCCGTGGCCGTCGACGAGGCGCTGCGCCGTTGGAGGACGAGACGAGCGTCAGCCGGAACGCGCAGAGCGGTCGTCGGCGTCGTCGCTGTCCGACACGAGGAGTCGAGCGATGACTGCGAAACTGGTCAGCGTTCCACCCACCATGAGCAGGCTCTGGGCCAGCGAGGCGACGGGCAGGCCGTGGATGGGAGGAGACGGACGTCCCCTGACCCAACCGACGAACAGCACCAGGTCGATGGCCAGGGAGGCAGTGATCGATGCGATGCCCGTCAGCAGGCACCGCTCGAGGAACACGGCTCGCACGACGAAGGCATAGGGACGGCGGGCGCCACCACCGACCGATGACCGGTTGGCGAGCACTGCGCCGGCCAACATGCCCTGGAGGCCGAGCACCACGCAGGTGCTGGACAGGAACACCGGTTGCCAGCGCAGCGAGCCGATGTGGACGCCCGCCGGGTGTATCAGGGTCAATGCGGAAAGGACGGCCCCGAGGGCGAGAACGACCGCGCCCGGCCCGATCAGCAGGAGCGTCGGTGCGAGCAGGAGAATGAGGCGCAGGTGGCGCCACCCGTCGGAGAACGTGTCGAGCTTGGAGCTCCCGATGCGCTCGCGGTACGCGACCGGCGTCTCGCTGATGCACAAGCCGGCTTGGGCGGCCCGGACCAGCATCTCCGAGGCCAGCTCCATCCCTGCCGATTGCAGCCCGAGCTCCTGCACGCGGTCGCGTCGAAAGGCGCGGAATCCCGACTGGCTGTCGGAGACCACCCTGGCCCCACACGCTCGTGAGATGAGAAAGGAGAGCGCCGGCGTACCCACCAGGCGATGGAGCACGGGCATGGTCGTGCGGGCGGCCCGGAGTCGACTGCCCACGACCATGTCGGCGTGCCCGCTGCGTACCGGCTCCACGAGGGTGGGAAGCTGGCGCAGATCGTAGGTGAAGTCGGCGTCGGCCATCACGACGACGTCGCCTCGGGCAGCCCGGATACCGGCCCTGATGGCATGGCCGTAGCCCGGTCTCGCCTCGGTCACCACCTTGGCGCCGGCGGCGGCTGCGACCGCGGCAGAGTCATCGGTACAGCCGTTGTCGACGACCAGCACCTCGCCCGACAGCGCCGATGACTCGAGCGCGGCACGAGCCTCGGACACGCACTGGCCGACTGACTCGACTTCATCGAGGCAGGGGAGCACGACCGACACATCGAGGTGTTCCCGGGTGCCCGAAGGCGTCGGGTTGGGGAAGGCCCTGGTGCCGACCTTCGATTGGAATCCACCCGTGCCTGTTGTCACAGCGATCGGAGGAACCGTGATGTTTTCGGTCCAGTGGGCGAGATGTGTGCTCCTACAGGGGGCTCAGGGCACGCACGGTCCAGCCCTGTACGTCCATCCTGGCCGTGAGAGCACCGGTTGCCGCCGTGAACCCCAAGTAGGCAGATCGACCGACGAGGGCCGCCAGGTTCACCGTGTAGGAGAACAGGGGCGAGGCCGGTTTGGGCGACCCCGCCGGCGCCAGGAACACGGACAACAGGTGGCTGGTCGCGTCGTAATCGACCCACGCGTGGACGCGGGCACCGTAGAGGGGAATGCCCGGGTCGACGGTGACCAGCGCCGAGTCGTTGTAGCCGGATGGGCCGTACTGGCCGTTCGGGATCAGGCGAGCCTGGTTGGTCGGGCAGTTGCAGCCGAAGAAGTCGTAGATGTTGAAGTCGACGGCCAGGCTTGGTGCCACACCGCTGAACCCGTGGGCGCTCCCGTCCTGCCCGATTGCTGCCGGGCCGCGTGGGTCGTTCTGGATGACGAAGGCGAGCCCGTCGGCCGGTGGGTCGGAGCCGCCGTGGAGGAAGAAGGTGAACTGGCTCTCGAAGGACTGCCGCATGGACGTGCGCGTGGTCTGGAAGATCGATCCGGCAGTCGACCTCGAGGCTGGCACCACCCGCA
Organism: Acidimicrobiales bacterium; assembly: GCA_051001215.1. GTDB lineage: Bacteria > Actinomycetota > Acidimicrobiia > Acidimicrobiales > AC-14 > DATAQC01. The sequence continues at coordinate 31,774 of JBPCNP010000179.1, forward strand.
GGACGTCGCCGGCCGGCGCCGCAGCTCCGTTGAACTGGAGCCCGGCGGCGATGGACGAGGCGCCGGCCGGGGTGCCGTTCGTACCGGCCGATGTCTGTGTGGGGTCGGCCGCCGCTGCCCCTGCGATTCCGACGGAGGCGACCAGGGTTCCCGCCGCGATCGTGGCCAGGGCCCGTCGAGCAGCGCTCCCGGTGCCTCGCCCGTTCTTCCCCCGTTCGAACATGTGCGGGTACCTGCCTCTCAGTCGTTTCCTGTCGCCGTGCAAGGCCGACCGTGTTCGGTCCTCGCCGTCATCGTTTCACAGCGGGCGGGCCGTACGCACCGGTTGACCGGCGACGCGACCACTGTCGAGCGGCGCTGTTTCCACCAGAGCACTCGGGGAACGACAATTCGGCGCCTCAGCGCAGCGTGGCGGTGAAGTCGTCGAAGTGGGCAAGGTCGGGGCCTGGGCTCATGGCCGTGATGCCGATCCCCGTGGCGCTCTTCAGCGTCGCATCGGTGATCGTCTTGACAACCGTTCCGTTGAGGGCGACATCGATGTCGTTGCCCCGTAGTCGCACGCCGACCACGGTGCCGTCCGAGGTCGTGGACAGCCCGGTGTTCGCCACGACCACCTGCCGCCCGTTCACCACGTGCACGACCGCCCAGCTGGCGAATTCGCGAACGAGGAGAACGGCCCAGTAGTTGGTCGGGTTGCGGTAGCGGAACAACATGCCGGCATTCGTCTGCGCTGTCGACAGCCGGACGCTGGCGGCGCCCTCGGGCCGGCCCAGGGTGACGACAGCCATCGAGCGCGCCGTCGGCTCGGGACCGGCGAAGGCCTGGTTGCCCACGATGCCGAACGTGCCGGCAGCCACCGTCCACGGGAACGAGGCCGGTCCGACGAGGTTCTTCGGGTCGTCGGGCCGGTCGAAGGAGTCGACGCGCCCGCCGACCACGAGTGGTTGGCCTTCGCGCTGCACGGTCTCCGGCGACTTCTGTCGAGCCGAGACGATCAAGATCACGGTCACCAGGATCACCAGGCCGGCGATGACACCGCCGGTGACGAAGTTCCGGCGTCGGTCGGCCACCTCGACCGGCTCCGCCTCGGCCACCTCGACCGGCTCCGCCTCGGCCACCTCGACCGGCTCCGCCTCGGCCACCTCGACCGGCTCCGCCTCGGCCACCTCGACCGGCTCCGCCTCGGCCACCTCGACCGGCTCCGCCTCTGCCACCTCGACCGGCTCCGCCTCGGCCACCTCGACCGGCTCCGCCC
>JBPCNP010000180.1:0-18781 GCA_051001215.1 Acidimicrobiales bacterium
CCGGCGTCCTGGGCCTCGACACCCCAACCGTCGGAGAGGTCCTCGATCAGCTGAAGGCCTCGGTGCCGCGTCGGCGTGTCGACGTGTGGTGTGAGCGTCGCCGCGCTTCCGTCGCGTGCTTCGATGCGAACGCGACCGACGGCCGTGGCGATCGTCAATTCGACCGGAGTCTGCGCGTGACGTGCCGCGTTGGTGACGAGCTCTGTGACCACGAGCTGGGTATGGAGCATCGTGTCCTCGCCAGCCCCCGCAACACCCAACTCGTCCTCGACGAGGCGCCGCGCCTCGATCGCGCTACGCAGTTCGCCGGCGAGTCGTACCTTCCTCATGTACGGCTTCGTACCCCCCCCAGCGGCCGCAGAAACGGAGACGGATCCCCGCAGGCGGAACGACGACCGGGTGCCGCAGGAGAACCCTTCATGGGTCGTGTCAGCTGCGGCGAGCCTTGGAATCGCCGCGTCCCGTAAGAGTGGTCCGCGCCACGGGACGTCACGGAACGTCACGGAACGTGATAAGTGGGATGCCAAAATCGCGAAACCCCAGGTCAGAGCGTTGTGGTGGTACGAGACGTGACCACGTAAAGAGGTCAAATCCGAACTGGGGTCAAGAGGTCGGGAGTTCAAATCTCCCCGGCTCGCCAGCCCGCGGTCGCAGCTCGGCTCGGCCCACTCCTCGAGAGCGGACTGGTCGCCCGCTGCACCCCCACAGATCTCGAAGCGGGCTTCTCCTCGACGAGCCCAGCGTCGCATCGAGCGATGCGGGAGGAGCGTTCAGCCTGGCCGTTCGTCACGATGGCCCAGCCGAACCTCGATCGCGCCATCGCTGTCCAGGACGCACTCGCCGAGCGGAGTCAGCAGCGTGGGGCGAGGATCGCCGACCTGTTGATAGCCGCGGCGGCGGAGGCAGCCGGGCTCATCGTCCTCCACCATGACCACGATTTCGAGCTCATCGCCGAGATCACCCGCCAGCCGACCGACTGGATCCTGCCCGCCGGCAGCGTCTCGTAGGCGACGGACTCAGGCTCGAAGCCGGCGTTCTGTGACGGCACCTGGCATGAGTCCACCCCCGAGCGTAGCACGCGGTGCTACGCTCGGGTAGATGAACCGTGAGATCACTCAGCGGGAGTTGCGCAACGAGAGCGGCGAGATCATGCGTCGGCTGGATCGCGGTGAGACCTTCGTCGTGACGAGGAGCGGAGTCCCTGTCGGGGAGCTCACGCCGATGCGGCGTCATCGTTTCGTCAGTGCTGACGCCGTGGTCGCCATGTTCCGCAACGCGCCGGCGATCGACGTCGATCGGTTCCGTAGTGACTTGGACGCTGTTGTCGCTCAGGGCGCCGAACCGCGTGCCTGACGCGCCCCGCCCGCAGCGCGGCGTGCTTGATAGTCGGTGATCATCGACCTCGAGACCATGGAGCCCACGAAGCTCCCGGTCGAGGTTGCGGTCAGTGCCATCACGATGGCCGAGCTCGCCGCTGGGCCGCACGCCACTACCGACGCCGATGAACGTGCCCGTCGCCAAGACCGACTGCAGCGCGCCGAAGCGGCGTTCGATCCTCTGCCCTTCGACGGTGAGGCAGCGCGGGCTTACGGCCGGCTGTACTCAGCCGTGGCTGCATCGGGTCGCAAGGCACGAGGGGCCCGAGCCGTTGACCTGCTCATTGCGGCGACGGCTTGGGCCGCCGACCTGGCGCTGTACACACGCAACGGCGACGACTTTCGGGCCATCGACCACCTCGTCGACGTCATCGTTCTCTAGAGGAGGCGACGTCGAGCACGATCCGGCCTTTCGACCCGGGTCCGGCCAGAGGGGACACTCGGAAACGGCAGCCGTGCCCGCACCCCGACCCCGTACGAGCCCCGACGGCCGACCCACATGCCGTCGGGGACGAGCGGCGCTGTTCCTACCAGCGGTGGGCGACGTCGAGCACGATACGACCGTGCGAGCCGGGCCCGGACAGGACGAAGACCCGGAAGGGCAACCGGGCCCGCACGCCGACGGCGAAGGTCGAGTAGCCCTCGAAAGACCCCCCGAAGACCACATCGCGGAGGGTCTGGTACCCGGCCACGTTCGCCACGTGGCCTCCGACCGGCTGCATTGCCTGAAGAGGGCCGGGATGAGTTCGCCGACCTGGCCCACTCGTTCAACCGCATGGCCGAGGCCCTCGAGCGGTCGATACAGGACCTCCGACGTCTCGAGGCGAGCCAGCGCCGGTTCGTATCCGATGTCGCCCATGAGTTGCGCACCCCCCTCACCGCCCTGACGACGTCGGTCGACGTCCTCGAGGCCCACCCCGACGGTCTCGACGACCACGGGCGACGAGCCGCTCGGCTCCTGGTGGTAGAGACCCGGCGGTTGGCTGCCCTCGTCGACGATCGAGGGCGGCGTGGCCCGGGTCGACCTGTCCCGCCAGTTCGAGGTGACCGGTAACGAGGAAGGGGTCACCCTGTCCCTGGCCCAGGTCACGTGCACGTTGGGCCAGTTCCACGCGGTGAAGGGTGTCCGCTTCGCCCTCGACGGCAAGGATGTGAGCGTGCTGTCCGGGGACGGCACCGTGACCGATCGCCCCCTCACCTGTGACCGCTACGGGAGATTCGACCCAGCGTCGAAGTCAGTCGACCTCGGCATCTGGCCCTACACGTCCGCTGCGGAGTCCGATGGTGCCGTCGCCGGCGGCGACCGCACCTTCCTCGACCCCGTCGTCGCCGCCCGGGAGTTCGCGACCCGTTACCTCGGGATGGTCGACCCCGTCGTGTTCGACTTCAACGAGGGCGGCTCCGGCGATAGCGAGGTGGGCGTCGGGTTCCGCTACTCGGAGGGGCGTGCTCCGGTCGCCGACCCGAAGCCCACGACCACCGTCGTCGTTCGCCAACTCGGCCGCCGCGGTGATTCGGGGGCCTGGACGGTAACCGCTGCCTGGTCCCCCGACATCGAGGTGCGCGGGCCCCAGCCCCTCGGCCGGGTGTCGTCGCCTTTGCCGCTCACTGGCCGGGCCTCCGCGTTCGACGGCCACGTGAACGGCTCTGTCCGCGAGGACGCCATGGTGGCCGGGGCATCGCTCGGAGAGGGGTTCGTCACGGGCCGGGGTGACGGCGAGCTCGGGCCCTTCAGCGGCCAGATCGCCTTCCGCCCCCCGTCGAGGCCAGCGGGTGCGGTCGTGTTCTTCGAACGCTCGGCCGCCGACGGCCAAGTGCTTCGAGCCACGGTCGTGCGGGTGAGGTTCGGCTCCTGAGCACAAGGCGGCTCTCGTGGCTCTCACACCCTGCGGCGCTCCAACCGGCGGGGTCACCTGAATGAGTGCACTGGCTACTTGACACCGCCCGAGAACCTGTCGCGACACCACCTCGTCAGGCGGCTGACTTGCCGGGAGGATATGGTCCTTCCGGCGGTCCGCTCGACGGACTTCAACATTTCGGCAGAACAGCGTCTCGGCACACACTGCACAACTTCCGGAGGTGGACATGTACAAGGCCAGGATGATGCTGGCGATCGCCGTGGCGGCGGCGATGGCGGTCCCGGCAATGGCGGGCGGTACGGCGGGGGCAGCGACGCCGTCGCGGGCGGAGTGCACGACGGCGCCGTCGACGGCGGCCAACGTCGACACCCTGTGCAACACCTCCGGCAACAATTTCGAGACCACCATCGCCGTGAACCCCACGAATCCGCTGAACATCGTGGGCGCGTCGATCGAGATCTTCCGTCCACCCACCGGCGGGTTCGGCTCGCTGGTCACCCACCCCCATGTCAGCTTCGACGGGGGCAAGACCTGGACCACCTACGACCTCGACTACGGCCAGGGCAACTCGGCTGTCGACCCGTCGGTGGCCTTCGATGCCACCGGAACCGTCTACCTGGCCACGACCAGGGCCGACGGCACCAGCGACATCGTGGTCGCGCACTCCACCGACGGGGGACGAACCTGGTCGGCGCCGGTGACCGTCGTGAGCCAGGGAAGCCTCGGGGTCTTCAATGACCACCCCCAACTGACCGCCTTCGGGAACGGCAACGTCATCGTCACCTGGATCAAGGACCTCTTCGCTCAGGGCGGTGTGCTGCAGTCGGCGCCGGTGGTCGACTCGGTGAGCCACGACGGCGGCCTCACGTGGTCGCAGCCGGCCAGGATCTCGGGGCGGGCGCCGTTCTGCCAAGGTCGCCAGGGCGACGATGCCTGCGACCAGACTTTCGGCAACTCCGTCGCCGTCACCAGCGCAGGCGCGGTCGTCACCTTTCAGGAGACCTACGACGAGGCACCTGACGCCGGCAGTGCCCCGGGGCGCAACAAGTACCTGGCCGTCACCGTCGACCCCGCCACAGGGCAGAAGACGGGCGGTCCCTACCTGATCGGCCAGGCCTTCGACGGCCTGAACGAGCACGACTACCCGACGAGCGCGGGCGGTGGCCAGACCCTGCAGGACAGCGAGTTCAACCTCGACTCCGACGGCAACGTCACCGCCGACCCGACTGATCCCACGGGACGCCACCTGGCCGTCGTCTGGTACGACGACCGCAACGCCCCCCACCCGGTGGACCCCGACCCCTACAAGGCGATCACCAACGCCGACATCGTCGTGAGCCAGACCTACGACGGGGGCCAGACCTGGAGCTCGCCGATCACCATCAACCGTCGCAACGACCAGTTCATGCCCTGGGCCGGCTACGACGACCACGGCCTGCTCCACATCGGCTTCCTCGACCGCGCCTACGACCCGGCCAACCACAAGTACGGCTACACCCTGGCCACCGAGAAGGCACCTGGCGCGCTGCACTTCACGTTCCAGAGGGTGTCGACGGCCCTGTCCGACCCGACCCGCAACAACCTGTCCAGCCGGGGCACCATCAACCCCGCCTTCCCCTTCCCTGCGGTGAGTATCGGGGACTACACCGGGCTGGCCGTCGCCCCCCACGCCGTTCTCGGTTACTGGACCGACCTGCGCAACGACGCCTGCGTGGGTGACCGGTGCGGCCATCGCCAGGACAGCTACTTCGCCAGCGTGCCCATCCCGTAGCCCCGGAGCGGGCTACCCCCTTGTCCTACTCGACGTCGATGTGCGGCAGGATCCGGTCGAGCCAGGAGGGCAGCCACCAGTTGGCCTTCCCGGCCAGCTCCATGGTCGACGGGACGAGGACCATGCGGACGATGGTGGCGTCGATGAACACGGCGACGGCCATGCCGAACCCCATCATCTTCACCGTCGGATCAGGATTGAAGACGAAGGACAAGAAGACCGAGATCATGATCAGCGCGGCGGCGGTGATCACCCGGGCAGTGGCCGCCAGTCCCGTCACGACGCTTTGACGGCTGTCGCCCGACTTCTGGTACTCCTCCTTGATGCGGGCGATGAGGAACACCTCGTAGTCCATGGACAGCCCGAAGAGGACGGCGAACATCATCACCGGTACGAAGGCGATGATGGGCACCGTCCCGGGGAGCCCGATGAGGTTCTTGCCCCACCCCCACTGGAACACGACGATGATGAGGCCGTAGGCACCACCGATCGACAGCAGGTTCATGACCGCAGCCTTGAACGGCACGAACAGCGATCGAAACACCATCATCAACAGCAGGAAGGCCCCGAGCACGACCACGCCGATGAATACCGGCAGGCGGCTCGTCAGGGCATCGGTCAGGTCGATGAGCGTCGAGGTCTGTCCGCCGACGTAGACCCTGTTGGCATCCCCGATGGTGCCCTTCAGCGACGCCGGGATCACCTTCTGGTGCAGTGTGCGAACCAGGGTTGCGGTCGCCTGGGAGTTGGGCGCGGCGGTGGGGACGATCTGCATGATCACCGCCGTCGGCAGTTTCGGGTTCGCGTCGGTAGGGCTCGGGATGTTGTTGAACACGGGCAACGACACACGCGCCACGCCGGGCGTGGCCTTGATGGCATCGCTCATCCTGGTCAGGGCCACCAACCCGTTCGTCACCGTCTGCCCGTCGGCGAGATCGACGCCCCGCAGATCGATGGCCAGCAGCAAGGGGCTGTTGTTGCCGGGACCGAAGTTGGAGGTGAGGGTGTCGTAGGCCTGACGTTGGGTGAGCGCAGGGGACAGGTCGCCCTCGTCGGTGAAGCCCAGCCTGATCCTGAGCACGGGCGCGGCCAGGACCAGCAGGATCACCAGACTGATGAGCATGAAGCGCACCGGGTGACGCGAGGTCGCCGCCGCCCAGCGCGCTGACACCGTCTTGTGGATGTCGGCTGTCTCGTGATGGTGGTGGATGGACAGCGAGTTGATCCTGGTGCCGAGCGCGCCCAGGAGGGCGGGCAGCAGGGTCAGGGCGGTGATGACGCTCACCCCGACGAACAGGGCGGCGATGTAACCGAGCTGGGCGACGTAGGGGACTCCGACGAAGTAGAGCCCGCAGAGGGCGATCGAGACGGCGATGCCCGCGAAGAGCACCGCCGAGCCGGAGGTGGCGACGGCATTTCCGATGGCCTCGGTTGGGTTCATGCCCTCGGTCAGGTCCTGGCGGAACCGGCTGAGGATGAACAGCGAGTAATCGATCCCCACCCCGAGGCCGATCATGGCGCCCAGGATGGGGGCCACCGAGTTGACGGCGAAAGCGGAGGCGAGGATGCCGACGATGTGGTGCGACATCACGACCGACACGAGAGCCACACCGATCGGAACCGCCATCGACGTGAACGACCCCAGGGCGATGATCAGGATGATCACTGCGAACAGCAGGCCGATCGGCTCTGAGTACTTCGAGAGCCCGGGATCAGGTGGGTTGCCCAGGTCGACGAGCGGGCCACCGAAGCTCACCGTCAGGCCTGCCTTCACCGCCGGTTGCGCGGCGGCCTGCAACGCCGTGAACACCGTCCCCGCCTCTTTGGCGCTGAAGTTCTCCGAGAACGGCACGGTGGCGAACCCGACGTTCTGGGCCTGGTTGATATTCAGGTTCTGGTTCCGGAAGGTGGCGTGGCCCTGATCCACGCTCTCGATCCCTGTCGGCGTCTGGTCGAACGGTCCCGTGACTGTGGCGGCCTTCGGGAGCGTCCGCAGGTTGGCCACCGTCTGATCGATCGCCTCGCGGTGGTTCGCGTCGCCCAGTGAACCTGACGTCGCTTCGAACACGACCGTGGCGCTCGACCCGGCTGCCGAGGGGAACTGGGACGCCAGCAGGTCGACGGCCTTCTGCGACTGCGTGCCGGGGACGGTGAACTTGTCCTGAGCCCCGCCGTGGTGGGAGAGGCTGACCACGCTCAGCCCGATGACCACGACCGCCCACACGACGATGACCTGCCAGTGCCGGCGGGCACAGAACACGCCGAGGCGCCCGAGCATCGGCAGGGGCTCCTGCGGGTCGGGCGGTGCCGCTGGCCCCGCGTGCCCGAACCTCGGGCCGGACAGGGACAAGGCCATGGACGATGATGGGCGGAGCGGCGCCCGGCCGGCAATGGTCCGAACGGGCCTTTTTCGCTGTCCGTTCGGCAGCGCCGGTAGTCCCTCGACAGGCGCAGGGGTGTTGTTTGCTCAGCCCCCCCGGTCAGGAAGCGGCCGCAAGCCCAGCTCACGGCCCCCACCGCGTGTCGGCCCGACGCTGGAGCTCACCCCCGATGTAGCGGTGAGAGGCCACCTGTGGACGAGGCCAACCATTCCGACGACGGGTCGACCGAGCGCATGGCCGGTCTCGGCTGCGCCGTACTCGATAACGAAACGCTCCGTGAGCTGCTGCAGGGCGTCGTGCTGCTTGCTCGTCACTCCGTGCCCAGCGCCCATTCGGTGAGCATCACCGTGGCCGACGGTGACGGCTACCGGACCACGAACTCCACCGGGGAAGAGGCGCTGGTCATCGACGAGGCGCAGTACGAAGGCGAGGCTGGTCCGTGTCTGGAGGCCTTGAGGTCCACCCGTCAGGTCCGGGTGACGGTGGGCGCCGATACCGGCCACTGGCCCCTCTTCGAGACCAGTGCCCGCGAGAGCGGCGTCACGTCGGTGCTGTCCAGCCCGCTTCGGCGGCCCACCGGGGGGCCATCGGCGCGCTCAACATCTACGGGCACGGCGACGGCGGGTTCGAAGACGCCGAGTTGCAGACCCGCTGAGGTCATCGCCGCGCACGTGGCGATCCTGGTCGCCAACGCGTCCGCCCTGTCCGGCGCCGTCCGGGTCGCACCAGGAGCTGCGCCACGCCGTCGCCAGCCGGGAGATCATCGGAGGGTGAAGTTGGTTGCAACGTGCAGACCGCACGACGCCGTGCTGGCCGCCGAGGCGGGGCCCACCATGGCCGCAATGCCGGCGACCATGGACAGACCACTGAGCATGCCGAGCTTCTTCAAGAGCGTGAGTTTCATCAGGTGCCGCGTGAAACCGCTTGGATAAGTTGATGCCAGCCCGCCCGCCCGCCAGCTCGGAGGGCCAAACTAGCGCGGCTTCCTGTTCATCCAGTCCAACCAGTAGCGGGAACGGCGGCCAGGTCACCACCTCCAGGTCTCGGCCAGTCCCTGTCGGACGGTATCGGCATACCCCTCGAGGGCGCCCAGTCGCTCTTCGGGGTTCAGCTTCATCTCCGAGGACCGCACGAACCATGCCGGCGCGCCGTCGATTCCTCGGGCTCTGATGACCGCGAACACTGACTCGATCACGAACTCGTCGCCGACGCCCACTGTCTCGATGTCGGCGAGCAGCTCGCTGAACTGAATCGGTCTTGAGGGCCCGCTGGTGCTCGGCGGAGGTGTCTGGCCCTTCCAGGCCATGGTCAGCCTTTGGCGCATCGAGGTCGTGAGCCCGTCGAGCACGCCCAGCAGTTCCTCCGCCGGCAGCGGCACGCCGCCGCTGCGGACCGACCAGGCCGGGCTGCCGTCCTCGGCGCGGATCTTCAGGAGTGCGAACACGGACTCGACATCTGCCCCTTCACCGATGGCCGTGGTGCCGTAGCCGGCCAGCAGCACGCTGAACTGCGTGGGCTCCTCAGCCACCGGGCGTGTCCTCCCCAACGTTCACAGCCGAGGCAACTTACTCGGCCCGCCTCGTACTCGGGACCGCTGTGTGGAGGTGACCGGACTCGAACCGGCGACTTCTACGGCGTTCCGGTCGGCCGCCTCGGGGCACGTGGCGTCCGCCCGTCCGAGTGCTTACAGCCAGTGAAGGCCAACGTACGGCTCGGGGTGGGCAACGGCCCACGAATCGAGGCGCTCGGCCAGATGCACTGCGCGCGCGCCGCCGCTCGGGAAGTCGGGCTTGTGGACGAGGACGACAGGTACGCAAGGTTGGTCGTTGCTCAGATGCCTGAATGTCGAAGTCTACTGAGACATGATCGGTTGTGGGGTTCTGCCCAGTAGAACCTCAAACCCTCCACGGAGCGGTACCCTGGCGTGGTGGACGTGTCGCCGTTCCCCTACCAGGGGCCCCTGGAGCCGGCCGAGGTCCAGGGTCGCCAGGACCTGATCGGTGACCTGACCGAGCGCATCACCGCTCGACGGGTCACCGCCCTGCTCGGACCCCGACGTTACGGCAAGACCAGCGTGCTGCGGCGGGTGGCCGCCGACCTGACCGAGGTCACGACGGTCTGGGTCGACCTGTACGAGGTGACGTCGACGGCCGACGTCGCCGTGCGCTTCGACGACGCCCTCGGCGCCACCACCGGTCGGTTCGCAGCGGCGGCCCGGGCCGTGGCGGCCAGCGTCTCGATCAACCTCGGTGTTGTCAAGGTGGATCTCACCGGTCCGGCGCGCAACCGTCCCGATCCCGCGCTGACGTTCCACGGCCTGCTTGACGTGCTGGTGGCGGCCGCGACCAAGGAGCCGACGCTGCTGGTCGTCGACGAGTTTTCCTCCATCGGCCGGGTCGACGGCGCCGCCGGCGCCCTGCGCACGGCCATCCAGCACCACTACCGCGACCTCGGCATCGTGTTTGCCGGCTCGCATCCGTCGATGATGCGGACGCTGTTCACGGCCCGGCCCGAACCCTTCTACGGCCAGGCCGATCTGGTGGAGATCGGGCCGCTCTCCAGCCACGACATCGAGGCCATCGTGGGGTCGGGGTTCACCGCCACCCGCCGCCACGCCGGCCACGTCGCCGGGCTCATCTCCGCCTTCACCGCTGGGCACCCCCAGCGTACGATGCAGCTGGCGGACGCCTGCTGGCGTAACACGCCACCCGGTCACACCGCCGGAGCCCAGACGTGGGCGGCCGCGGTCGACGCCGTCTGCCGGGAGACGGGAGAGGGCATGGAGCGGTTGTACTCCGGCTTCGAGCGTGGTGAGCGCTCGGTCCTGCGAGCGGTCGCTCGGGGCGGCAGCATCTACGGTGCCGAGGCCGATCTGCTGGACCTGTCCAACGGGACGGCCACCCACGCCCGGCGGGAGCTCCTCGACGCCGGCGACCTGGTGACGACCGACGCAGGCCTAGCGGTGGTGGACCCGGTGCTGGCCGACTGGCTGCGCCGGCGGTTCCCGATCTAGACGAGCTGCTCAACCCCTGAGCGCGGCCCAGATCCCGCGCACGGTCTGGCATCGAGAACTCTTCAACCTGGGCGGGTTCTTCAGCGGGCTCTTCTCGCTGGTCACCGTCCTGGTCGCCCTTCGAGCGACAGACCTAGTCCGGCTTTACCGGACACGGAGGCTCGGCGGGAGATCAGGGGAACTCGTAGGTGCAGCACCGGAACCGTCCGACATCCTCGCTTGCCCGCGGTCGGCGGGGCAGTACCCCGGCAGCGTCGAGGCGATGCAATGCCCGAGCGGCGGTGTCCGTGCCGATGCCCAACCTGACCGACCGGCCGCGGGTGGTGGCCACGCCCATGACGTCGTCCTCATCGGGACAGGCGTCCCAGCTGAGATCGGCCGGTAACGCGCCCATGTCGTAGCAACGGCTGGTTCAGGAACAGGCTGTGACCTGTGGTTTTGCACGAAAACGGTGGTGGAGGTGACCGGACTCGAACCGGCGACTTCTACGTTGCGAATGGCAATCAGTGCAGCTGCGGGAGGTGCAGTTTCCGCGAAACCCCAGGTCAGAGGGCATTTCGGGTTGACCGCTGATGACCGCGATTACCCCCTTTTGTCCACCCCATGTGGTGCAGATGTGGTGCAGATCCGGTCGGGGGTGGTGGTGTCGACGAAGTGTCGACCAGGCTCCGCGGAACCCAGGCCGGTTCGATCCCTCGGACGTGAGGTGTCGCGCCTGACGGGGGCGCTGGACACGACCTGAAGGTTGCCGGGCACCGTGTCCCAGCGCGGCGCGGGGGCGGAGGTCTACAATCCTGCCGCTATCCACCGAACCCGGGGGGGGACATGAGGACACGAACCATCGCCATGGGCGCGCTTGGCGTGGCCCTGGCGTCAGGGCTGGTCGCGTGCGGGTCGAGCTCGAAGACGAAGAGCGCGCCGGCAACCACGACGGCCTCGACGACGCCGACGCCGGCCGGCCCGACCGTCCAGGCCGGCATCAACGACCCGAAAGATCCCACCGTCGCCGTGTTGCAGTTCATGCCGGCGGCCGTCACCGTGGCCGTGGGATCACCGCTCACATGGAACTGGACCGGAACCACCGAGCCCCATTCGGTCACCCTTTTCCCACCGGGCCAGGATCCCCCCGCACCTGACAAGGCCGATCCGTTGTTCCCCCCGACGCCGGCCACGGGCCCCGTCGACGGCACGACGTTCGTGAATAGCGGCCTGCAGCCGCTGGGGCCGGCGCCGGCCAAGCCCATGACTCTCACCTTCTCCAAGGAAGGCACGTACACCTACCACTGCATCATCCACCCGCAGATGGTGGGCACGGTGACCGTCGCCGCTACCGGCGCCGAGACGGCCGACGCAGTCAAGGCCAAGGGTGATGCCGAGATGGCCAAGTGGCTCGCCGAGGGCCGGGCGGCCAAGGCCAAGCTGGCCGGGACCCCGGCGGTGAAGACGGCCAACAGCGACGGGTCGACCACCTGGCAGGTCCAGGCCGGCGTGTCGACGCCACACACCGACATCTTGGCCTTCGGCCCGCTCGACAAGGTCAAGACCGGGGACAAGGTCACCTTCATTAACTCGTCCGGCGCTCCCCACACCGCCTCGTTCTTCAACGACACGCAGCCGCTCCAGGATCCGAGCGATCCGAAGGTCCTGGCGCCGTCACCGGGGCCGTCGCCGCAGACCCTGGCCTCCACAGGGTTGTTCAATACGGGGCTGCTGCCTCCTGACGCACCCCCGGGGCAGGGCCCGCCCCTGGCCGCTCGCAGCTTCACCTTCGTGGCCGGAACGGCGGGCACGTTCAAGTACGTCTGCATCTTCCATGCCGCGAGCAGTATGGCCTCCTCGCTGACCGTGGCCTGAGCGACCCCGATGTCCTGAGTCCAGGCGGTTCGGCGAACCATCACGGTTCGCCGAACCGGCGGGACGCCACACCCATCGGGCGTAGCTCATCCCGGCAGACCTGAAGACGAAGGCAAGCCGCAGGACGATCCAGTTCCCTAATTCCTTGTGGCGATGCTCGCTGAGCACCTCGGCCGGACCCGTTGAACTGACCGTGACGACTTCGTGTTTCAGGCGCCGGACGGTAGTCCGCTCCGGGCCAGCAACTTCCGACTACGCATCTGGGCGCCTGCTGTTACGGCCTGACGTTCCACGGGCTCCGACACACGGCCTCGGAGCTGATGCGGGAGGTGGGCGCCCACACCCAGGTGATCCAGCAACGCCTGGGGCGCAGTTCCGTTCCGGGCGCACGACGACAGACGACTACGGCTGGGTGACCGCGGCAGCCGACAGTGCTGTAACCGATGCCCTAGAGGTCCTTTTCCTGCCTCCTCGCGGCCTATCCGCGGCCCCGGACGAAGATGGAGACTTGGATGACTGACCGCCCAAGTCCCTGACCAAGGCTTTTGCTTGTGGAGGTGACCGGACTCGAACCGGCGACTTCTACGTTGCGAACGTAGCGCTCTACCAGCTGAGCTACACCCCCGTTGGATCGTCCGAGGTTATCCGCGGTCAGGCCCCGGAGGGTCGCTCGGCGGGAGCCGGGCCTCGATGGCGGCTTGGAGGCGGGCCTGCAACAGCGTGGTGGTGAGGTCACCCCGAGTGCGCTCGAGCACGGCCCGCAGGGCGTCGGTCGTGCGGCGAAGGCCACCGGTGACGGCGTCGGGAAAGTCCACGGTGATGAGGGTGTCGTACACGTCGCCCATGACGCCGAGGAGGGCCTCGCCTCGAGGAAGGTCGCCGTCGCGGAGGCGGTCGAGGAGGTGGCGGCGCAACTCGCTGGCCGCCTCGGCCAGCCCGTTCAACCACGCCGCCGCCGACACCCCGAGGTCGACGTGCGAGGCGAGCACTCCGTCGTCGACCAGGGCGGCGGTGAGGCGGGCCTCGGCGTACTCCTTCTCGGCGTCGTGCAGGGGCCCGGCGGCGGCCAGGGCCGGGTACGGCGCCAGGGCCTCATGGGCCTGGCCAAGGGCGGCGGCGGCCTCGTCGCCCAGGGCGGCAGCGACATCGGTCTCTCGCCGATGGGTGGCCCGGATGGCGTTGCCGCAGGCCCGAATGGTGCGCCGGCAGGCCACCAGGGCTGCCTCCCGGGCCCGGTGGGAGGCCTCGAACTCAGCCCGCACCGCCTTCTCGAGGGTGTCGAGCTCTTGGCGGCGCGCCATGCCCGGCCGGCCGATCGCGTCCACCGGGTCAGACGGGTGGGGACTAGTTGGCGGAACGGCGCAGCAGCGCCGGCTCCATGCCGGCCGAGCGCCGGTAGATGCCGCCCTCGGCGTTGGCCGCCCGGCGGTACATCATGGGCTCGGGCGCAGCGGGAAGGAAGCGGACCTTCATCTCCTGCTCGGCCCTGGCCCCGCGCTGGCGGATGAGCAGAGCCACGTAGGCACCGAGGAGGGCATCAGCCACCAGGTTCAGGTACAGGAGCCCTCTGACGCCGAGGAGCACGCTCAGGCCCAGCGTCACACCGACGGTGGCCAGGAGGACGATGAACACGTCACGCCGGCGGCGCAGGGTGCGCGCCCGTGACGTGGGGAGGCCCGCCGTGGCGAGGGCGTGAGGTGCGACCGGACGCACCGACCGCGAGCGAGCGGCCACCATGGAGCGGTGCGCGGCCAGAGAGGTGACCGGGGCGGCGGTCCCGGCGGCGTAGGCGTGGGCCCTGGGCCGGTCGGGGACCAAGCCGCGAGGAGCGTGGGGGTGGGTCCGGCGCAGCACTGTCAGCTGGCGACGGAAGGCACTGATCGAATCAGCCGGACGACCCTCGGATCGAGCCCGCAGGGCGGGCGGTACGAGCACGGCGACCCAGATCAGGGCCAGTACCACCAGAGCCAACGTCATACGCTCCTTGACCTGCCTTTACTGTCGGGGACCGTAGCGGACCGGGTGGCGCGGATCGTGGATGCTGACGGGAAATGAACACGCCTGTCGCCCACCTTCCTAGCAGCCGAGCCGGAGCGG
This sequence comes from Acidimicrobiales bacterium, assembly GCA_051001215.1. GTDB lineage: Bacteria > Actinomycetota > Acidimicrobiia > Acidimicrobiales > AC-14 > DATAQC01. The sequence continues at coordinate 14,352 of JBPCNP010000180.1, forward strand.
GGCAAACGATCCCGCTCGGGGGCAGCTCAGGTGGTGTCGGCCCGCCGGTAGGTGCCGGAGCGCCCGCCGGTCTTCTCCCAGAGGGTGAGCTCGCTCACCACCATCGATCGATCGACCGACTTGCACATGTCGTAGATCGTGAGGGCGGCGACGGCGCAGGCGGTCATCGCCTCCATCTCGACGCCCGTGCGATCGACGGTGTCGACCTGCACCTCGACTTCGACGTGGTCGTCGCCCACCGTGAAGTTCACGTAGACGCCGCCCACCAGGAGGGGATGGCAGAGGGGGATGAGATGGGGCGTGACCTTGGCCGCCTGGATCCCGGCCACCCTCGCCACGGCCAGCACGTCGCCCTTGGCGATGGCGTTGCTGGCGATCTTGGAGGTGGTGTCGGGCTGCATCATCACCTTGCAGCGCACGAGCGCCCGCCGGTGCGTGGCCTCTTTGGGCGTGACGTCGACCATCCGGGCCCGCCCGAGAGGGTCGAGATGGGTGAGACCCCTGTCGGACACGAGGCGAAGTGTAGGCGACAGCCGCTGTCTCGCCGGCGGCGAGGCCGCTGATGATATCGCCGGCTCAGCCGCCGATCTGGCTCATGCTGCGGTCGGGTCGGCGGAAGTGCACCTGGCCGATCGAATGGCCGGCCCACTTGCCGCCCACGTCGGCGACGATGGCGGCCGCCACGTCGTCGTCGCCGCCCCCGCCCCGCATCACGGCCCGCAGGTCGGTCTCGTCCACCGCGAACAAGCAGTTGCGGAACATGCCGTCGGCGGTGAGGCGCACCCGGTCACACGTTGAGCAGAAGCTCTGGGTGACGCTGGCGATCACGCCGACCTCGCCGGCCCCGTCGCGGTAGCGGAAGCGCTCGGCGGGCTGCGACCCGTGGTCGCCCACGGCGTCGAGGGGGAAGACGGCGTCGATGGCCGAGACCACCTCGTGGGCGGGGACCACCCGATCGGCCACCCAGGCCTTGTCGGCGTCGAGGGGCATGAACTCGATGAAGCGCACGGTGACGCCCCGCTCCCGGCCGAAGGCGGCGAAGTCGACGATCTCGTCGTCGTTGACGCCCCGTTCGAGCACACAGTTGACCTTCACGGGCGACAAGCCCGCAGCCACGGCGCCGTCGATGCCCTCCAGGACCTGTCCGAGGGCGTCACGGCGGGTGATGGCCTCGAAACGGTCCCGGCGCAGCGAGTCGCAGGAGATGTTGACCCGGCCCAACCCGGCGGCGCGGAGATCCTCGGCCACCAGGGCGAAGGTCGTCCCGTTGGTGGTGAGGGCCAGGTCGAGGCGGCGACCGGAGGCAGGCCTGAGCTCCGCCAGCATGGACACCAGGCGGGGGAGGTGGGCCCTCACCGTCGGTTCACCACCGGTGAGGCGGATGTTCGAGAACCCGAAGCGTTCGACGCAGACCCGCGCCACCCGGGTGATCTCCTCGAAGGTGAGCAGATCGGCCCGCGACAGCCAGTCGAGGCCATCGGCCGGCATGCAGTACCCGCAACGCAGGTTGCACCGGTCGGTGACCGAGATGCGCAGGTCGCCGAGGCGGCGTCCGAAAGGGTCGACGAGGGGCTCGGGGCCCGAGGCTGGCACACGTCCACCGTACGCCAGGGGCAAAGCCTGCGGATGAGCCCGGTGTTACAGGAGCATGATTTCCACGCTGGCTCCGGAGGCGACACCGTCACCGTCGGGGAGCAGGGCCAGCGCGTTGGCCCGGGCCATCGCCGACAGCACATGGGAGCCCTGACCGCCCGAGGAGCGGACATGCCAACCGCCGCCGTCGCCCCGTGTGGCCACCACCCGGACGAGGTGAAGTTTGCCGTCGCCCCGCCGCAGCAGGGGTTCGTCGGCGACCGCCGTGACCCGGGGCCGGTCGATCACGGTGTGGCCGATCATCTGGCGCAGGGCGGGTCGGGCGAACAGCTCGAACGAGACCATCGACGACACCGGGTTGCCGGGCAGGCCGAACACCGGTGTCCCGCCGATCAAGCCGAAGGCCAACGGCTTGGCCGGACGGACCGCGACCTGCCACCACTGCATGGCGCCGAGGCGGTCGAGCACGGCCTTCACGTAGTCGAAGTCGCCGACGCTGACCCCGCCGCTGGTGACCAGGGCGTCGCAGCTGTCGACGCCCCGGGTCACGGCTTGGGCCAGGGCCGACTCGTCGTCGCCCACCAGGCCAAGGTCCACGGGCACGCACCCGGCCTGGGCGGTGAGGGCGAGGAGCGTGGGGCGGTTCGAGTCGCGGATCTGGCCCGGCTTCAGCGGTCCGCCGCCGCCGACGAGCTCGTCGCCCGTGGACAGCACGCCTACGCGCGCCGCAGGGACCACGGCCACGGTCTGGCGCCCGACGCTGGCCAGAACTCCGAGGTGCGCGGGCGTCAGCACGGTTCCGGCGCCGAACAGGGCCTGGCCCCGGCGCAGGTCCTCACCCGGCCCGCGCACGTGCTGGCTGGGGCTCGCCGCCGTCTCGATGACCACTGTGGCCCTGTCGTCGGCGGCCCGGGTGTGCTCCACCATCACCACGGCATCGGCGCCCGGGGGCATCGGCGCCCCCGTCATGATGCGCACCGCCTGGCCCCGGCCCACCTCCACGCCGGGGGCAGACCCTGCGGCCAGGGTCGCGACCACGGTCAGGCAGACGGGCGCGTCGTGGGTGTCGGCGGCCCGCACCGCATAGCCGTCCATGGCCGTATTGGCGAACGGAGGGACGTCTTCTCCTGCCACGACCTCCTCGGCCGCGACACATCCGAGCGCCGCTTGAAGCTCCAGGGACCGGGGCGCCAGCCGGCCGCACGCCCCGAGGATGTGACCGCGGGCGTCGTCGACCGAGATCACCGGGGGCCCGGGCCGTTGATCACACCAGCTTCCTGCGCTTCACCAGCTCGACGAGGAAGGCACTGAAATCGGGACCGAGGTCGTCGCGGTCGATGGCGAGCTCGACGGTGGCTCGGAGATAGTCGAGCTTGTCGCCGACGTCGTAGCGGCCCTTCTCGAACACGTGCCCGTAGATGGGCTGGTCGTGGAGCAGCATGGCCATGGCATCGGTGAGCTGGATCTCACCGCCCGCACCCGGGGCGACCTGCCCCAGGACGTCGAAGATCTCCGGGGTGAGGACGTAACGGCCCATGACGGCCAGGTTTGACGGCGCCTCCTCCGGCGCCGGCTTCTCCACGATGTCGAGCACCCGCACCAGGTTCTGCTCGACCTGCTCGGAGCGCACGCACCCATACGACGAGATGTGCTCGAGGGGGAACTCCTTCAGGGCCACGACCGATCTGGCGAAGCACTCGTACACGCCGAGCATGTCGCACAGGACAGTGGACTCAGCCGTCATGATGTCGTCGCCCAACAGGACGGCGAAGGGCTCGTCGCCCACGTGCTCGCGAGCCACCGAGACGGCATGGCCCAGCCCTCGAGGCTCCCCCTGGCGGACGTAGTGGATGTCGGCCATGTCGGCGATCTCTCGCATCTGCTTCAGCAGCTCGAACTTCCCGGCCGCCTCGAGGTAGTGCTCCAGCTCGAAGGACCGGTCGAAGTGGTCCTCGAGTGAGCGCTTCCCCCGGCCGGTGATGATCAGGATGTCGCACAGGCCGGCCCGCACCGCCTCTTCGACCACGTACTGGATGGCCGGCTTGTCGACCAGCGGCAGCATCTCTTTGGGCTGGGCCTTGGTGGCGGGGAGGAACCGCGTGCCTAGCCCGGCCGCTGGGATGACCGCCTTGCGGACCTTGCGCGGCCCGGCCGGCCCGGCCCGGGTGTCAGCCTTGCGCGGCCCGGCCGGCCCGGCCGCAGCGTCAGACATGGCTCTCAGCCCCCCACCTTGGCATGTTCGACGTGGTTGCCCCCCAGGGCCTTGGCCCGGTAGAGGGCGCTGTCGGCCGCCGACTTCAGCTCCTTCTCAGAGCTGCCGTGCTCTGGGTAGGAGGCCACGCCGAGCGACATGGTGATGGCGAGCTCGACACCGTCGGCCCGAAAGGGCTCGTCGGCGACGGCACCGCGAACCTTCTCGGCTAGGCGCAGGGCTCCGGCCAGCCCGGTCCGGGGCAGGAGCAGCGCGAACTCGTCACCGCCCCCGCTCAGGCGGGACACGATGTCGACCTCACGAGTCGACTCCACGAGCCGGCGAGCCAGTTCGACCAGCACACTGTTGCCCATCTGGTGACCGTGGGTGTCGTTCACGCCCTTGAAGTTGTCCAGGTCGCAGAGCACCAGAGAAAAGTAGTCGTCGGTGAAGCGCACGGCGCGCGAAAGCTCCTCGCCCAAGCGCAGCTCGAAATGACGGGAGTTCCACAGCCCGGTGAGCCCGTCGGTGAGCGACAGGCGCTTGGCCTCGTCGTACAGGTAGCTGTTCTCGATGGCGGTCTCGGCCTGGCGGACCAGGGATTGCAGGGTCTCCACGTCGGCGGCCGCGAAGGGAAGCCCGCTCA
>JBPCNP010000181.1:0-6131 GCA_051001215.1 Acidimicrobiales bacterium
CGCCAAAACGACCTCAGGCCCCACACAACGCAGTGCTCGAAGGCCTCCCACCAGACGCGCCTCGACAGGCCCTTCATCGTCGGCCCCCAGACCCGCCCAGACCCCCTCTCGATATTTCGACAGCCTGATGGATGTCAGAAATCGCGAAAAGAACGGGCAAGGGCGCGAAAGGCGCGGCCGCGGTGGGACACGGCGGCCTTCTCGGTGGCCGTCATCTGCGCGAAGGTGCGGCCGTCGCCGTCGTCGGGCACGAACACCGAGTCGTAGCCGAACCCGCGATCGCCCCGGGCGGAGACGGCGATGTGGCCGTCGACGGCTCCCTCGGCCACCAGCTCGCGGCCGTCGGGCGTTCGGGCCACGACGACGGTGCGGAACCGGGCCCGGCGGTCCTCGGAGGCCACCGCGTCGAGCTCGGCCAGCAGTTTGGCCACGTTGTCGGCGTAGGTGGCGTCCTCGCCGGCATAACGGGCCGACCACACGCCCGGTCGACCGCCGAGGGCGTCGACCTCCAGGCCGGTGTCGTCGGCCACGGCCAGCTCGCCGCTGAAGGCGGCGACGGCCTCGGCCTTGAGGCGGGCGTTGCCCTCGAGGGTGTCGGCCGTCTCGTCCACGTCGGCCAGCTCCGTCGGCCGGGGCACCACGTCGAAACCGGCGAGGAGGGGCCCGATCTCGGCTGCCTTGTGCGGGTTGGCGGTGGCCAACACCACCCTCATGGTCGGGGCCGCGGCGGTGTGGCCAGCACCTCGGCTTGAGCGTCGAGCACGGCGGCGATGCCGTGCTCGGCCAGGCCCAGCAGGTCGTCGAGCTCGCTGCGACTGAAGGCCAGGCCCTCGGCCGTGCCCTGCACCTCCACGAAGCGACCGGTCGAGGTCATCACCACGTTCATGTCGACGCCGGCCCGGACGTCCTCGGAGTAGTCGAGGTCGAGGAGGCCCATGCCGTCGACGATCCCCACCGACACCGCCGCGCAGGCGGTCGTCATGGGATGGGCCTTGATCTTGCCGGCGGCCACCAGGCGGGTGAAGGCATCGTGGGCGGCGACGTAGGCGCCGGAGATGGCCGCCGTGCGGGTGCCCCCGTCGGCCTGGAGGACGTCGCAGTCGAGCACGATCTGGCGCTCCCCCGTCGTCACCAAGTCGGTCACCGATCGCAGCGAGCGGCCGATGAGGCGCTGGATCTCCTGCGTCCGGCCCGAGGGCTTGCCCTTGTTGACCTCACGGTTGGAGCGCTCCGACGTCGACCCCGGCAGCATCGAGTACTCGGCCGTGAGCCATCCCGAACCCTTGCCCCGCATCCACGGCGGCACTCGCTCCTCGACCGACGCCGTACACAGCACCCGGGTGCGGCCCATCGACACGAGCACCGAACCGAGGGCGAACTCGGTGAAGTCACGCTGGAACGACACGGGACGCAGATCGTCGGGTTGGCGGCCGTCGGCCCTCACAGGCCGTACCGCCCGCCGACGTCGGCGACCTCGACCGGTCCGCCGAAGGCCTCGGCGCCCTCGCGTCGGGCCTGGTCGCGGTCGAGCGTGGGCCACAGGTGGGTGAGCAGGAGGCGGGCGGCGCCTGCTGCGTGCGCCGATGTCCCGGCCTGGCCGGCCGACAGGTGCTGCATGGTTCCCTCCAGGTGTTCGGGGACGGTGGCTTCACACAGGGCCAGGTCGAGGCCGGGGCCCAGGGATTCCAAGGACCAGCCGGGCCCGGTGTCGGCCGAGTAGCCGAGCGACCGACCCCCGCCGTCGACCCGGACAGCCAGCGTCTCGGGCCCGTGGTCGGTGCGGGAGAACGACAGATCGAGCGTACCCACGCGCACCCGGTGCCCATCGGCCACCGTGTGCCAGGCCAGGTTGGGCTCGGTCTCGGCGTAGGTGCGGTCGCGGATGCCGGCGGGGGCGTACACGGCCACACCCTCCCGGGGGGCGATGTATCGAAGCACGTTGACGAAGCCCTCGAGGTCGCTCCAGTGGTCGGGGTGCTCGTGGCTGAGCACGATCGCGTCGACCGCGTCGAAGCCGATGTGGCGCTGGAGGTTGGCCAGGGTGCCGGATCCGGCATCGATCCACACATGGGTGTCGCCGTCGTCGACCAGATACCCGCTGCAGGCGCCGCCAGGCGCCGCGTAGGTGCCCGAACAGCCCAGGACGGTCAGGGTCAGCGCCATTCCCAGCCCTCCACATCGTCGAGCTCGGGACCGAGGAGGCGACCACCGAGGTGGCGGAACCAGCCGACGTCACCCGATGACACGAAGCGGTGCCGACCCTTGCCGCCGCCCACCCCCGAGCGCCGGCCCAGGCCGGTGTCGGCGAGGATGGCGCCCACCTCGAAGGCGGTCTCGTCGGCCGACGAGACCAGCACCACGTTGCGTCCCATGACGTCGCTGATGGTGCGGGCCATGAAGGGGTAGTGGGTGCAGCCGAGCAGGAGGGTGTCGACGCCTGCCGCCCCCAGGGGGGCCAGCATGCGTTCGGCCAGCACGTAGGCCTGGTCGGTGCCGATCTCGTCGCGCTCCACCAGCTCGACGAACCCGGGGCACGACGCGCAGGTGAGCGTCACCGTGGCCCGGGTGGCCGCCACCGCCCGCTGGTAGGCACCCGAGGCGATGGTGCCCACTGTGCCGATCACACCCAGGCGCCCGCTGCGGGTGGCCGACACTGCCGCCCGTACACCCGGGTCGACGACACCGACCACGGGCACGTCGAAGTCGAACCGGAGGTCGACGAGGGCGGCCGCCGATGCCGTGTTGCACGCCACCACCACCATCTTCACGTCGTGGACGTCGACGAGCACCGAGGTGATCTGGTCGGCGAAGTCCCGGACCTCTTCCAGGGGCCGGGGCCCGTAGGGATAGCGACCGGTGTCACCGAAGTAGACGAGGTCCTCGTCGGGGAGCAGGTCGATCACCGCTCGGGCCACGGTGAGCCCCCCGAAGCCGCTGTCGAACATCCCGATCGGCCGGTCGTCCATCAGAAGTACACGATCCTCGACGCCCGCTCGACGACGTCGTCGAGGTCGTCGGTCCAGGCGCCGGTCGACAGGTACTTCCAGCCGCCGTCGGCCAACACCGTCACGATCACACCCTCGTCGAGCTCGGCGGCGGCTCTGGCCGCCCCCGCCAGGGCCGCCCCGGACGAGATCCCCGCGAAGATTGCGGCCTCGGCGGTGAGGCGGCGGGTCCACTCGATCGATTCCCGGGGACGGACGATGATTTTGCGGTCGAGCAGGTCGGCGTCGAACACCTCGGGCACGAACCCGTCGTCGAGGTTGCGCAGGCCCGACACGAGCTCACCCGCCGGCGGCTCGACGGCCCACACCTGGACTGCCGGGTTGCGCTCCTTCAGGTACCGGCCCACTCCCATGAGGGTGCCGCTCGTGCCCAACCCCGACACGAAGTGGGTGACCTCGGGGCAGTCGCGCCAGATCTCGGGCCCCGTCCCCCGGTAATGGGCGCCCGGGTTGGCCGGATTGCCGTACTGGTAGAGGAAGGCCAACTCGTCGTTCTCGCCGGCCAGGCGCTGGGCCAGGCGCACGGCGCCGTTGGAGCCCTCCTCCCCCGGCGACGCCACGATCTCGGCTCCGAAGATCTCCAGCAGCTGGCGGCGCTCGATGGACACGTTCTCGGGCAGCACGATCCGCAGGTGGTAGCCCTTGAGCCGGCACACCAGGGCGAGCCCGATGCCGGTGTTGCCCGACGACGGCTCCAGGATGGTCTGGCCCGGACGCAGCCGGCCGGTGGACTCGGCCTCGGTGATCATGGCCAGGGCGATGCGATCCTTCACCGAACCGCCCGGGTTCTGGCCTTCGAGCTTGACCAGGATGCGCACGCCCGGGACGGGGCTGAGCTGGCTGACCTCGACGAGAGGGGTGTTGCCGATCAGGTCGAGGACCGACCGCAGCACGGCCACGGCCGCGCCCTAGCCGCCGGCGACGGCCGGGAGGATGGAGATGACGTCAGAGTCCGACACCGTGGTGTCGAGGCGCTGGAGGTAGCGGACGTCTTCGTCGTTGCGGTACACGTTCACGAACTTGTGCAGGGTGCCCTCCTCGGTGACGACCTTGCCGGCCATGAGGGGGAACTGGCGGACGACGTCTTCGAAGACCTCGGCCAGATTAGAGCCGTTGGCCGTGATCGTGGGCTGTCCGGCTGCGTTCTGGCGCAGGACGGTGGGAAGGCGGACTTCTACGGGCAACGGTCGCCTCCGGCGGCGGGAACGGCTGACGCCGTCGATCCTACGGCCTACCGGGGTCGTTGGCGACAGGCTCCTCGGTCACCGTGCCGTCGACGATGCGGTAGGAGCGCACCATGGGCTCGTCCTCCCGCAACGACACCAAAACGTAGTGCCAGCCGGGGTCGGGGGCCTGCCTCACGTCGGTGGGCGAGGGGTAGGCGTCGGTATGGGTGTGGGAGTGGTAGACGCCGGTGATCTCCAGACCCCGGTCCTCGGCGTCACGGTCGGCGCGGAGGTGGTCGAGGGGGTGGACCTCGTAGAGCTTGGCCGACTCGGCGGCGTTGCGGCAGGGGTAGATCGCCACCACCAGCGAGCCGCGGTCCTCTGAGCGGGGTGACGGGCCCGAGCGGCCCACTGAGCGGGGTGACGGGAGGCCGGCGAGAAGGCCGCAGGCCTCGAGCGGCAGGCCGTCGAGGGTGTGGGCCACCATCGTGTCGCAGACGTCGGGGCCAAGCCGGAGCATGAGGGCCGAAGGGTACCCTCGGGCCATGGCCCCCAAGCGCGACGGAACGACGTCGGGGGCCGGAAACCGGTCGGGCGAGGTCACCAAGGTGGTCGCGTCCAATCGCAAGGCGCGCCACGACTACGAGATCCTCGATGTCATCGAGGCCGGTATCGCCCTGGTGGGCACCGAGGTCAAGTCGTGCCGGGCCGGCCAGGTGGTGCTCAAAGACGCCTACGCCCGGGTCGAGGGCGGGGAGGTCTGGCTGTTCAACGCCCACATCGCCCCGTTCGGACAGGCCGACGGTTTCGGGGGTCACGAACCCGAGCGTCGGCGCAAACTCCTGGTCCACCGGCGCCAGGCCGAGGGCCTCGCCGTCCAGACCCAGCAGCAGTCGCTCACCCTCATTCCCCTGTCGGTCTACCTCCGGGACGGACGGGTCAAGGTGGAACTGGCGGTGGGCCGGGGCCGGCGCAGCTACGACAAGCGCCAGGCCATCGCTGAGCACGATGCCAAGCGGGAAGCCGATCGGGACATGGCCCGGGCCCGTCGCCGGTAGGCATCGGGTACACTTGCCGACGTACGGGGCTGACCGGTTTCGACGGTGAAATCGCTGGCTCGTCGTGCGACCCGAGTTGCTCAGACTCGTTAAACGGGGCATCAATACAGGTGCCGATAACACGGAACCTGCCTTCGCCGTGGCAGCCTAGAAACTGTTGAGGAAAGGCAAATAGCGACCTGAAAGGGCACGCCGAGGACGACCCTTTGCCTTGGGAACAGAATGAGGGTTGACAGCAGGCAAAGACCGCTGACACGTAGGGAAAGACCGACTGGCATCACGGAACAGACGTGACGAGTTAGTACGTGACCCGGCTCGAGGGCAGCGACAAGCCCGAAACCGGGAACGGTCGTAGCGCGAAGGGTCCGCACTCATCGGACGAGGGTTCGATTCCCTCCAGCTCCACCACCTAAACCGAGGCAGCAAACCCGCAGGTCAGATATTTTTCTATGACCTGCGGGGTCTCGTTGTGACACGGATGCGACACGCGGGAGCAGTGGAACGGAGCGCCTGGAACCGTCGAAGGCCACGGGTGGACGCAGCGAGGGCGGGGCATTCGTAGCCGTCTCGGTCGACGGGGCGGCCGGGCGTCGTGGTCGTTCGCAATGCTGTCGATTTCGCGCTGACCCATTCGCTTCTGGGCGAGGACAGCCTGCTCCGGCGCCGTGACACCTGGGACGACGGCCTCACCGCAGGCGACGTCACGTTAGTCAGCGTGGGAGGAGAAGACGACACCAAGTGTCGGCCAGCCACCCTTCGTAGCGCTTGGGGAGCCAGCCCCGCTCGACGGTGAGCAGCACGTACAGCTCGGCGCTGTTCGTCGCCCAGAGGACATCGGCCGCCTCCTCCACCGACAGTCCGGCTCGCAACCCGCCCGCGGCGTCCACGTCCCTGACGAGCTT
>JBPCNP010000182.1:0-18868 GCA_051001215.1 Acidimicrobiales bacterium
CTGGCGAGCGTGGCCCCAGGTGAAGCTGCGCAAGAAGGTGCCGAGAGTCGACGGTGCCAGCACGGCGTGGCCCAGCACCGCTTGGGTCGATCCCGCTCGCAGGGCATCGGCGTCGTCGATGCTGTCACCGCCGGCCAGCGCCGAGTGGATCAGCGTCATCGCCTTGTGCCCGACGTTGGCGTGGCCAACGGCGTCGCCGAGGTCGACATGGTCGTCGAACAGCTCGCGCAGCCCGAGATGCTGGGCCAGCGTGGCCGGCAGCATCAGCCCTGCATCGGCCACCAGGCGCTCGTCGTCGAAGGTCACGGCGACGGCATCGAGGCTGTGGGATGATCGCATCGAGAAGGTGCCCTCCGATTCGGGGTTGTGGCTGGCTTCGTAACCGCCATTGTCCCTGGTCAGGGGGCACTTCTACGTGATGCTCAGTCCGTCAGGATGACGCCGATCGGTGGATCCGGGCTAAGCCTCCAGTCGGGCCAGGACCTAGTCTGGCCCTGACGAAGGCAGATACCCGCGAGGCGAGGAGGCCGTGATGAAGTTCCTGGTCGTGTGGAAGATGGAGATCTCCAGGCTGTCGACCGAGATGATGAAGACGGTGCTGCGGATGCCCGACTACGCCAAGCCACTGGAGGAGAGCGGCAAGGTCGTGGGCCGCTACCACATCGTCGGCTATCACGGCGGGGCATGGATCTTCGACGTCGGGTCCAACGACGAGTTGGAGATGTTGCTGGCCCAGATGCCGGTGTACAACCTGTCGCACTTCGACGTGTACCCGTTGGCCGACATGTCCTCGCTGCCGGTGGTCCCCCCTGGTGAGGGGAACGCGTCGGGTGGGTAGGCACAGCAGGGGCGGACCCTCCGTCTGCCCTTGAGACGGGAGGAACACACCATGGCTCTGCAGCTGGTCGAGGACCTGCTCGAGCGTCTACACCAGGCCAAGGCGCTCGACGTGGTGGCCAACCCCGTGTCGAGCTTCGTGGGCGGGGTCATTCCCCACGGCGTGGTGAAGGACGCGCTGTCGGGGACCTGGCTCGGACATCCCCTCCATCCCATGCTCACCGACGTGGCCATCGGGTCGTGGACCAGCGCCTTCGTGATCGATGCCGTCGGCCGGGAGGGGAGCGAGGCGGCGGCCGACACCCTGGTGGGCATCGGCGTGCTCAGCGCCCTGCCCACGGCGGCCGCCGGCCTGGCCGACTGGTCGGACCTGATGGACGCCGAGCGTCGGGTCGGCCTCGTCCACGCCGGCACCAACATCGTGGCCGTGGGCCTCTACGGCTGGTCGTGGCTGGCCCGGAGAAACGGCGACCGCAGCCTCGGCGTGACCCTGAGCCTGCTGGGAGCCACCGTGGCCACCGTCGGCGGGTACCTGGGCGGCCACCTCTCGTACCGGCAGGGCGTGAACGTCGACCGCAACGCCTGGCAGGAGGGGCCGGGCGAGTGGACCGACACCGTCGACGCCGCCGACCTGGCCGAGGGACGCCCGGTCGTAGCCTCCGCAGGCGACGTCGAGGTGCTGCTGGTGCGCCGGGGCGACACGATTCACGCCCTCGGCGACGTGTGCGGTCATGCCGGAGGGCCCCTTCACGAAGGCGAAGTCGACGGCGACTGTGTCACCTGTCCCTGGCACGCCAGCACGTTCCGGCTCTCCGACGGGGCCGCGCTCCACGGCCCCGCCACCGCTCCTCAGCCCGCCTACGACACCCAGGTGGCGGGTGGGCGGGTCCAGGTACGGCGCCGGGCCTGACTCCACGGACCGGCCGGGAGTGAGGCCCCCCCGCCCCTTTGTCGACCGGGTCGAGGCGGGAAGGGAGTTGGCCGCCGCTCTGCGTCACTGGTCCGGTCGCAGCGATGTCGCCGTCCTCGGCCTGCCGAGAGGCGGAGTACCAGTGGCTCGTGAAGTGGCCGTGGCCCTCGGCGCGCCGCTCGACGTCTTGGTGGTGCGCAAACTGGGTGTGCCCGGCCATGCCGAGCTGGCCATGGGCGCCATCGCCACGGGCGGGGGGCGTGTCCTCAACCCGGGGGTCGTCGTCTCCCTCGGTATCTCGGCCGCCACGATCGACGAGGTGGTCGCCCGGGAGGCGGTCGAGCTCGCCCGCCGCCAACGGCTGTACCGAGGTGACCGTCAGTTCCCCGACCTCGCGGCCAAGGTGGTGATCGTGGTCGACGACGGTCTGGCCACCGGAGCCACCATGCGCGCCGCGGTGCAGGCCGTGCGGGGTCCTGGGCCCGAGCGGCCCCCTGAGCGGGGTCCTGGGCCCGAGCGGCCCCCTGAGCGGGGTCCTGGGCCCGAGCGGCCCCCTGAGCGGGGTCCTGGGCCCGAGCGGCTGGTTGTGGCCGTGCCCGTCGGTGCGTCCTCCACATGTCGCGAGCTCGCCCGGGTGGCCGACGAGGTCGTCTGCCTCCTGTCCCCGCCTCGCTTCGACGCCGTCGGTCGGTGGTTCGTCGACTTCGCCCCGCCCACCGACGATGAGGTCCGTCGCCTGCTCGACGAGGGGTGAGGCTCGGTCCGTCGGCCGCGAATGCCACGATGGCCTCAGGTCGACCCGAGGAGGATGCATGGCACACGAGGTGCAGGGCGTGGTGGCGCGTTCCGCAGGAGCCCCGGTGAGCCTCGAGACGGTCTTCGTACCCGACCCCGGTCCGGGCGAGGCGCTCGTGCGCGTGCAGGCGTGTGGCGTGTGCCACACCGACCTTCACTACCGCGAGGGGGCGATCAACGGCGACTTTCCCTTCCTGCTCGGCCACGAGGCGGCAGGGATCGTCGAGTCCGTCGGCGACGACGTCGGCGGTATCGCCCCGGGGGATTTCGTCGTCATTGCTTGGCGGGCCCCGTGTGGCTTCTGCCGGTCGTGCCGGCGGGGCCGGCCCTGGTACTGCTTCGACAGCCGCAACGCGGCCCAGAAGATGACGCTGGCCGACGGCACGCCCCTGAGCGCGGCGCTGGGCATCGGCGCCTTCACCGAGCTCACCCTGGTGGCCGCGGGCCAGGCGGTGAAGGTGCCGGCCGCCCGACCCGAGGCCGCCGGCCTCGTCGGTTGCGGGATCATGGCCGGCATCGGCGCCGCCCTGCACACCGGGGCCGTCCAGCGGGGCGACACCGTCGCCGTGTTCGGCTGCGGGGGCGTGGGCAATGCCGCCATCGCCGCATCCGGCCTGGCCGGAGCCCGCCAGGTCATCGCCGTCGACATCGACGATCGTAAGCTGGTCGCCGCTCGCCAGTTCGGGGCCACCGATATCGTGAACGCGACCGCTGGCGACCCGGTGGAGGCGGTCAGGGGCCTCACCGGTGGCTTCGGCGTCGACGTCGCCATCGAGGCGGTGGGGCTCCCCGAGACCATGCTCCAGGCGTTCTACGCCCGCGACCTGGCGGGGACGCTCGTGCAGGTCGGGGTCCCGTCCCCGACCATGACCATCGAGATCCCGATGCTCGAGCTCTTCGGGCGCGGCGGCGCCCTCAAGCCCTCGTGGTACGGCGACTGCCTCCCCAGCCGCGACTTCCCGATGTTGATCGACGCCTACCTGGCCGGCCGCCTCGACCTCGACCGCTTCGTGTCCGAGACCATCGCCATCGACCAGGTGGAGGACGCTTTCGGACGCATGCAACGGGGCGAGGTCCTGCGCTCCGTCGTGGTGTTCGGTTGACCGTGACCGGCGACGGAGGCGTCGAGGGCCACGACGTGATCGTCGTGGGGGCGCGCTGTGCCGGTGCACCCCTGGCCGCCCACCTGGCCCGCGCCGGCCTGTCGGTTGCGCTCGTCGACCGGGCCACCTTCCCCAGCGACACCGCCTCGACGCACATCTTTCAGGCCAGCGGTGTCGCCGTGCTCGATCGCCTCGGGCTGACCGACCGACTGGTGGCCACCGGGGCCCCATGGCTCGCCGTCGCCGACTTCCACCTCGGTGATTTCTCGGCTCGCGTCCCCTGGCCGACCGAGCCCTCCGACCCGGGCCCTGCCCTGTGCATACGGCGGCGGTTGCTCGACGCCATCCTGCTCGATGCGGCCACCGAGGCCGGGGCGACCGTGCACACCGGTACCCGGGTCACCGCCCTCATCAGGGACGGCGGTCGCGTCGCCGGCGTCGTGGCCGAAGGGGAAGGCGGCGAGCGCCGCCTTCTGGCCCCACTCGTGGTCGGAGCCGACGGACGATCGTCGAAAGTGGCCCGCCTGGTGGGCGCCCGCACCTACAACGTGGCGCCCAGCGAGCGCTTCGGTTTCTGGAGCTATTACGAAGGGGCCACCTGGGCGGAACCGGCGGCGATCCTGCTCGTGCGCGACGAGAGGTTCGTCACCGCCTGTCCCACCGACAGCGGGCTCTACATGGTGGGGATCCTGCCACCAATGGCGGAACTGGCCTCGTTCACCACCGATGTCGAGGAGTCCTACGACGACTACGTGGCCCGGTGCCCGCAGCTCACCGACGTCCTCGCCGGCGCCCATCGGCTGGGCCGGCCCCGCGGGATCTCGTCGTTCAACGGGTTCTTCCGGGAGTCGGCCGGTCCAGGATGGGTGCTCGTCGGTGACGCCGGTCACTTCAAGGACCCCGCACCCGGTCAGGGCATCTCCGACGCCCTGCGACAGGGCGAAGTCCTGGCCGCCGCCATCGTCGAGACCGCGGGCGAGGCGGCCGCCACCGACGCAGCCATGACCCGGTGGTGGCGGTGGCGAGACCGCGACGCCGCGGGGATGCACTGGTTCGCCCACGACCTCGGAGCGGCCGGGCCCATCCCCGTCGTGTTCGGCGGGATCGTACGCGGGCTGGCTCGAGAGCCCGATGGCTTGCGCCGGGCCATCGACGTGTTCAATCACCGGGTGGAGCCGTCGGAGCTGCTCACCCCCCGCCGGTTGGGAGTGGCCGCAGTCAAGGCCATCGCCTCCCGTGACCACTCCCCCCGGGCCGTTCTGGCCGAGGTGCGGGAGGTGGCCGGGCGCGAAGTGCGCCGGAGATGGCTCAACCGGTACCCCCTGTACGCCACTGCCTCACCGGTGTCTGCCGCCGACCCCGCCACTGCCGCCGGCCGCCCTGGCCCGAGCGGCCCCTGAGCGGGGTGCCCTGGCCCGAGCGGTCAGGGATCGATTCGGACCGGCTTCTCGATCAGGCGGACGTCGGGCTCGGGCCCGTCGGGCTCGAACCACGGGGCACCGTCGGGTGCGTCCGGGTTCAACTTCCAGTGGCGGCCGACCCGGTCGATCCCCACGGGGTAGAGCGTGAGGACCCCGTCGGCCCCGAAGTGCAGGCGGAGGAAGTGCTTCAGGTCCATGTGATGCAGCGGTGCGTAGGCCTCGTTGCCGTGAAAGCCGAGACAGTTCGTGGTCCAGAAGTAGCCCGACATGCCGAAGGTGCCCCCGATGCCACCGAGCACGGCGACGAGAACGACGAACAGGAGCATCGTCGTGGTGCCCCTGGAGGCGACGAGATCCGTCGACAGCCACGAGGCGGCGATCATCACCCCGCCCACGCTGGCCAGCTGGAGGGCGGCGTGCACCAGACCGAGCACCACTCTGGGGACGCCGCTGGCGTCGTGGGCGAAGCGCACCATCCCCGCCAGGAGCACGACCATGAACACGATGAGCACGAATGCCGTCGGGCTCTCCCACACCGCCCGCGTCAGCTCGACGGGATCCAGCGAGGCGTACCGGTTGTGGAGCTGCAGGCCCATCATGAAGGCCAACAGCACCTGGAGGGTCCCGAAGGCGGCGGCGAGGGGGAGGTTGAAGAACGGGAGCAACCAGACCCTCTTCCTCAGCTTCCGGGAGACGTCGGCAGACGGGTAGACGCTCGCCCTCCGGTACTTCCCGTCGGCCTCGCGGGGATGACCAGCTCCTCGGGGAGCCGGTGTGTGGGGTGCAGGAACGCCCCTCCCCCGCCCGAGGTGATGTGTTGGCGAGGGCCGTCCTCCATCACGTTGCGGCAGTAGTGATGGCGCCCGCTCTTCAGGTGCAGGACGACCCGAGCGCCGGCCGGCTCGATGATCTCGTGTTCGAGGTACTCGAGGTTTCGGTCGGAGACGATCTCGTTGGTGCTGCGGCCGCTCTGGACCTCCTTGGCCGTGCACACGATGATGCGGTCACCCTCGTTGACCTGGTCGGCTGCCACCTCGGAGAAATAGCTCAGCTGGGCGTCGTCGAGGTGAGCACCGAACTGGACGTCGATGGCCCACAACCACCAGCCGCTCGGAAGCTTGAGGGCGAAGTAGCTGCGGTGCTGACGGGTCTTCCATCCTCCGATCCACCGGCCGTGGCAGAAGATGCTGGTGAAGTTGACGAGACCGTCGTACCAGTCGTGGCTCCCGGGGATGGCGAACAGCTCGGGGCCGTCTTCGGTAGCACACGGCATGGCCGAGCGGTACGGGCCGAGCATGCGGTTCTCGTACTCGGCCCGCTTGGGCACGGGGTACACCTGGTCACCGCCCATCACGAGGAGCCGCCCCCGCCGGGTGGCGTGGGTCTCACCGTGCCAGTCGAGGTCGAGCTCGTCGGCGGCGAGGAGCCGGGCCACCGTGTAGGTGGAGTTCCACCCGTCGCCCAGGTCGGCCACGTAATCGAGCCACAGCTCCGAGGAGTCCGAGCCGGGACTGTCGGGGGACTTCGAGCGGTCGGGGACGTCGGTCGGCGTCAGCGCCTGCAGCTCCCGGTTGTCGGCGTAGGAGCTGAAGATGCCCGACAGCAGCACCCGGGCTGCGGTATCCACGAGTTGGTGCGGATCGAGCCAGCGGACCATCGGTCTGCGCACGAAGCCGAGCGCCGACGGATCCATCGACGATGGACGGGCAGGACAGGGCGGGGGCGCGGAGGTATGCCCCGCAGGTGACTCGGCCATCTTCGCCCATTCTTACAGTCGCCGTCGGACCCCTCAGCGGCGGCCGAGGCGCTCGGCCAGCCAGCGGGCGTCCTGCACTGCGTTGCCCGAGTCGTCGTTGTTGAAGTAGGCGTAGACATCGCAGCCTCCGTCCAGCCAGGTGCTGAGCCGGTGGGCCATCCAGAACAGGCCGTCCTCGCCGTAGCGGCCCTGGTAGGCAGCGTTGGGACCATGGAACCGGACGTAGGTCCAATCCGCGGTCAGCTCCCACGGGTGGCCCTCCAGCAGATCATGGATGCACAGGGCGGCGCCGTGGCGGCGGAGCACCTCGTACACCTCCTCGTGCAACCACGACGGCTCGCGCAGCTCGACCGCCCAGCGCGTCGTGCGGGGAGCCACCGACAGGAACTCGTCGAGGCGTTCGGCGTTGCGCCGCCAGCGCGGCGGGAGCTGCACGAGGGTGGGCCCGGCGGTGGGGCCCAACCGCTCGACGCGATCGATGTGGTTGCCCAGCCACGACTCGGCATCGCGCAGCTTCATGCGATGCGAACCGAAGGCTCCGAGCTTGACCGCGTAGGTGAACCCCGGCGGAGCCTGCGCGGCCCACCCCTCGACCGTCGATTCCGTCGGCGACCGGTAGAAGGTGTTGTTGATCTCGACGGTGTCGAGCATCGTCGCGTAGTGCTCGAACCAACGCCGTTGGGGGATCATCTCGGGGTACACCGACCCCCGCCAGTGCTTGTACATCCAACCCGAACACCCGACGCGAGCGGTTCCGGCGGGCCGCTGGACAGTGGTCATCTTTTGACACTAGGCACCGGACGGGCTGATCCTGGATGACATGACGACGACAAGTCAGGAGGCGACCCGGCCCGGCACTCTCGCCGTGGGCGAGGCCATCGAGGACTGGACAGGCGACGCCCGCTTCTTCGAGTACAGCCAGGCAGCCGACCCCATCGGCGACGGCGTCATCACGCCGGTGCCGGCGATCACCTTCTCGCCCGACCTCTACGCCGGTGGGCCCAGCCGGTCGTGCCCCTCGACGCTTCCGCGTCGCTGGGCACGTCGTACCCGGCCACCTCTCCGGCGCTGCTGGCCAGCTTCGTTCGCATCGTCGCCGGAGACGAGATCCGCATGCGGCCCAACGCCACGAGCCAGCTGTTGTACTGCATCCGTGGCCGGGGCGTCTCACGCTTCGACGAGCACACCATGGTGTGGGAGGCCGGGGACTTCCTGGCTCTGCCCACCGGAGGTGAGGTCACCCACTCGGCCGAGCTCGACACCGCCTTCTACCACGTGGTCGACACGCCACTGCTCGACTACCTCGGCGCCATCGCCTTGACCCCCCGGTTCAAGCCCACCAAGTTCTCGGCCACGACGGCGAAGGCCGAGTTGGCCGAGGTTGCCGCCGCCCCCGACGCCAACGACAAGAGCAGGGTGTCGGTGCTGCTCAACAACGCCCGTTTCGACCAGACGCTCACCGTGACCCACACGCTCTGGGCCATGTTCGGCGTCCTGCCCGCGGGCCGGACACAGCGTCCCCATCGCCATCAGTCGGTGGCCGTCGACCTCATCGTGGACTGCCTGCCCGGGTGCTACACCCTGCTCGGCGAACGGGTCGACCGGCAGACCCGCCAGATCATCGATCCCATCCGGATCGACTGGCAACCCGGCGGTGCGTTCGTCACCCCACCGGGCACGTGGCACTCGCACCACAACGAGAGTGGCGGCGAGGCCCACCTGGTGCCCATCCAGGACGCCGGGTTGCAGACCTACCTGCGCGCCCTCGACATCCGCTTCAGCGACTCGGGCTGACCACACCCACCGTGGCATCGGGGCGCGACCTGGCGGTCGAACGAGACCTGGTGCGTGCCGCCTTCGAGCACCTCACCGTCGACGCCTTCATGGCCCTGCCCTTCGAGGCGCTGGGCCCGACCAAGCGGTTGCTCAAGCGGTACTTCTCCCGCGAGCCGTGGACGGCGACCGACGAGGAGTCCCTGGCCGAGGTCGTGGGCCCAGGCCACGGTTGGTGGTGTCGGGACCTCGATGCCGACGTGAGCCTGGAGTACGGCTGGGTCGACGGTCGCTTCGGCGTGAACGCGGTGTCCAAGCTGGCCGAGCCCGGCGACGTGCCCGCCGACGACTCGCCCGGCGACGACTCGCCGGACGATGCCCCGCCCGTCCCGAGCGACGACCCGCTGGTCGTCAGCTTCGACGGACCGGTGGTGCCCGAGGCCACCCCCAACCCCCGCACCGTCAGGTTCCAGGTCGGCCCCATCCACGACGGGCCGAGCCGGTGGTATGTAGTCCCGAGCGAGCCGGAGCGGAGCGGAGGCGAGACCAGGGACGAGTCGGCGGCCAGTGTCGCGGACGAGCCCGGCGTGAGCCGGCTCTTCGCCGAGTTCACCGAGGTGGCGAACGTGCTGGTAGGCCCGGAGTTCGTGGCCGTGGGGCTGCGCCGGGCCGACGACTGGGAGCGGCTCCTCTTGCCGGTGCTGGCGGTGGTGACCGAGGAGTTCGCGCCCTTCGAGAGCGTCACCATCGGCGGCGTTGCTCCACGGGTCATGGGCGGTCCGGCCGGCGCGGGTGCCGTCGCCGGCTCCGTGCCCGAACGGAATGCCGGCTCCGTGCCCGAACGGAATGCCGGCTCCGTGCCCGAACGGAATGCCGGCGGTGCGACGGGTCGGCGGGTCAGCCGCCTGGAACGGGCGTGGCGCGACCTCGGGTTGTTGCGCCCGGCCGAGGCCGTCGACCTGGACCGGGTCCTGGCCGCGGCCCACGATGACGATCCGTCGCGGCGTCAGGTGGCGGCCAACCTGCTGCGAGAGGCCGACGCCGACGTGGCCGCCGCCGAGTGGGCCCGGCTGATCGCCGACGCCGTGCGCTCGGTGCGCCGGGCTGCGGCCGACGCCATGGTCGACGTCAATCGTCAGGGACTGCGCCCCCTGCTCGAGGCTGCGCTGTCCGACAGCGATTCGTGGGTTCGCTGGAAGGTCCTACGGGGGCTGGCCCAGCTCGGCGCCGGAGCCAGTCGTAAGGCCATTGCCGCCCACGCCGACGATGCCGACTTCCGTGTGCGCCTGGAGGCGGCCTCGGTCCTGCGGTCGATCGGGTAAACCCCACCCCGGCGCTTGGGCCGGGTCGACCGGCACCGAAACCGCCTATCTGGTCGACTGCACGCGCTTGGCCGCGGCGGCGATCTTCGCCTTTGCCGCAGCCTTCCTGGCCGCCGCGTCCGACACCTCCGCAGTCTGGGCCGGTGCCGCCTCGGTCGCCCGCTTCGGCGCTGCCATTGTGGCTGTGTCGACCCGAGGTGTCCGGACAACGGGCGCTGCCTTCGCGCTGCCTCGGGGGGAAGGGGCCTTGGTGGCCGGTTTCGCCGCTGCCTTGGTGGCTGACTTCCTGGCCCTCGGCACCTTGGCGGCCCCGACCCTGTCCGCCGAGGTCTTCGCCGCCGAGGTCTTCGCCGCCGACTTGGCCGCCGCCGACTTGGCCGCCGCCGACTTGGCCTTCGGCTTCGGCACCGGCCTGGCCGAGCGCGCTGCGGGCCTGGCGACGGGCACGCGGGCGCCCCGCTTCGTCGCCGGTGCCGGTGCCGGCTTCGGGGGACTCACACGGGACAGGCGGGAAACGACGTCTTCGAAGGAGGGTGTGGACGGGGCCTCGAGCTCGTCGTCGCCGACGAGCTCGTCATACTCGTCGAGCTCGTCGCTCTCCTCGATGGCCTCGATGGCCTCGTCGTCGTCCTCGAACTCGAAGTCGGCCTCCAAGGGGCCGTCCTGGTCGTCGTCGAACTCGTCGTCGTGGCCCAGCTCGGTGCCGGGGAGGGCCACCACGCGAGCCGGGGGGGTGGGCCGGGGTGGGCGTCGGGCCTCCGCCCGTGCCCGCATGACAGCCAGGGGCGAATCGTCGTCGTCCTCGTCGTCCTCCTCGATCGTGGTCATCCGCGGCCGGCCCCGGCCCTGGCCACCTCGGGACGGTCCTCCCCGCAACGGGCTCGGGGGGGGTGGATCCACCTCGGCCACCAGCGCCTCGCGCCGGGCCCGAATGCGGTCGAGCACGCTCTGACCCGAGCCGTCGTCGCCCTGAGCCAGTATCTCCTCCTCGGCCTTCTTGCGGGCCGCCAGCCGGTTCAGGACACTGGTAACGGGATCCGCAGACGCTTTGCGCGACGTCTTGTGCTGCTTGGTCTCCTGCTTCTCGAAGAACTGCCGCATCGCCTGATCGCGCATCATCTCGGCGGCAAAGGGGTCCTGACGGATCACCAGGTCCTCGGGGTCGGATCCGAACCTGGCGGCGTGGTCACGGAGGGCGATCTCGGTGACATTTGCAGCCTCGTCGGCAGCCGCCTCGTCGTCGTCATAGAACGGCGCGTCGGGCTCCAGGGAGGGTGGGGGCGCCCCGCGCCTCCCAGGGACACCGCCGAACTGGGGCATCCCGACGGGGCCGGCGCCCAGGTCGGGTACGGGCGGGCGGAAGGGCTGCGACGCGCCCGCGGACCGGCCACGCATCGAATCGGCGACCTCGTCGAGGGCCGTCGGTGGTCCGCTCGGCGGCGTGAAGGTGGGCCGCGGCCCGGCGCCGCGGGAGAGGCGTTCGAGTTCCTTCTGCGCCTCGCGCTCGATCTCCGCCTTCGAGAGAGGTCCCTTGGACTTGCCGAAGCGGTCCTTTTTCACCAGCCACCTCTAGTCGGGGGACGAGTCGCCGACCGATCCTAAGCCAGGCTCCGGACATCGTCCACAGCGCGGCCTCGAGCCACGACGGCGGGTGGGGGCGGGGAGGATCGAACTCCCGACGCGCAGCTTAAAAGGCTGCCGGTCTACCACTGACCTACGCCCCCGGGGGACCGGTGCCATCAGGCGCGATTACCCCATCCCCCGATCGTAGGGCTCAGGGCCGGCCGTCCTGATGGCTGCCGGAGGCCGGGCGGGCCTGCTTTGACGCCGCCAGGGTCCGGCGAACCCGGCTGAGCCTGTTGGCGGACGCACTCGGAGAGGGACCCACCGATGAGGCAATCGAGATCCGGCTGGATCAGGACGCACGTCGAGCCATCCATCGCCGCGCCGTTTTCCTGGCCGCCGGGTGGTTCGAGGGGGTCGGCAGATCGCGGCGAGTTCCACGATCAGCGGGCCTTCGAGGCACCTCTCGATCCTGGAGGGAGCTGGGCTCCATTCTCCCCGGGGGCCCCTGACCACCGTCGCCTGAGGGGCTGAGAGAGTTAGCGTCTGCCGTGTGTCCGGGGGTCCGGACGGGGAGGGCCGAGCTATGGCCGGATTTGTGCAGATCATTGAGATCAAGACCTCGCGTATCGACGAGATCGACGCGCTCATCGAGGACATGCGTTCTCGTGGCGGACCCATGCCGATGGCTCGGGCCACCATGGCGGCCGATCGTGACCGTCCCGGCTACTACCTCTCCATCCTGGAGTTCGACTCCCACGAACAGGCGATGGAGAGCTCCAACAGGCCGGAGACCACGGAGATGTCCGCAAAGCTGGCATCCCTCTGTGACGGGTCTCCGACTTTCTACAACCTTGACGTTCGCCGCGTCGAAAAGAGGTAGGACGGCCACTCCCACGGCCGTCAACGCCGGCGATCGCTACGCCGGCGACCTCCCTCTCAGGTCCGTCTGCACCCGATAGGCAGCGGGCGCCGACCGGCGCCTCGGGGCGCTGAGAGGAAGGGCCGTCATGTCCCGTAGCCTGGGTCGGTGCTTTCGGTGCAAGGACTCAGCGTGGAAGTGGGCGGCCGCTTCACCCTGGCCGACGCCTCGTTCACGTTGCGAGCCGGCGACAAGGTCGGCCTCGTGGGCCGCAACGGGGCCGGCAAGACGAGCCTGTTGAAGGTGCTCGGCGGCGAGGACGAACCGGCGGCGGGCACCATTCGCCACACCGGTGGGCTCGGCTACCTGCCCCAGGACCCGAGACCGCAGGGCGTCGGGCGCCGGGCCACCGGGCTCTCTCACATCCTGAGCGGCCGCGGTCTCGACGAGGCCGCCCAACGCCTGGACGAGCTGCGCGCCGCCCTCGAGCACGACAAGTCCGATCGCGCCCTGGCCCGCTTCAGCGACGCCGAGGAGGCGTTCTTCGAGGCCGACGGCTATGCCGCCGAGGCCCATGTCCGCAAACTGGCCCACGGCCTCGGTCTGACCGTCGATCGCGTCGACCTGGCCATCACCGCACTGTCGGGAGGGGAGCGGCGGCGCATCGAGCTGGCCCGGATCCTCTACGGCGGCAGCGACGTGTTGATGCTCGACGAGCCCACCAACCACCTCGACACCGACGCCAAGGCCTGGCTGATGGGCTTCCTGGGGTCCTACCGCGGTGCCCTGCTGGTGGTGAGCCACGACCTCCATCTGCTCGACAAGGCCATCACCCGCATCCTGCACCTCGACGAGGGCCGCCTCATCGAGTACCGGGGCACCTACTCGGAGTACCGGGCCGCCCGGGCCGCCGACGAGGAGCGGGCCGCCAAGACCGCCGGTCGCCAGCAGGCCGAGATCCGCCGACTCAGCGACCAGGCCGACAGCATGCGGGGCCAGACCGCGAAGCGGGCCCGGGTGGCCAAGTCCATCGACCGTCGGGTCGACAAGATCCGGACCTCGGCGGTGCAGGGCCCGGTACGGGAGAAGAAGTACAACGTCCGGCTCCCGGACCCCCCTCGGTCGGGCCGCATCGTGTTGGAGGCCACGGGCCTGGCCAAGTCCTACGGCGCCACGTCGGGGCCCGCCGGCCCCGGCGCAGCCAGTGAGGCAGTGAAGGTCTTCGAGGACGTCGACGTCACCGTGGAGCGGGGGCGACGCCTGCTCGTGATGGGACTGAACGGCGCAGGCAAGACCAGTCTGCTGCGGGTCCTGGCCGGCACCACCGAGCCCACCGAGGGATCGGTGCGACAGGGCATGGGCGTGTCGGTGGGCTACTACGCCCAGGAGCACGAGGGGATCCGGCAGGGAGTGTCGGTGCTCGACCATCTCCGGGAGAACGGCAACGCCCCCGACGTGGAGCTGCGCGCCCTGCTCGGTATGTTCGGCCTGATGGGTGAGATCGCGTTCCAAGATGCGGGCACCTTGTCGGGCGGGGAAAAGACCAAGCTGGCCCTGGCCCAGTTGGTGGCCGGTCGCCACAACCTGCTCCTCCTCGACGAGCCCACCAACAACCTCGACCCGCCTTCCCGCCAGGCCATCGGCAAGGCCCTGGCCGGTTGGCCGGGCACCATGGTGGTAGTGAGCCACGACACCGCCTTCGTCAACGAGATGGCGGCCGACGACGCCCTCCTGCTGCCCGAGGGCACCTTCCAGCGTTGGAGCGACGACCTTCTCGACCTCGTGTCGCTGGCCTAGGCTCGCAGCGATGGACGACAGCACCACTCACGACAGCACCACTCACGACAGCACTACCCACGACGGCACAGGCGAGACGGCCCGGTCCCGCCTCGAGGCCGAACGAACCCGGCTCGAGGGGGTCCGCGGCGGCCTCGACGACGACCACCTGAGCGACCAGACCGAGCAGGACAGCCTTTCCGAGCTCTCGTCGGTCGACCAGCACCAGGCCGACATGGGCACCGAGACGTTCGAGCGGGAGAAGGATCTCTCCATCCTCGAGGCCATCGAGTCGGAGCTGGCTGACGTCGAGCACGCCCTGCGGCGCCTCGACGAGGGCACCTACGGCACCTGCGAGGCCTGTGGTCGCCCGATCGACGACGACCGTCTCCAGGCCCTCCCTGCCGCCCGCCTCTGTCGAGACGACCAAGCCCGGGCCGAGGTGGCGCCCGGGGCCATCGTCGCCGCGAGCGAGTGAGCTGAGCTGCTGAACGCGCGCAAGGCTGTCCCCCTGGCCGCAGCGGGGACGGCCGTGGTCGGTGCCGCCGCCGTCGGCATCGCCCTCTCCGACGACGACCGCCGCCTGCGCCTCGACCGCCAGGCTCGCGTGTGGCGCCTCTCGGTGCGGCGGGCTCTGCACTGGTCGGTGGTCAAGATCCGCGGACGCCGGGCCACCGAGGCCGAACGGGCCCGCCTGGAGGAGACCTTCGCCATCCGCAGCGCCCAGGACGTGGCCGAGGTGCTGGGGGGCATGAAAGGCGCCATCATGAAGGCCGGGCAGATGATCTCGTTCATCGCCGAGGGCCTGCCCCCCGAGGCCCGGGCCGCCCTGGCCACCCTGCAGGCCGACGTGCCGCCCATGGCCCCCAGCCTGGCCGAAGGGGTCATCCGCTCCGAGTTGGGCGCCGATCCCGAGAAGCTCTTCCTCGATTGGGACCCCATCCCCAAGGCGGCGGCGTCGATCGGCCAGGTGCACCGGGCGGTGATGCCCGACGGGCGCGTCGTGGCCGTGAAGGTGCAGTATCCCGGCGTCGACAAGGCCATCCGCTCCGACCTCGACAACGCCGAGCTCCTCTACGGCATGTTCGCCAGCTTCGCCCTGAAGAACATGGACGTGCGGGCCATGGTCGACGAGCTGCGGGCCCGTATGAGCGACGAGCTGGACTACCGGCTGGAGGCCCGCTGCCAGGCCGAGTTCGCCGACCGCTACCGCGGTCACCCGTTCATCCACGTGCCCGACGTGGTGCCCGAGCGCAGCGCCATGCGGGTCATCACCAGCGAGTGGGTCGACGGCCTGTCGTGGGCCGAGTTCGGCGCCGCTGCCACTCACGCCCAGAAGCAGGTGGCGGCCGAGGTGCTGTTCCGCTTCGCCGAGGGGTCGATCTGGCATCACGGCGTGTTCAACGGCGACCCCCACCCCGGCAACTACCGCTTCCACACCGACTCGGCCCGGATCACCTTTCTCGACTTCGGGCTGGTGAAGCGCTGGGCCCCGGGCGAGCTGGAGACCCTGAGCCCCATCCTCGACGCCATCCTCGCTCAGGACCCCACCGCCTTGATCACCGCCCTGGTGCGGGCCGGGTTCCTGCCCGCCGACCACGGGGTCGACCCGGCCAGGATCTACGAGTACTGCAGCGGCCCCTACATCCCGTTCCAGCAGGACCACTTCACCTTCGACTCCGAGTTCGTCGGACGCACCCTGGGCCGCATGCTCGACCTCCAGGGTGAGTTCGGCGACGTCATCCGCCTGCTGAACATGCCCCCCTCGTACGTCATCCTCGACCGGGTGGTGTGGGGCATGAGCGCCCTGTTCGGCCGCCTCAACGCCGGCGCCCGTTGGGGGGCGCTTCTCGACGAATACCTCCACGACGGGCCCAGCTCCACCGACCTGGGCCGAGCCGAGGACGAGTGGCGGCACGCCCGTCGAGCTACGGCAACGCCGTAAGCGGCTTCGTCCGCCGGTTCGCCTTCCCTCCCCGCTACGCCAGCGAGGAGCGGCTCGCCCTCGTCACCTCCGACGGCGTGCACCTGGCCGGGGCCCGCCTGGCCGGCCCGCCCGACGCGTTCGCCACCGTCGTGCTCGTGCACGGCCTGGTCCAATCGGCCCGAACGCCGCGTATCAGCGCCTTCGCCCGGCTGTTGGCCGGCCACGTCAACGTGGTCGTCCCCGAGCTCCGCGGCCACGGGAGGTCGGGGGGGTTGTGCACGTTGGGCCGCGACGAGCCCCTCGACGTGGCCGCAGCCGTGGCTGCCGCGCCTGCTGGGCTACCGGTTGTCACCGTGGGCATCAGCCTGGGTGGCGCGTCGGTCCTCCTCCACGCCGGCACCTACGGAGGAGTGGCCGGGGTGGTGGCCATCAGCTCTCCCGCCCGTTGGACCACCTGGGACACGCGGGCCACCATCCGGGTGAAGCGCTATGTCGATTCGAGGACCGGTCGCCAGGTGCTGGCCCGGGTGCTCCGCACGCGGGTGGCCGCCAGCATCGACGAGGTACCTGACGCCAGTGCCGTCGTGGCCCGCATCGCCCCGTCGTTCACCATCGTCGTCCACGACCCCGCCGACCACTACTTCGGCGAGGAGCACGCCCGCACCCTCTACGAGTGGGCGGCCGAGCCCAAGGACCTGTGGCTCGTCCCCGACACCGGCCACGGCACCGACCTGCTGACCCCCGCCCTGGGCCACCGTCTGATCAACGACCTGCGCCGCCGCCTCACCTGAGCGCCGAGCCCGGCGTCGTTCTCTTCGCGATTTCTACCCGCGCGAGTGTTGGAAATCGCGAAAAGAACGGGTCGGGGTCAGCTGTTGGTCTTGGCCAGGAGGAAGCCGCGAGCGCGCTCGGCCCGACGGTAGCGGTGGACGAGAGCCCAGAAGGCGGGACCGTGGCGGGGCTCGACCAGATGGGCCAGCTCGTGGATGAGGACGTAGTCGACGACCCAGGCGGGAAAGCCGGCCAGCCGGGAGGACACCCGGACGACCCCGTCGGTGGGTGAGCACGATGCCCAGCGGGAGTGTTGGTTGTCGACCCAGCGAACCGCCGTCGGGCAGGGCAGGCAGTAGCGGGCGGCCAGGAGCCTGGCCCGGGCGTCCAGGTCGGTGGCCTCGGTGGCCTTGCGACGATCCAGCCGGCCGAGCATCTCGGCCACCCAGCGCTCCTCGTCGGCCTGGCTCATGGTCGCAGGGATCCAGACCCGGACGACGCCCTCGGCCTCCGACGCCTGTACGGTCTTACGCCGACGAGGGCTGCGTATGACCTCGACCCGCACGGTGTGCGACGCTAGCCGCAGGTCATCCAGCTCAGAGGGCCGCTCGGACCTGGGTCCCGGTCCGACACGTCAACCCCCCGGCGGCTGATCGCCGACGCAAGGAGCAGTCCGTGGTGCTCGACATCGCCAAACTCGGGGCCCGGTACGGGCCGGACAAGGGGTTCGTCGACCCGGACCGGGCCCTGGCGTACGCGGCCGCCACCAACGACATCGGTGCGGCCTACGGCGCGGGAGGATTGGTGCCGCCCCTCTTCGCCGTGGTCCCCACGTGGGACACGACGATGGCCGCCGTCCACGACGTGGTGCCGGCCGAGTCCATGGGCATGCTGGTCCACCTCGCCCAGGACATGCACTTCTTTCGCCCGCTCGCCCCCGGCCAGCAGCTGGTGACCGTGGCCGAGATCTGCGGCATCCGCAGCCGCCGGTCGGGCGCATCGCTGCACGTGGTGGTCACCAGTGTCGACGAGGCGGGCGACACGGTCCTCCGCCAGTTCGCCACCATGTTCATCCGCGGCCTGGGTGGCGGCGAGAGCGGGGGCGACGAGGCTCCTGGCCACGGCTTTCCCCCTGGGGTGCGGGCCGAGCAGGTCGCCGAACGGACGGACCACATGGACGACGACCAAACCGTCCGCTACGCCGAGGCGTCTGGCGACACGAACCGCATCCACGTCGACGACGTGTTCGCCAAGGAGATGGGACTGCCGGGCATCATCGTCCACGGCATGTGCACCATGGCGTTCTGCGGGCGCGCCGTGATCGACGAGGTGGCCGGAGGGGACGCTGCGCTCCTGCGTCGACTGGCCGTTCGGTTCTCACGGCCGGTCCTGCCCGGTTCCGACCTGGTGACGACCATCTTCGGCGCTGGCGGGGCAACCGACCGGCGCAAGTTCAGCTTCGAAGCTCGGAGTCGGGGGGAGGTCGTGATCAAAGACGGTTGGGCGGAGATCGGGCCTCCGCTGGTCTAGTCATGCCGAGCCTCCGGCTGTTCGCCGCGGCTCGTGAGGCGGCGGGGGTGGCCCGGGCCGAATTCGACGGCGAGACGGTCGCCGAGATGTTGCAGGCGGCCGAGGCCTCCTTCGGCGACCGTTTCAGCGCCGTGTTGCGACAGTCCCGGGTGTGGGTGAACGGGGAGCCGGCGACGGGCGAGACACCCGTGTCCGGCCATGACGTGGTGGCTGTGCTCCCGCCGGTGTCCGGTGGTGCCGGTGAGGTGGCTGTGATGGCGTCGCGGCCTGAGCCCAGCCCTCCCCAGGGCAAGCCGATTCCCGACTACGGGCGGACGTCGGGCAGCGTCCGGCTCCCATCCGGTTCGGCTTCGACCTCAATGGATGCCCCCATGGCGGGCATGGAGGGCGGTTCGGGCGCCGCTCGGCGGACGACCGAACAGGGCCAGCGGGCCCGGCCTCCCGCTCAGGGGGCCGCTCGGGCCCGGCCTCCCGCTCAGGGGGCCGCTCGGGCCCGGCCTCCCGCTCAGGGGGCCGCTCGGG
>JBPCNP010000183.1:0-32927 GCA_051001215.1 Acidimicrobiales bacterium
GAATGAGTTCTTCTGCCCCCCCCCACCCATCAGTCGCAAAACTTCCATTTGCCCCTTCTTCTCTTTTTTTGGGGCCCGGCCCCCCCCGTCCTCGCCGGGGACGCGCTTCTGCGGCAACCTCACTCGCATGCTGCGCGCTGGGTTCACTGCTGCGCTCGCCCGAGCGGTCGCCGCCGTGTTCACTGCGACTGCGCCCTTCCGACCGGCGGCGATCACGACGATCGACCTTGGGCCGTGGGGAGGTCGGCAGAACCCGAGCTCGTACGCGGGCCTCGGAGCGCAGGCGGCCGAAGAGGCCGCCTTTGGGCTCCTCCAGCACCTCGAACTCGGCATCAGATTCGTGGACGCCAAGTTGATCCAGGGCTGCGTCCTTGGCCTCATCGACGGTCTTGGCCGTCACTTCCACCCATTCCACTGCTCGATGTCCTTGTCTAGGTCGCCAGTGGCCGGCGAAGGCGGCCTGGCGAGCGGAGCTGAACCATTCGAACCCAGCGTGGCCGGCGGGCTCGAGAGACCGCCGGCCGAACCCCCGTCTGCGACGGTCGCGGCATCGTTGCTGTGATCGGATGTCGCCTTCGTCGGTTCCGCCTGCCCCAGATTCTGCTTCTTCGGTTCTACCGAGGAGGTGACGTCGCCGGGGCGCAAGGCCTGGTTCTTCGGGTTGGTGTCCGACTTCTTCTGCCCGGGGCGGGAAATCTGCCCCGAGCGCAACGTGCGCCCCCTGGGGGCCTGGCCGGGGCGTTGCGAACTGCGGTTGTTGGTGTCGCTCGCCGCCCCCTTCGCGAGTCGCCGGGCTCCGGCCCTCCCCGGTGCGTCGGCCCCTTTCACGCCTCGGGCTCCCTTGGCGGTGCTGCCCTTGGCGGTGCTGCCCTTGGCGGTGCCGTCCTTCGAACCCTTGGCACTGGCGTTCTTGGGGTTCTTGGAGCCCTTCCCCAGGCGGCCGGTCGTCATGCCTTTCGCCGTCTTGGGCGTGGTCGACGGCTTGGTCTTGCCCTTGCCGACGGTGGGCGTGGGGCCCATCTTGGGCTTGGCCGAGTCCTTGGCGGTGCTCTCGGGCCGGGGTTGGTTCCGGAACATGAAGGCCTGCTGGCCGATTTGCCAAATATTGGAAACCAAGAAGTAGACGACGACGCCGGCAGGGATCGACCAGGAGATGAACACGAAGATGAGCGGGAACACCTTGCCCATGACAGCCATCTGGGAGTTGGCGCTCTCCTTGGGCAACCGGCCTGTCAGCTGGCGCTGCTGGTAGAACCCCGTGGCCCCGACCAGGAGGACCAAGATGACGAAGGGAACCTGCTCCGATCCCGATGTTTCTGATGCCCGCTTGGCCAGGTTCATCCCCCAGGACTCCATCTTGCCGCCGGACGCCTTGAGAGCCCGAAACAGGCTGCTGCTCTCGGGGACGTTCTTGGGGGAGCCGGCCACCTGGCCACCAGTGACCGTGAGATCGGTCATCGTCCCGACCAGGACCTTGCCGTTCATCACCTGGGCGGTGGCGATCTTGCCGTTGACGATCTTGGCATTGGTCACCGTGCCCACGACCTTGCCGTCCACCACTGCCTGGGCCTCGTCGAGGTCGCCCTTGGTGATCACGCCCTTGGAGAGCGACCCGTTGCTGACATGGCCGTTCTGAACCCTGACTCCCTCGAGCGGGCCCGAAGGCGCCCCGCCCACGGCGACGGCGGCACCGACCACGATGGCAAAGCCGATGATGAAGGTCCGGGTCAGGCCCAGGATCAGCCGGTAGAGCACGATCAGGACCGGGAACTGGATGAAAAGCGGTAGGCAACCACCGAAGGGATTGACATGGTTCTCTTTGTAGAACTTCATCATCTCTTCGTTGAGCTTCTGCTTGTCGCCCTTGTACTTCGCCTGGAGCCGCTTCAGCTCGGGCTGCAGCTTCTGCAACTGCTGCTGAGACCGGGCCTGCTTCGCCGTCAAGGGGAATGTCAGCAGCCGTACGGCCAGCGTGAGCAGGATGATGGCCACGCCGTAGGACGGGATGACGTCGTAGAACCAGGCCAGCACCGTCCCCAGTGCGGCGTACAGCGGATCGAGAATCCAGAACGACTTGGCCGCCAGCATCGTGGTAGCCGTCAGAAAGGGCATCTACCGTCTCCGCTCGGGAACCGTGTCGACGCCGTCGCCGCCCCACGGGTGGCACCGGGCCAGTCGTTTGGTGACCAACCAGCCACCCCGCCACAGTCCGTGGGCCTCGAGGGCCTCGAGAGCGTAGTTCGAGCACGTGGGCCAGTAGCGACACGGCGACGGCCGCCCGGCCGTGACCCCCTGGTAGACCCGCACGACGACGCAGGCAGCCCGCGCCCCGACGGACGTGCAGGTGAGGCGTCGGCCCCCCCCGGCAGTCGCCATCACGTCGGCATTGCCGTCCGAGGGGGGGCCGGCGTTCTCGTCACCGCCCTCAACGCCTCGTTCACCGCAGTTCTCAACTCCCCGTACGACGCCTGTGCTGCCTCGGGACGAGCGCCGATCAGGTACGGGCCGGGCCGAAGGAGGCCTCCGGCCTCCGACGTGGCTGCTCGGAGGCGCCGGCGAACCCGGTTGCGGACGACGGCACCGCCGACACGACGACCAACGGTGTAGGCGACCCTCGTCGGCTCGGAAGGCTCGCCCTCGACCCAGGTCACCGTCACCGGCCCGCGCCGCACCCGTCGTCTCGACCGTCGCAGGTGAGCGAAGGTGGCCCGATCGGAGATGGGCTGGATCAGGCGGACAGCTGATGACGGCCCTTGCGACGGCGCGCGGAGAGAATCGCTCGTCCCGCCCGGGTGGACATGCGGTGGCGAAACCCGTGCCGCTTGGCCCGCCGGCGGTTGTTCGGCTGGTACGGGCGCTTCACCCATGGCCTCCTACGCTGTCGTTACGTGGCATGACGTGCTCCTGGGCGCGCAAACGTGCGCCTCGAGGCAGTCGCCAGGGTAGTCGCGATGACGACCCACCGATGACCGCCAGGGGTTTGCGCGGGTCATGACTGGCTCCGGCGACACACCAGCGCTTCCGGTGGCAGGGGAGTGCCGGTGGTACGGTTCTCAGACGCCCGAGGAGCGGCACTCGGAGTGGGGACCCCTGTAACTTCCCTGGCCCCGAACCTGCGAACCCGCCGCACATCAAAAACGCAAAGATCGAGTCATCCACAGCTGTGGATACTCATGTGGACGAAGCATCGACCAGGGAGGAGCCGGCGGGTGGGAAGTCTTGACCGCGCCGAACGTCTGTGGGCCACGTCATCGGCGTTGCTACGGGCCAGGCTGCCTGAAGGTACGTGGAACACGCTGTTCGGCTCGGCTCGGGCCGTGGGGGGCGATGACCACTACCTCGTCCTCAGCGTTCCCAGTGCAGTGGTGAAGGATCGGATCGTCACGCGCCATCTCGCCCTGCTCGAAGGCGCCTGTGCCGAAGTCGGTGGCCAGCGCGTGCAGATCGTGTTCGAGGTGCACACCGACGCCAGCGATACCGACAAGCGCCCAGGTGGGGAGGTCGAGTCGCCCGAGCCCGCCCCCCGACCGACATCGGGGCCGCCGGGGGGTGCCGGGCCCGAGCGGCCCTCTGAGCGGGGTGCCGGGCCCGAGCGGCCCTCTGAGCGGGGCACAGCTGGAATGGAGCGGGGGGCTGGGCCGGACAACCGTCGCCTCCCGGAGACCTCTCCCAACCCGAAGTACACCTTCGAGGCCTTCGTGAGCGGTACTTCGAACCGGTTCGCCCTGGCCGCGGCCATGGGTGTCGCCGAGAAACCGGCACGGTCGTTCAACCCGTTGTTCATCTACGGCGATGCCGGGCTGGGCAAGACCCACCTGTTGCACGGCATCGGCAACTACGTCCACAAGCACTACGAGTCCTTGAACGTGGTCTACGTCTCGGCCGAGAGCTTCACCAACGACTTCATCGAGTCCATCCGCACCAACACCCAGTTCGCCTTCAAGCAGCGCTACCGGACCTGCGACGTGCTCCTCGTCGACGACATCCAGTTCCTGGAACGCAAAGACGGGACGAGGGAGGAGTTTTTCCACACCTTCAACGCCCTCCACGACGACAACCGCCAGATCGTCATTACCTCTGATCGGTCACCCAAGAACCTCTCGTCGGGATTCGAGGACCGCCTGCGCACGCGCTTCGAGTGGGGGCTCACCACCGATGTCCAGCCCCCCGACCTCGAGACCCGACTGGCCATCCTGCGTCGCAAGTCCGAGCCCGAGACGCTTCCGCTCCCCGACGACGTGCTCGAGTACATCGCCACCCACGTGACCGACAACATCCGAGAGCTCGAGGGGGCGCTCATCCGGGTCACCGCCTACGCCAGTATCCACGGCGTCCCGGTCACCCTGGCCATCGCCGAAGAGCAACTTCACCACCTCATCAGTGCCGAGGCCCGCCAGCTCACCCCTCGGATGATCCTCGACGCCACCGCCGACATGTTCGGCATGACCATCGAGGACTTGATCGGCAAGAGCCGCAGCCGCCCGTTGGTCACCGCCCGGCAGATCTCCATGTACGTCTTCCGCCAGTTGACCGACTTCAGCTACCCCGCCATCGGCCGGGAGTTCGGTGGCCGTGACCACACCACGGTCATCCACGCCGTCGACAAGATCGGCACCCTCATGAAGCAGCGCCGGGCAATCTTCGACCAGGTCACGGCGCTCATGCAGCGCCTCGGGAGTGGCTCGTGAGCGGTTGCGTGGCCGAACGCCGCAGCCGCGCCCACCACTGGGGACGGGTTGGGGATTGGTCGACGTTCTCCACCGCGGTCATCCCCGAGCCCAGCGAACGGCGCGAAGCTGGGGACGACCCAAGAACATCGGCACCCCCTCTGACCTGGGAACATGCGGGGTCATCCCCAGTCCACAGGCCCTACTTCTTCTCCCGCCTCTTCTTCTCTAACAAATCAAAAGAGGTATGTCGTTGAAATTCCGCGCTGAACGCGATGTGCTCCTCGATTCACTCGGGATGGCGGCCCGAGCTGCAGCAACCCGTGGCGGTGCCACGCCAGCACTGTCTGGTGTCCGCCTGGAGGTCGAGGGCAACAGCCTGCACCTGGCTGGGAGCGACCTCGATCTCACCATCCAGGTGCGGGTCGAAGTGGCGGGTCTGGAAGACGGCGTGTGCATCGTCCCGGCCCGGCTGGCAACCGACATCGTGCGGGCCGTCGAGCCCGGCGCGGTCGTCGTCGCGGTCGAGGGCAGTGAGGCGATCATCTCCGCCGGACGGTCCCAGTTCGCCGTGCGGCTTCTGCCCGCCGAGGGGTTCCTGCGCCTCCCGGAGCCGCCGGCCGAGGGGGTCACCCTCGAGACCGCAGAGCTCGTGAGGGCCCTGCACCAGGTGGTGCCGGCAGCCAGCCACGACGACGCCCGTCCCGTTCTGACCGGGGTCCTGTTGGCCGCCGAGAGCGACGGCCTGCGCCTGGTGGCCACCGACTCCTACCGGTTGGCCCTCTGCGACCTTCCGGGCACGAGCCTGCTGTCTGCCGGCCAGCAGGTCCTGCTGCCGTCCCGGGCGCTCGGCGAGCTCTCCAGGGTGGCGACCGGCGCCGAACAGGTGCGGTTGTGTCTCGGCGCAGCCGAGGCCAGCTTCGAGATGGGAACGGTGCGGGTCACGACCCGCCTCATCGACGGCGACTTCCCCAATTACCGCCAGCTCATCCCGGCCAGCTATCCCAACCGGCTGGTCGTGGGTCGGGAGCCCCTGCTCGACGCCGTGCGGCGAGTCAAGCTGCTGGCTCGCGAAGCCACCCCGGTGCGGTTGGCCCTGCGGCCCGACGGCCTGGAGCTCACCGCCGTCACCCAGGATGTCGGTCAGGCCCGTGAGGAAGTCGACGCCAAGTACGAGGGAACGGAGATGGTGGTCGCGTTCAACCCCGAGTTCCTGATTGACGGCCTGGAGGCGACGACCGGCGACCAGGTGGTGATCGAGACGCTCGACGCGCTCAAGCCGGCGACCATCCATGCCACCGAGAGCTCCAACTTCGTGTACCTGTTGATGCCCGTCCGGGTTTCCTGACCCGCAGCGTCCGGACGGCTGCGCCCGGTTCCCGTTCATGCAACTCGATCACCTCTGGCTCACCGATTTCCGGAGTTGGGCGCGGGCCGAGGTGACGCTGACTGGCGGCCTCACCGTCATTCGTGGCAGCAACGCCGTGGGCAAGACCAACCTGCTCGAGGCCATCGGCTACCTGGCCACGCTTTCTTCGTTCCGCGGCGCCCCCAACGAGGCCCTCGTGCGGGCCGGGTGCAGCCAGGCGGTGGTGCGGGGCGAGGGGAGACGGGCCGAACGGGACCTGCTGGTGGAGGCCGAGATCAGAGTGACCGGCCGCGGCCGGGTGGCCCTCAACCGCCAACCGGTGCGTCGCACCGCCGCCCTATTGGACGCCCTGCGTGTCAGCGTGTTCTCGCCCGACGACCTGGTGCTGGTGAAGGGACCTCCCAGTCATCGCCGGCGGTGGCTCGACGACGCCCTCGTGGCGCTCCATCCTCGCAACGACGCCATCCGTCGGGAGCTCGAGCGGGTGATCCGCCAGCGGACGGCGTTGCTGGGCCAGGCCGGAGGTCGTCCTACCGCCGATGTGATCACCACCCTCGACGTTTGGGACACCAAACTGGTGGAGATGGGGGAGGCTCTGGCGTCGGCCCGTGTTGCCCTCTTGCGCCGGGCCGAGCCCTTGGTGGCCAAGGCCTATGCCGATCTGGCCGACGCCCAGGCGAGCGGCCCTCTGAGCGGGGTGCCGGGCCCGACGGTGACGTTGGCGTACGAGGCACCGTGGCGTGAGCAGGGATTGGCCGCAGCCCTGGCCGAGGTCCGGACCCAGGAATTGCGCCGAGGTGTGAGCCTGGTCGGTCCCCACCGCGACGACGTGGCGCTGTCGGTGGGGGGGATGACGGCCCGCACCAAGGCATCCCAGGGTGAGCAGCGGTCGTTGGCCCTGGCCCTGCGGTTGGCCGCCCACCTGGTGGTGACCGAGGAGGTGGGCGAACCACCTGTGCTGCTGCTCGACGATGTCTTCTCCGAGCTCGACGCCGACCGCAGTCGTGCTCTGTTCGACCTCCTGCCTCCGGGCCAGTCCCTGCTGACCACGGCCGGCCCGGTACCCGAGGGCGCCAGTCCCGAGCGGGTCCTCGAGGTGGTCGACGGCGTGATCGTCGAGCGGGGTACCGGGCCCGAGCGGCCCCCTGAACGGAGTACCGGGCGGTGACCTGGCGACCGCTGCCCCGGCCCGGGGACGACGACAAGGGCCGTCCACCGAGGCGCATCGGGGAGTCGCTCGGCGCGGTGGCCCGTGACATCGGCGCGCCACCGCCGCAGGCCCTGGCGGCTCTGTTCCAGCAGTGGGAGGAGCTGGCGGGAGCGGCGGTGGCGGGGCACTGCCGGCCGGTGTCGCTGGTGCGGGGCACGCTGGTGGTGGCCGTCGACCAACCTGGATGGGCGGCCCAGCTCGGATGGTTGCAGGCCGACCTCCTGCGCCGCTTGGCCGACGAGCTGGGCCCCGGTGTGGTGACCGAATTGGTGGTGCGTGTCCGCCCCCGTTGAGGGCGGTTTCTGGTATCCTTGGATACGTGTCATTCGACCCGCTGACCTGGGGTTTCTCCCCAGATCAGCCGGCTCTGCGGTCGGATCGACACCCTTGCGACCACCCGGTCGTTCCGTCCGTCGAAATCGCGAAAGGCCGCGTTTAGTTGGCCCAGACAACGTCGTACGGGGCCCAGGACATCACCGTCCTGGAAGGCCTCGAGCCCGTCCGCAAACGGCCCGGTATGTTCATCGGGTCCACCGGTCTCAATGGCCTGCACCACCTCGTCTACGAGGTGGTCGACAACTCGGTCGATGAGGCCATGGCCGGCTTCTGCACACGCATCGAGGTCACCCTGCTGGCCGATGGTGGATGCCGGGTATCCGACAACGGGCGGGGCATCCCGGTCGGGCGCGATCCTCGTTTCAAGTCCAAGTCGGCCGCCGAGGTGGTGCTCACCACCCTGCACGCCGGCGGCAAGTTCGGCAGCGGCGCCTACCAGGTGTCGGGTGGGCTCCACGGGGTGGGTGTCTCGGTGGTCAACGCCTTGTCCTGCCGCCTCGAGCTCGAGATCGACCAGCACGAGCAGCGTCACCGCATGGTGTTCCTCGATGGCGGCAAGCCGCAGGGCCGTCTCGAGATGGTGGGTCGGTCACCGCGGGGCCGTACCGGCACCACCGTTGCCTTCTGGCCCGACGCCGCCATCTTCGAGTCCGAAGGTACCGAGTTCCGGGCCCAGACCATCCTCGAGCGCCTCCAGATCATGGCCTTCCTCAACAAGGGCCTGGAGATCCGCTTCCGCGACGAGCGCGAGGGCAAAGAGCAGGAGCAGATCTTCCGCTACGCCGGCGGCATCATCGACTTCGTCCGCCATCTCAACCACGCCAAGGAGGCGTTGTTCAAGAAGGTGGTGCACTTCGAGTCGATCGAGGAGACCCAGGAGGCCGAAGTCGCCCTCCAGTGGAACACCGGCTACCACGAGGGCATCCACAGCTTCGCCAACGGCATCGCCACCGTCGAAGGCGGCATGCACGAGGAGGGTCTGAAAAAGGCCCTCACCAACGCCGTCAACCGCTACGCCCGGGCCAAGGGGCTCCTCAAGGAAAAGGATGACAACCTCCAGGGCGAGGACATCCGCGAGGGCCTCACCGCCATCGTCAGCGTCAAGGTGCGCGAACCGCAGTTCGAGGGCCAGACAAAGGCCAAGCTCGGCAATGTCTCGGTGCGGCGGATGGTGGAGCGCACCACGTTCGAGAAGTTGGGTGACTGGCTCGAGGAGCACCCGCCCGAGGCCCGTCAGGTGGTGCAGAAGGCCACACAGGCGGCGCGGGCCCGATTGGCGGCCCGCCAGGCCCGCGAGGTCATCCGCCGCAAGACCCTGCTCGAGGGCGCCGGCCTGCCCGGGAAGTTGGCCGACTGCTCGTCCAAGGACCCGGCCGAGTCCGAGCTGTTCATCGTCGAGGGCAACTCGGCCGGGGGCTCGGCCATCTCCGCCCGCAACCCCAGGACCCAGGCCATCCTGCCCATCCGGGGAAAGATCCTCAACGTCGAGCGAGCTCGCATCGACCGGATGTTGAAGAACATCGAGATCCAGTCGCTCATCTCGGCCGTCGGCGCCGGCGTGGGCGAGGAGTTCGACGAGTCCAAGATCCGCTACGACAAAGTCATCCTGCTGGCCGATGCCGACGTCGATGGCAACCACATCCGTACGTTGTTGCTCACCTTCTTCTTCCGCCAGATGAAGCCGCTGGTCGAGCTGAACCACATCTTCATCGCCCAGCCGCCGCTCTATTCCACTGTGGTGGGCAAGGACAAGGTGTACCTGAAAGACGACGCCGCGCGCGACCGGTTCCTGGCTGAGAACCCCAACAAGAGCTTCGAGTTCCAGCGACTCAAGGGCCTGGGCGAGATGGATTTCGGCGAGCTCAAGGACACCACCATGGACCCGACGCGCCGCACCTTGCTCGGGGTGTCGGTGGAGCAGACCGCTCAGGCCGACGAGATCCTGTCGGTGCTCATGGGCGACGACGTCGAGTCACGCAAGGGCTTCATCCAGAACAACGCGAAAGATGTCAGGTTCCTCGACATATGAACGCTCAGACATGACCGACCTCTCGCCGCGCGACGGCATCGAGCCCATCGAGCTCCAGGAGGAGATGGAGCAGTCCTTCCTGGTCTACGCCCTGTCCGTCATCACCTCCCGGGCGCTGCCCGACGTGCGTGATGGGCTCAAGCCCGTGCACCGCCGGATCTTGTGGACGATGTCCACGCTCAACTTCCGGCCCGACCGCCCCCACGTGAAGTGCGCACGCGTCACTGGTGACGTCATGGCCAAGTACCACCCTCACGGCGACTCGGCCATCTACGACGCCCTGGTCCGCATGGCCCAGCCCTTCAGCCTGCGCCACCCCCTCGTCGACTTTCACGGCAACTACGGCTCGCCCGACTACGAGGCTGCCGCGGCGCGCTACACCGAGTGCCGACTGTCCCCCTTGGCCATGCAGCTGCTGGCGGCCATCGACGAGGACACCGTCGACATGGTCGACAACTACTCGGGTGAGTTCGAGGAGCCCTCGGTGCTCCCCGCCCGGTTCCCCAATCTGCTGGTGAACGGCAGCCAGGGCATCGCCGTGGGCATGGCCACGAACATCCCACCCCACAACCTGGCCGAGGTGGTCGACGCCACCCTGCACCTCATCGACAACCCGGAAGCAACTCCCGACGACCTCATGACGTTCGTCAAGGGTCCCGACTTCCCGACCGGTGCCTACATCCTGGGGCGGGGCGGCATCATGGACGCCTACCGCACGGGCCGGGGCTCCATCAAGATGCGGGCCAAGGCCGAGATCGTCGAGGGCAAGACGGGCGACGAGATCGTCGTCACCGAGCTGCCGTACCAGACCAGCGTGTCGTCGGTCGCCTCCAAGATCGCCGAGCTGGTCGACGCCCGCCAGCTCGAGGGCATCCGCAGCCTGGAGAACCTGTCGGCCGAAGGCGAGACCCGCCTGGTCGTCTATCTCAAGCGCGACGCCACCGCCCAGGTGGTGCTCAAGAACCTCTACAAGCACACGCCGCTGCAAACCAACTTCTCGGTCAACGCCGTGGCCCTGGTCGACGGCATTCCCCGCACCCTCAACCTGGTGCAGCTCCTCACCGCGTACATCGCCCACCAGGTCGACGTCATCACCCGTCGTTCCCAGCGCCGGCTCAAGCGGGCTTCCGAGCGGGCCCACATCGTCGAGGGTCTGATTCGTGCCCTCGACATCATCGACGAGATCATCGCTCTCATCCGGGCGTCGGCCGACAAGGCCGCGGCACGGGCCGGGCTCACCGCCCCCCCGTTCGAGTTCAGCGCCGAGCAGGCCGAGCACATCCTAGACATGACCCTCTCCCGGCTCACCCGTCTCGGGCGCGAGGAGCTCGACAAGGAACTGGCCCAGCTGCGACAGACGATCGCCGAGCTGGAGGCCATCCTCGGCGATCCCGCCCGGCTCCGTGAGGTGATCAAGACCGAGTTGGGCGAGGTCCGGTCCAGGTTCGCCGCCCCGCGCCGGGCCGAGGTCATCTTCGACGACGGCGACGTCGACATCCTCGACCTCATCGAGGACGAGGAACTGGTCGTCACACTCAGCCGCAACGGCTACGTGAAGTCGGTGCAGGCCGACGCCTTCCGCACCCAGGGACGCGGGGGGAGGGGTGTGCAGGCGGCCAAGTTGCGTGACAACGACTACGTCGCCCACATCTTGTCGACCACCGCCCATTCGTACCTGCTCTTTTTCTCGAACCGGGGCCGGGTCTACCGGCTACGGGCTCACGAGATCCCCCAGAAGGACCGCACGGCCCGGGGCACGGCCATCGTCAACCTGCTCCCTCTCGCACCCGACGAGCGCATCCAAGCGGTCATCGACACACGCGACTACGAGACCAGTCGTTACCTGTTCTTCGCCACCAAGCGGGGCCAGGTGAAGAAGACCCGTTTCACCGAGTACGACTCGTCGCTGCGGGCCGGTCTCATCGCCATCAACCTGAAAGACGGCGACGAGTTGGTCCGCGTGATCCAGACCGGCGGCGAGGACGACATCTTCATGGTCAGCCGCACCGGTATGACCATCCGGTTCTCGGAGGACGAAGTTCGGGCCAGTGGGCGGGCCGCCCAGGGCGTGATCGGCATGCGCCTTCGGGCCGACGACGAGGTCATGTCGTGCGACGTGCCCCGGCCCGACGCCGACATCTGCATCTTCACCGACAACGGCTATGCCAAGCGCACCAGGCTCGAGCGGTTCCCCCGGAAGGGCCGGGGCACCCTCGGTGTCAAGGGCATCAAGTTGTCGGCCCGCCGCGGAGCGGTGGTGGCCGCCTTCATGGTCGGACTCGACGACGAGGTGCTGCTCATCTCCTCAGCGGGCACGACCATCCGCACCCAGGTGCGGGAGATCTCGTCGCAAGGGCGCGACGCCACGGGTGTCAAGGCCATGAACCTGGACGAGGGTCAGACCGTCGCCGGTGTGGCCCTCGTCATCGCCAACCTCGACTAGGGCCCCGAGCACCCCCTGAGCGGGGTGCCGGTCCGGGCTCCCACCACTTCCCCCCGACGGAGACAGCTTCAGGGAGGGCGAAGTGTCACGGGAGCACCGAGAGACGGAACGGGGATCGGTCCTTCCCCTCATGGTGGTGGCGATCGTGCTGGCAGGAATCCTGGCGGTGGCGATCGCCAGAATGGGAGGGGCCGCGAGCGCACGAGCGCAGGCCCAGACCGCAGCCGACGCCGCTGCGCTGGCCGGCGCCGCCGAGGGGCCGGGCGCAGCCCGAGCGCTGGCCGAGGCCAACGGCGCTCACCTCGTCGGCTATCGCCAGGACGGCCTCGACACCAGTGTCGAGGTCCAAGTCGGCCCCTCCCGGGCGACAGGACGAGCACATCGCGACGGTCCACCCGGACCCACGCTGCCGTCGGGGCCCGGCCCCGGCCCGCCGCCGCCGGGCGGCTGACGGCATCCAGGTGAGCGGGGTAGCTCCGACACCATCCCGTCGTCTTCCAGGACGGGCGGTAACCTGTGAGTCGTGGCCGATCGCGACAACCTGGCGGGTGTGGCCTCAGGGGAGCGACACCGCAACGGTCGGTCTCCCGGGGCTCGATCGGCGCGGCCGAAGCTGAAGCCGACCATCTCCCGGTTGCGCACCCGAGGTGTCGTGCGGAAGGTCGATGCCTGGTCGGTGCTCAAGATCTCCGTGGTGTTCTACGTCGCCGTCTACTTCATGCTGCTGGTGGCGGCCGTCTTGCTGTGGACGGCGGCCACGGCCACAGGCTTGCGCGGCAACATCGAAAAGGTCGTAGCCGACCTGATTGCGTCCGGCAAGTTCCATTTCGTCGGCTCGGAGCTGCTGCAGGCCGGAGCCATCGGGGGTGCCGTCCTCGTCGTTCTCGGGACGGCCGCCAACGTGATGCTGGTTGTCCTGTACAACCTCATCAGTGACCTCGTGGGTGGGCTGGTGATCGTGGTCGAGGCGGGCCCGGGCCGGGAGCCGGCACTCCGTTCGGGCACGGAGCCGGCCCCACCGGCCAGCACCCAACCGCCGAGGCTCCTGATCCCCGACATCGAGCGACAGGCTCTCCGTCCAACGGCCGTTCCGCCGGCGCGTCCGGAGATGCCGGACCAGCAGCTCTCTGGTGCCGAGCGGGCAGCCGAGGTCAATGTCGAGGGCCTCGGCCTGTAACCGTCGGCCCCACCCGGTCGTGGATACCCTCTGGGGATGGCGACCGACTCCGATACGGCCGCCCCTCGCTTCCGCAACCTTCTTCGGGCCGTCAGTCGACGACGGTTCACCGTTCTGCTCGTCGTCGTTCTCCTCGTTGGCTCGGCAGTCGGCCTGTCGCTGCTGCAGGCGCGCGTCTACGCGGCCAAGGCCCGCGTCCTGTTGCAGCCAGCCACCCCGGATCTCGTCGACCTTGGCAGGCGGGCCTCCG
Organism: Acidimicrobiales bacterium; assembly: GCA_051001215.1. Lineage (GTDB taxonomy): Bacteria > Actinomycetota > Acidimicrobiia > Acidimicrobiales > AC-14 > DATAQC01. Next base: position 13,482 of record JBPCNP010000183.1, read on the forward strand.
GTGACCCGGCGCGCACGCTCCGGACCCAGCTCGAGGTCTTCTCCGGAGAGCCGCTGCGAGCTGCGGTGCGGGCCAGGTTGAGCTCGACCCCATCGGTCTCGACCCCATCGATCACGGCGAAGGAAGTGCGAAACACCGACATCATCGAGCTCACGGCGCGCGACGCTCGGCCCAAGAGGGCGGCGACCTTCGCGGACGCCTACGCGGACGCCTACGTCGAGCTGCGTCGGACCCAGGCCGTCGACACCTCGACGGCCGTGGCCCAGAAGGTCCAGACCCGCTTGACCGAGGCCGAAAAGCGACTTTCCGATCTCGACGCCCAGATCGCCGTTGCCCCCGCCGACCGTCAGGACGCGTTGCGCCAGACGCCGGACCGCGACTCGCTGGTCGCGCAAGTTGCCGTCCTCCGCCAGGACCTCGACCAGCTGCAGATCGGACAGGCGCTCGGCACCGTTGCGGCGGAGATCGTCACCCATGCCCGGGTTCCCGTCACGCCTGTGGCGCCCCGCCCCGTCCGCGCCGGCCTGCTGGCCCTGGCCGCCGGCCTGCTCGTCGGCATCGCCCTGGCCGCCCTCCGGGAGTACCTCGACGACTCGGTGACGACCAGAGGCGAGGTTGGTCGCCTCACCGGGGGTCGTCCCGTCCTCGGTGTCATACCAGTGGTCGACACGCGGGCCGACGGCGACGGCGCCCGTCAGGTCGTGTCGCTGACTGAGCCCCAATCACCTGCCTCCGAGGGGTACCGGATCCTTCGGACGGCCATCCAGTTCCTGGCCCTCGACACACCTGTCTTCACCATCCAGGTCACCAGCCCCAGCCCGCGAGAGGGCAAGACGACGACGGTCGCCAATCTCGGTGTGGCCATGGCCCGGGCCGGCCAACGGGTCGTGATCGTCGGGTGCGACCTGCGCCGCCCGTCGGTCCACGACTTCTTCGGGCTCGACGGCTCCCTGGGTCTCACGTCGGTGATCCTCGGAAAGGCCCCGCTGTCTGCCGTCCTCCAGTCGGTTCCCACGCAGAACCGCCTGTTGGTGCTCCCGTCGGGACCATTGCCGCCGAACCCGGCCGAGATCCTGTCCTCCTGGCGGTTCGCCGAGGTGCTGACCTCGCTCCAGCAGAGCTCCGACGTCGTCCTGATCGATGCACCCCCCGTGTTGCCCGTGACCGACGCACTGGTGCTCTCGGGGCGGGTCGACGCCACGTTGCTGGTGGTGTTGGCCGGCGTCACCGCCCGCCAGGAGGTGACCCACGCCGTGGAGTTGCTCTCCCAGGTGGGGGCACCCCTGGTGGGAACGGTGCTCAACGGTGTGGCCGACTCCAGCGCCTACGGCTACGACTACCAACGCGCCCCGGAGTCACGGTCGCGGACGTGAGGCGCTAGTCGCCGTCGGAGACGTTCCGGTCAGGTTTCCGGGCCCGGCTGGGAGCCACCCGCGGCGGTTCGCCGGGCATCTTCGGGTACACCGGGGGCCAGGGGGCGTCAGCCAGCCCGGCGGCACGATCGCGCTCCGACAACGCCAGGAACGGGTCCAACGACTGGGGCGCGCCGATCATCGCCGCCCATGGGTCGCCCTGGCGCACCACCCGGTCGGGCACGGTGGCGATGGTCAGCTCATCGGGAACGATCGAGTCGAGTTCCTCCCAGGCGAAGGGCGTCGAGACCTGGGCACCGGGGCGGGCCCGCACGGACCACGCTCCGAAGATGGTCTTGTGGGGAGCGTTCTGGTTGAAGTCGACGAACACCCTCGTGCCCCGCTCCTCCTTCCACCACGCCGCGGTGATGAGATCGGGCCGGCGGCGCTCGAGCTCCCTGGCCGCGGCCACGGCCGCGGCCCGAACCTCGACGGACGTCCAACGGGGATGGAGCCGGGCGTACACGTGGATCCCCCGGTTGCCCGTGGTCTTGGGAAGACAGGCGACGCCATGCTCATCGAAGAGGGCGCGCACCTCGTGGGCGGCCTCGCGGACCATGGGAAACGTGACGCCGGGTGTGGGGTCGAGGTCGATACGGAGCTCGTCGGCGTGCTCGCGGTCGACGGCACGGGTCGGCCACACGTGGAAGCCGAGACAGCCGATGTTCACCGCCCACAGGACGTGGGCCAGGTCGGCGGCCACCAGGGCCTGGGACGTGGTGCCGTTCGGGGTGGTGACAACCGTCGTCTGCAACCACTCGGGGCGAGCTTCGGGTACTCGCTTCTGGAAGAACGACGAACCTCCGGCGCCGTTCGGGAACCGCTGGAGAAGTACGGGGCGCTCGCCCATGGCTGCCATCAGGGGGCCGGCAACGCGCTGGTAGAACCGGACGAGGTCGAGCTTGGTGTCACCCCGCTCGGCGAAGAAGACCTTGTCGGGGTGGGTGACCACCAGCCGTCGGCCGGCTGCTTCAACCATGACGCCGTCGTCGGCCATCGGCCCGACCGTAGCGTGATCGACCGTAGCGTGATCGACCGGTCAGGCGGCGGGCGCGAACACCACCAGGAACTCGAGGATCCCGTGGTCCTCGGTGGTGGCGGGCCCACCGCTCGGGTTCGAGATCTTGTAGTCGGCGAACACGATGGGGATGGCACCGTTCACCTTGATGTCGGCGCCGTCGCGCTGGGCTTTCAGGTCGAAGGTGACGCTGTTGGTCACCCCGTGGAGCGTGAGGTCGCCCGTGGCCTTGGCGTCGACCACGCTGTTGTCGGTTGGGACGCTGGACAGGACCAACGGCTTGGTGAGCTTGAACTCGGCCGTGGGGTAAGTGGCGGTGTTCATGATCCGGCCCTGGAACTGCCCGTCGCGCTGGCTGCGGTCACTCTTCACGGTCTTCATGTCGACGACCAGGTCGACGGCGCCGAGCGTCGCACCGTTGAAGCTCATGGACCCGGTGACTGTGCTCGTGCGCCCGACGGCCTCGGCCGATTGTCCGAAAAGGGTCTCCTTGATCCTGTACCCGACCACCGATGCCGGCGTCGGCCGCCAGTTGCCCGACCTATCCGCGCCGGTCCCGCCCGCGGTCGGGGCCGTGGAGGTGGCGCTGCCCGTCTTGGCTCGACCGGAGCTGTCCAGGCTGAGCTTGGCTGGGGGGTCACCTTCGATGAAGTGGATGAAGACGTAGGTGCCGACGGGAATGGCCACGGCGATCCCGAGAAACACCCCGAGCACCCATTTCCACGCCTTCGACACCGCATCTCCTTCGTCGCCCCGGTGACGCCCGGCCGTGAGCCGGCCGCACGCCACGTCAGCGTAGGGGCCGATCCTGGGGGCCCCCTTTGTGCCCGCTGGGGACGGCCGAGGCCACGCCGGCGTCGGGTGCGGACAAAAGCCGACCGGATGGACGAGTGGATGGCCCGGCTTTTTCGTCCCGGTAGGCTGCGCCTCATCGCCCGCCCGATGCCCGGCCAGACGAAAGCCGCCCTGGCCCTGGCTCCGGCGTCGGTCCTGGCTGGTGCCGGAGTGTTGACGGCGGGACCGGCCGTGGCAGCGGCGTCGCGGGCGCCGAGCGTGAAAGCCGATGTGCCGGTGACCCCGATGGATCAGGGCACCGGACCGGCCAGCAACTCGCCGGCCTTGGGCTGTCGATCCCCATGACTCCCGAGTTGTCTTTCTTGCCAACCGCCTCGACGCACCGGACTTCGGATGCGGCCTGCAGGTGTCGGGCAAACAGCGGCCGAGGATGGATCTCCGCCAACCTGGGGGTGATGCTCCTGTCGATGCACGTCGAGTCCCGCCATCGCCAGCCTGCTCGAACAAGGGACACGTGGCGTGGGCTATCTACTGAAGGACCGGGCGACGGCAACGTCGTTCGTCGCCGACCTGCGCTCGATCGCCGCCGGGGGCCTGGTCGTCGACCCCGAAGTCGTTTCGGTGCTGTTGCGTCGTCGTGACCGTGACGGCGACGGTCCGCTGCTGGGCGCGAGCGCGAGGTCCTGGCCTTGATGCCGAGGGACGTACGAACCCAGCTATCGCCCAGAGGCTCTTCCTCACAACCAGAAGACAGTGGAGTTCCATGTCCGCCAGATCTTCACCAAGCTCGGGCTCGTGCCCCAGGCCGAGGACCACCGCCGGGTGTTGGCCGTTCTCACTTACCTGCGCCACCCCGGGGACCAGCGGGCAAGCGCGGCCGTCCACGTCAGACTCTGATGACGTCGAGGCCAGGGAGGTCGACGTAGTCCTCGTCCTGGGTGACAACGGGGACACCGAGAGCCAGGGCCGTCGCCGCGATCCACGAATCGTTGACCGGGATGCGTTGACCGTGATCCCTGAGAAGGACGCGAAGCGTCGACCACGCAGCGGCGACCGCTTCGTCGACCGGGACAGGGCTCATTGCCAGAGCGGTGGTGAGCGTCGCCAGGCGCCGATCCCGGTGTTGCACATCTGAGGTGGCGAGGACGCCGGCCCGCAGCTCGCCGATCGTGATGACCGAGACGGCAAGTTCGTCGGGTAGTGAGCCCTGATCGAGTGGCCGACCGGACTCACGTGCGATGAACACTGAGGTATCGGCGAGCCCGCGGCTCAACGCAGCCCAAGGTCGTCGGTCGACTCGTTACCGAGGATGGCGAGGTCATCTCGGAGCCCGACATCGGCTGGCGACCGAAGCACCCGGTTGGTGAACTCATCGCGTGACAACCAGCGCGGCCGACGAGTCACGGGCATGAGCACCGCGACCGGTCGGCCGTCGACGGTGATGGTCAGAGACTCGCCGCTCGCCACCCGGTCGAGCAGAGCGCGAGTGCTGTTGCGAAGATCACGAGAGGCCACCTCAGTCATGCGACAACTGTAGCAAATGTGCGCCGTGGCGCGTCAACAACACCCCTCGGGTCGAACCAACCTGAGCAGGGCGGGAGCCGAGCGCACCGGACCGGTGCTGTAGCTGACAGACGGGTAGAGCACACCCCTACGAGCTGTTCGGTCTCTTGCTGGGTTGCGTGCTGTCCATGGGCGCCGCTTCCGTTTCGGACCGGGTGCGGTCACGGAGTCGGGTCGCTACCGCCGCATCAGCGTCGTACGCCGCTCGGTTCGCGACGTCGGCCTTGACCCTTCGATTGTTCGCCATCGTCGTGAGGTGTCCGACCAGGAGCTGGTGTACATAGGCGTTTGTCGTACTGCGCTCGAGATGAGCGACCGATTCCAGCATCTCGTACTGGCGCGCGGTCAGTCGCAGCAGCAGTTGCTGGTCTCTTGGTTCGGTCGCCTTCGGTCGCGGCATCGCTCCACGTATCAGTCGCCGGTTCAATACCGTAGCTTGATACGCTCTACCTCGGAGGTGGATGTCATGGGACGATGGTGGCCATGGAAGCGGATCGGGAAGCGTGTGCCGACGAGGCCTGAGCGCGGCTCCCTTGCCGCGGTTCTGGCCGCGTGCGCCGGCAAGTGGGTGGCTGTTGATCGGGCCACCAACGAAGCGCGTCTGATGGCGGACTCACCGTACGAGCTGGCTGCCGAGATTCGGCGGCTCGGGCTCCGCAATGTCGCAGTCGTCCGCGCTCCCGACCCATCGGAGCCGGAGCTCGTCGGCCTCGGGTAAGCGGCGTCGTTGTGCCACCCCCGTTCCCGTGGGTGTATCCCTACCAGGAAGACGGCCCGCGGCGCGGGAACGTCGTGCTCCGACCAATTGTCCCGATCACCCTCGTCGGTGAAGATGTCAGTCCCACCTCTCTGGCGTTGATCGATTCTGGCTGCGAACACGTCCTTGCTGCTCCCTGGCTGGCCAACGCTGTTGGGGTCGATCCGGAGAAGGGTCATCGTCGGTTCGATCTCGGGATCGGCGGTCGGACCGTCGAGGTCCGCTTCATCGACCTAAGTTTGAGACTGCATCCTCCTGGTGCGGCTGATGAGGAATTCATCGAGTGGCAAACCGAGGTCGGCTTCGTCGATCATTGGCGGCCTACTTGGCCGATTCTCGTCGGACAGGTCGGGTTCATCGATCGGTTCACCGTGACGATGAACAGGCTGGCGCAGCAGGCGGCCGTCGAAGCCCCGGATTCGTTCGATCGGCGCTTCGGAGTTGCTTACGCGACCTGAACGGGGTCCCGGCGGGACTCGTCATCTTGACCAGCCAGGTCGCCAGCGCCTGTGCTGAGTGGCCGATGAGTTGGGTGGAATCGGCGGCGCGGTGCGCGGCCTCGGTTGGGCGGCCCGTAGACTGAGAGCCCGAACCCCGGGGCTATAGCTCAGTCGGTTAGAGCGCACCCCTGATAAGGGTGAGGTCGCTGGTTCGATTCCAGCTAGCCCCACGTGAAGACCCTCCGCCGTGCCGCCGCCGCCCTCGCCCTTGCCAGCCTGGCCACCGTCGCCATCAAGCTCCGGGGCCACGAGGGCGACGTCCCTCCCGAGGGGGGCGGATGGCGGGAGCTGACCGGCCCCGACCTTCGCTGATGGGCTCTTCGGGCATCGGCCCAACCGGCGGGACGGCCTGAGATGCGCATCGTCATGATCGGCGCCGGGGCCTGTGGCGCCCGAGCCGGGCGCCAGCTCCTGTCGCCCGGGCCCGAGCGGCCCCCTGAGCGGGGTGTCGGGCCCGAGCGGCCCCCTGAGCGGGGTGTCGGGCCCGAGCGGCCCTCTGAGCGGGGTGTCGGGCCCGAGCGGCCCTCTGAGCGGGGTGTCGGGCCGCCCGACGAGCTCGTCATCGTCGACGTCGAACGGGAGCGGGCCGAGGCCGTGGCCACGTCGCTTGGGGAGCCGGCCCGAGTGGCTTCGACGGCGCCGGTCCTCGCTGCCGGTGATGTCCTGCTTCTGACCGCCCCGGGGAACCACCGTGGCCTCGCCGAGGGCGCGGTCGACCGCGGCGCTCACGTGGTGGCCACCACCGATGTCGTGGCCGAGGTCCGCTCGCTGTGCGACCTGGACGCCGCCGCCCGTGCCGCCGGCGTGCACGTGGCCGTGGGCGCCGGCTTCTCACCCGGGCTGTCGTGTGTACTTGTCGCGCTCGGGGCGCGCGGGTTCGAGCAGGTCAGCGAGATCCACGTGGCCAAGGTGGGCACAGGCGGCCCGTCGTGTGCCCGACAGCACCACAGGGCACTCGCCGGTTCGGCGTTCGACTGGCGGGCCGGCGAGTGGGAGTGTCGCAGCGGCGGATCGGGTCGGGAGCTGTGCTGGTTCCCCGAGCCCGTTCGGGCCATCGACTGCTACCGGGCGGCCCTGCCCGAGGCCCTGCTGCTGGCCCCCGCCTTTCCCGGCGTCGACCGGGTGACTGCCCGCATGGGCGCCAACCGGCGCGACCGCCTCACCGCCCGGCTGCCGATGATGCGGCGTCCCCATCCCGAAGGTGAGCTGGGAGCCATACGGGTCGAGATCCGGGGAGTACAGGGATCGTTGCGACATGACCGTGTGCTGGGCGCCGTCGATCGCCCTGCGGTCGCCGCGGGGGCGGTGGCTGCCCTGGCTTGTCAGTGGGCGGTGGACGGGCGGCTGTCCCGCACCGGTGCTGCCGGCCTGGCATCGCTGGTGGAGCCCGGCCCCTTCCTGGCCGCGCTGGCCGAGCGGGGCGTGAAGGTCGCCGTCTTCGAAGGAGGCCAGCACCGTTCCGAGGAGTCACCGCTCAGGGGCGGGGCCGGGGTTTTCTGACTTCAGCGCACCAGCCGCGACATCCGACGGTCGGCGAGGATCTTGCCCCCCGTCTGGCAGGGCGGGCAGTAGGTGACCTCATGGGAGTCGTAGGAGACGCGGCGAAGGTCCGTGCCGCAGCGGGGACAGGGCGACCCGTAGTGGCCATGGGTGGTGAAGTGGTCGCCGATCCTGGTGGGCAGGCCACCTGACCGCTTCCGTTCTGCGGCCAGGCCCTCGGTGAGCACCGCCCGGGCGGCGTCGACCAATCCCTGGCGCTCTGCCGGGCTGAGGCCGGCGACGGTCGCGTAGGGCGACAGGCGGGCGAGGTGGAGGATGTCGTCGGCGTAGCCCCGGCCGACGCCCACCACCGTCCGCTGGTCGCGCAGCATGGTGTGGATCCGCCGTTTGTCGGCGCCGTCGAGGATGAGGGCAGCGAACTCGTCGGAGAAGGGCTCCGGTCCGAGCGAGGCCAGAGGCCCGTCGTCGCCGGGGCCCAGCACCCACCAGCCGGCCTTGCGCTCGGTGCCGAACTCCTTGATCAGTATCGACGGCCGTTCCTCGAAGCGCAGGCGCACCACCGCCCCCCTCGGCTTGGTCTGCTTCGGCGGGTCCTCCACGTCGACCCGCCCACCCTGGGACAGATGGGCGAGCAAGCGGGCCCCGCCCTCCGCTGGCGGTGCAAACCCGAAGACCAGGAACTTGCCCCGGCGGGTGACGGCGTGGAGCGTGCTACCGACGAGGCTGTCGGGAGCGGGCACCACCGTCTTCAGAGCAGAGAACTGATGGGCCACGGCGCCGGCGAAGGGCGACCCGGCCACGGCGGCGTGGAGACGCTCGGCCAGGGCCTGCATCTCGGGAAGCTCGGGCACGGTCCCAAACTAGTGACGCCGTCCGTCCCGCGGCGCGGTGGTGGGCCGGCCGTCGCCGGGCCGTGCGAGCTAGGCTCTCCCGAGACGGCGGCGGCGAAAAGGGGTGACTGCACCAATGACGCAGATCACGGGGACGCAGATCACGGGGACGCAGATCACGGGTACCGAGGAGTGGCAGGCGCTCGAAGCCCACTTCAAGACGTTGACCGAGGTCCACCTACGCGACCTGTTCGACGCCGACAGTGAACGGGGCACGACGCTCACGGCCGAAGCCGACGGGTTGTTCCTCGACTACTCGAAGAACCGCCTGACGTCTGAGACCATCGGCCTGCTGGCGGCGCTGGCCGACAAGGCCGGTCTGAGGGAGCGCATCGAGGCCATGTTCAGTGGCGACAAGATCAACGTCACCGAGGACCGGGCCGTGCTGCACGTGGCTCTGCGGGCTCCCGAGGGGGCCCACATCGACGTCGACGGAACCGATGTCGTGCCCGACGTGCACGCCGTGCTCGACAAGATGGGGGCCTTCGCCGAGCGGGTGCGCTCGGGCGAGCACACCGGTCACACCGGTAAGCGCATCCGTAACATCGTGAACATCGGCATCGGCGGTTCCGACCTCGGGCCGCACATGGCCTACGACGCCCTGAAGGCGTTCACCCAGCGCGACCTCACGTTCCTGTTCGTGTCCAACGTCGACGGCACCGACATCTACGAGGCGCTCGCCGGCCTCGATCCCCACGAGACCTTGTTCATCGTGTGCTCGAAGACCTTCGGCACCCTCGAGACCCTCACCAATGCCCGCAGCGCCCGCGAGTGGCTGCTCGATGCGATCGGCGAAGACGCCGCGGTGGCCTCGCACTTCGTCGCCGTGTCCACCAACGCCGAGAAAGTGGCCGCCTTCGGCATCGACACGGCCAACATGTTCGGCTTCTGGGACTGGGTGGGCGGCCGGTACTCCTACGACTCGGCCATCGGCCTGTCGTTGGTCATCTCCATCGGCATCGACAGGTTCCGCGAGATGCTCGGCGGCTTCCACGCCATGGACACCCACTTTCGGACGGCCCCGTTCGACAAGAACCTCCCCGTGCTGCTCGGGCTCATCGGCATCTGGTACATCAACTTCTTCGGGGCCGAGACCCAGGCCGTCCTTCCCTACAGCCAGTACCTCGACCGGTTCTCCGCCTATTTGCAGCAGCTCGACATGGAGAGCGACGGGAAGTCGACCACTCTCAGCGGGGAGCGCGTCGACTACGACACCGGGCCCGTCGTGTGGGGGACACCGGGCACCAACGGCCAGCACGCCTACTACCAGCTCATCCACCAGGGCACCCGCCTCATCCCGTGTGACTTCATCGGCATCGTCAAGGCCGAGAACCCCGTGGGCGACCACCAGGATCTGCTGTGGGCGAACTTCCTGGCCCAGACCGAAGCGCTGGCCTTCGGCAAGACGAGCGAGGAGGTGGCGGCCGAGGGGGTACCCGCCGCCCAGGTTCCCCACCGCACCTTCGCCGGCAACCACCCCACCAACTCGATCGTGGCCGAGCGCCTCACCCCTCGCGTGCTCGGCCAGCTCGTGGCCCTCTACGAGCACAAGGTGTTCACCCAGGGCACGATCTGGAACATCAACAGCTTCGACCAGTGGGGAGTGGAGCTGGGCAAGGTGCTGGCTCAGCGCATCATCCCCGAGCTCCAGGCCCACGGGCCGGGCTCGAGCGGCCCTCTGAGCGGGGTGCCGGGCGACGAACCACCGCTCGAACACGACAGCAGTACCAATGCCCTCATCCGCCGCTACCGTTCACTGCGCCCTGTGGCGCTACCCAGGGGAGATGCGTCATGACCACGACCGCCCACGACATGAATCGTGACTGTGAACACCGACTGGTGAAGCCATGAGGGTGGCGATCGGTGCCGATCACGCCGGCCTGGCCATGCGACCGGCAGTGGCCGATGCCGTTCGTGCCGCTGGTCACGAGCCCGTCATGTACGGGCCCGAAGTGGCTCCTCCCGAAGGCATCGACTACCCGGTGGTGGCCAAGCTCGTCGGCGACGCTCTCGCCGCCCTCGACGCCGATCGTGGCATCCTCGTCTGTGGCAGCGGGGCCGGCGTCACCATCGCCGCCAACCGCCTGCCCGGTGTGCGGGCGGCCTACGCCGCCGACCACTACACAGGCCATCAGATGGTCGAGCACGACCACGTCAACGTGCTCACCCTCGGAGCCAGGGTGATGGGCCCGGCCGTCGCGGCTGAGATCGTCACCGCCTTCGTGAACGCCACCCCCAGTACCGAGGCCCGTCATGTTCGTCGCCTGGGTGAGGTGCTCCAGTTCGAGAGGGAACGGGCCATGAACGCCGCCGTCCAGCTCAACGAGCTCGGGCAGAGCCTGTGGCTCGACAACATCACGCGCGACCTGCTGGCCAGCGGCACCCTGGCCCGCTACATCGGCGGCTTGGCCGTCACCGGGCTGACGTCGAACCCCACCATCTTCGAGAAGGCCATCACCGGCAGCGCTGACTACGACGAGCAGATCCGCGAACTGCTGGCCGCGGGCACCGAACCGGAGCCGCTCTTCTTCGAGCTGGCCATCGAGGACCTCACCAAGGCAGCCAGCCTGTTCCGGCCCATCTGGGACGCCACCGAGGGTGTCGACGGCTGGGTGTCACTCGAGGTGTCACCCAAGCTGGCCCACGACACCGCGACCACCGTCGCCATGGCCAAGTCGTTGCACGCCCGAGCCGACACGCCCAACCTGTTCATCAAGGTCCCGGGCACTCCCGAGGGCATTCCCGCCATCGAGGAGCTCATCTTTGCCGGCGTCCCCATCAACGTCACCCTGCTGTTCTCCCGTGAGCACTACCTGGCCGCGGCCGAGGCCTACCTCCGCGGCCTCGAGCGCCGCCTGGAGGCGGGCCTCGGCCTGAAGGTCGGTTCGGTGGCCTCGGTGTTCGTGTCGCGCTGGGACGGCGCCGTCAGCGGCCGGGTCACCGACGACCTGCGGGGCCAGCTCGGCGTGGCCATGGCCCGTCGTACCTATGCCGCCTACCAGGCCCTGCTCGCGTCCGAGCGGTGGGCGCGTCTGGCCGCGGCCGGCGCCAACCCCCAGCGCTTGCTCTGGGCCAGCACCGGCACCAAGGACCCGGCCCTGCCCGACACCTTCTACGTGTCGGCCCTGGCCGCGCCCCAGACGGTCAACACCATGCCCGAGGGCACCCTCATCGCCTTCGGCGCCCACGGCTCGGTGGGCATGGTGCTACCGACCGACGGTGGCGACGCCGAGGACGTCCTGGCCCGCTTCACCGCCGACGGGATCGATCTCGACGAGTTGGCCGCCAAGCTCCAGTCCGACGGGGCTGGTTCGTTCGTGAAGTCGTGGGAGACGCTGATCGAACGCATCGGGTCGAAGTCGTCGGACCTGGTCAGCATCGGTTGACCCCGTAACACCCAAACACCGTCTCGAGCCTGGGAGGGCCCACATGCAGCTCGGAATGATCGGACTCGGGCGCATGGGCGCCGGCCTCGTGCGTCGCCTCATGCGTGACGGCCACGAGTGTGTCGTCTACGACGTCAACGCCGATTCGGTCAAGGCCCTGGAGGCCGACGGGGCCACGGGGGCGTCGTCGCTGGAGGACTTCGCGTCCAAGCTGACCAAGCCCCGGGCGGCCTGGGTGATGGTGCCGGCCGCATACACCGGCGACACGGTGATGGAGCTGGCCGGACACTTCGAGGCCGACGACACCATCATCGACGGAGGCAACTCCTATTACCGCGACGACCTGGCCCGGGCCGCCGAGCTGGCCGGCAAGGACATCCACTACGTCGACGTGGGCACCAGTGGTGGCGTGTTCGGCCTGGAGCGGGGCTTCTGTCTGATGATCGGAGCCGAAGACGGCATCTTCGCCCGGCTGGAACCGATCTTCGCCACCATCGCCCCGGGCGTCGACGCCGCCCCGCGCACCGATGGGCGCAGCGGCGACCCGTCGCCGGCCGAGAAGGGTTACCTGCACTGCGGGCCCAACGGGGCCGGGCACTTCGTGAAGATGGTCCACAACGGAGTCGAGTACGGGATCATGGCCGCCTACGGCGAGGGCCTGGCCATTCTGCACAAGGCCAACGCCGGCAAGCAGGCCCGCACCGCAGATGCCGAGACGGCCCCCCTCGACCACCCCGAGTACTACCAGTACGACTTGGACGTGGCCGAGGTGGCCGAGGTCTGGCGGCGGGGCAGCGTCGTGGCGTCGTGGCTGCTCGACCTCACGGCCCACGCCCTGCACCAGTCACCGGCGCTCGAGAAGTTCAGCGGCCGGGTGTCCGACTCCGGCGAGGGACGCTGGACGGTCGCCGCCGCCGTCGACGAGGGCGTGCCCGCCCACGTGATCACCACCGCGCTCTACGAACGCTTCAGCTCCCGCAATGAAGGGGAGTTCGCCGACAAGCTCCTGTCGGCCATGCGCAACGAGTTCGGGGGCCACGACGAGAAGTCGTCCTGACTCTCTGGCCTTCTCCCGCTCAGCGTGGTCGGTACACCGTCGAGCGATGCCGGATGTCGAGCACGATCACCACTCGCTTGAGGTCGTCGATCTCGTAGAGCACCCGCCATTCCCTTCCCAGACGGGCACTGTAGATGCCCGTCAGTTCGTCCCCGAGAGCCTTGCCGGTTCGCTGCGGGTTCTCCAGCAGTGGGCCGGTGACGAGTTCCACGGCTGCGGTTGCGACCTCAGCCGGCAGCCGTTCGGCCAGAGCCCTACGGGCGGGGGGTGCTGTCCCCAGCTCGTAGCGGGCGCTCATGGGACACGACGGCTGCCCAGCAGTTCCTGCACGGCTTCGGTGCCGTACACCACGTCTCCAGCCCGGACGGCATCGCGCGCCTCAGCCAGCGCCCGAAGCGCATCGGGATCGGCTTTGACCTGGGCGGTTTCGCGCAACGCCAGGTAGGTCTCGATGGCGAGGAGCACGGTCTGATGAGTGCTGCGCCGGTCTTCCTCGGCAACAGCCCGAAGCTCGGAGTCGAGTTCTGGCGGCATCCGTAGTGTCATCGCCATACCGTCACGGTACCATGGTGGTGCATAGGAGTGCTCTCTGCTACCCACGTTCAGGGCGTCGATTGATGGGCGTCCCGCCAGGCCTGGTGGAGCTCGGGGCGGAGCCGACCGCGGTCGGGGACGACGAGCCCGGCGCCGCGGGCCCAGGTGCGTATCTCGGCGGTCGACGGGACGGGCGCGGGCGGGGCGCCGGCGAGACCATCGTCGTCGCTACCGACCCGGGCGAGTGCGCCGGTCTCATCGGTGGCCCAGGTGTGGGCCGCGGCCAGGTAGCGGTACGTCCACTCCTCGGCCAGCTTGCGGGTCTCGCAGAACACGATCGGGATCGTGGGCCAGCGCACCTGCAGCTCGGCCAGGCCGTCGGCCACCTGGGCCGGCCTGACCCGTTCGAGGGCGAAGATGCGCGAGTACCGGTCTTCGACGACGAGCGCGGCCCGGGGCAAGGTGGCCAGCTCGCCCAGGGCATATCGCAGTCGGCCGCTGATGAGGCTGGACACCAGATCGGCCATGGACTTGCGTTCGACCGAGGCGACCAGCTGTCCACCGATGCTGATGGCGTAGTCACCGCAGCGAAGGCCGCGGCGCACGGTGCGGACCTGCTGGCCACCGAAGGAGTACGGGTAGCGCTCGTGGGCGTCGACCACGATCTCCAGCTCGGCGATCCCCGCTGCTCGCGCCGTGGGAAGCCGCACGTCGGGGCGGGCCTGCTTGCGCGTGCGCGGCGATTGCCAGAACACCATCTGGCGACCGCGGGCGTTGGTGAACACGATCTGGGAGCGCTGCTCGCGCCCGCGGTCGGCGACCACGTCGATGGCCGCGCCCCGCCGGGCGCAGGCCCGCAGCGTCACCCGCTCGACGATCTCGGGCTGGACTGGCCATTCGGCGCCGGGCACGGGGTGGCAGTACAGAGCGGCGGTTCGCGGCCAGGTGCCCTTGGTGCGGAACACCAGGCCGTCGCCGATTGGCAATCGCAACAGGTACGGCAGTGTGCTGTCCGGGTCGGGGTTACGGGCGATCAGCAGCTCCACCCGACCGAGCCTGTCACAGGTCGTCGAACTTCGGCTAGGGAGCTGGCTCGTGCCAGGAGCGACCTTCGGGCATGAGGTCGTCGGCCTCGGGCGGCCCCCAGGTGCCGGGCGAGTAGGCGATGGCCGGCGCGTGGTCACGCAGCACCGGGTCGACCACCTCCCAAGCCGCTTCGACCTCGTCCTCGCGGGCGAAGAGCAGCGCTTCGCCGGCGAGGGCATCGCCGATCAGGCGCTCGTAGGCCGTCATGTCCTCGGTGGTCTTCTCCATGACATAGAGCTCCTCGGACTCTCCCGAGAAGGTCTCGCCCGGGTGCTTGACCCGGATGCCGAGGGCGAGCGACACCACGTCGGGGCCGAGGCGGAACCGCAGGTAGTTCGAACTGGCCAGGGCCTGGTCGCCGAACACGTTCTGAGGCGGGGGCTTCAGCTCGGCCCGCACCTCGGTGGCCGTGACGGGCAAGTTCTTGCCGGCCCGGATGAAGAACGGCACACCCGCCCAGCGCCATGAGTCGATGTGCAGCTTCACCGCCGCGAACGTCTCGACGTCGGAGTCGGGTGCCACGCCGTCCTCCTGGCGGTACCCCTCGAACTGGCCCCGCACGAAGTCGGCGGAGCACATGGGCTTCATGGCCCCGAGGACCTTGGCCTTCTCGTTCCGCAGCGATTCGGCGCCGGGGCCGTTCGGGGCCTCCATGGCCAGGAGGCTCACCGTCTGCAGGAGGTGGTTCTGCACGACGTCGCGCAGGGTGCCGACCTCCTCGTAGAACCGGCCCCGGCCCTCGACGCCGAAGCTCTCGGCCATGGTGACCTCGATGGAGTCGACGTAGTTCCGGTTCCAGATGGGTTCGAGGAACGAGTTGGCGAACCGGAAGTACAACAGGTTCTGGATCGGTTCCTTGCCCAGGTAGTGGTCGATGCGGTAGATCGACGACTCGGGGAACGCCGCGTGGAGCACCCGGTTCAGCTCTCGGGCCGAGGCCAGGTCGATGCCGAAGGGCTTCTCGATGATCACGCGGGAGCCGTCGGCGATGCCTGCGGCCTGGAGGGCCTCGACAACCATCTCGAACATGCTGGGGGGGATGGCGAGGTAGAACGCCGGTCGTTTCGCCCCGGCGTCGTGAAGCGCCTGGGCCAGGCGCCTGAACGTGGTCGCGTCGCGGTAGTCGCCGCCGATGTACGACAGGGCACCGGCCAGCGTGGCGAAAGCCTTCTCGTCGTGCACCCCACCGCCGAAGGTGTTGATGCCTTCGCGGGCTCGGTCACGGAGCCGGTCGACCGACCAGTCGTCGGCCGCGACCCCGATCACCGGCACCTTCAGGTGCCCGCGCCTGGCATTGCCGTAGAGGGCGTCGAAGATCTTCTTGTGGGCGAGATCGCCCGTGGCGCCGAACAACACGAGAGCATCGGCCTGTTCCTTGGTGGCCATGGACCGTCACCCCTCCCGCAGGCCAGTTGGAGCCGCAGTGGAGTGTAGCCGGACGGTCCGCTGCGAGCTTTGGATCCCGCCGTCGGGGCGGACGTAGGCTCGGCGTCCAGCGAAAGGGTGCGCGCGTGGATCTCGTAGGTATCGACATCGGAGGAACGGGCATCAAAGGCGCGCCCGCCGACATCGGGCGGGGGACCCTGACGGCCGACCGGGTGCGGATCCCCACACCTCAGCCCGCCACCCCCGACGCCGTCGCCGCGGTGGTGGCCGAGGTGGTGTCCAAGTTCGACACGACGGGGGTGGTGGGGGCCACGTTCCCTGCCGTCATCCAGGGGGGCGTGGCCCGCACGGCTGCCAATGTCGACCACTCCTGGATCGGCGAGGACGTGGCCGCCCGCCTGGGTGCAGCCAGCGGTCGTAGCTTCGTGGTGCTCAACGACGCCGACGCCGCCGGTCTGGCCGAGGTGCGCTTCGGGGCGGGGGCAGGACGAAGCGGGGTGGTCATCGTCATCACGCTCGGCACGGGAATCGGCTCGGCGCTGTTCATCGACGGCACGCTCGTCCCCAACACCGAGCTCGGCCACCTCCAGTTCCACAAGCGGGACGCCGAGCAGTACGCGGCGGACTCCGTGCGGGAGCGCAAGGAGCTGTCGTGGAAGAAGTGGGGAAAGAGGGTCGGTGCCTACCTCAGCCACGTCGAGACGCTGTTCTCCCCCGACCTGTTCATCATCGGCGGCGGGGTGAGCAAGAAGTCGGACCGCTACTTCGAGTATTTCGAGACCACGGCCGAGGTCGTGCCGGCCCAGCTCCTCAACGAGGCGGGCATCGTGGGCGCCGCCCTCGCCGCCGCCGGTACTCAGGTGCCGTCCACAGTCGGCTAGCCCCGTCTTCCGCACATGGCGGTCGGTAGTGGGCGATGGCCGACCTCGCAGTGCAGGGCACCGAGTTGGTGGTGCGCCCTCAGCCGCCTCGGGCCGGTGGGCGACGTCAGGCGGGTGGAACGATGAAGCGGCACCGGACGACTGAACATCGGGTGAGGCGGCGGTCGAGGGTGGCGAGCGGCGCGTCGATCAACTCGGCGACAGCGACGTACCAGGCGTCGTAGGGGCTCACGTTGTCTCGCAGTTGCCACACCCGATCGGCGAACGGTGCGTAGGGCAACAGGTCGACTCGGATGCGCAGGAGGTCGGAGTGGGCGAGTGATGCCGTATCGCCAGACAAGTGCCCGGCGTTGACGGCACGGCGAAGAACACTGGCCACCTCGACGTGCAGCAGGTGCGGCGCGGCGAGGGTGTCCGATGCCAGTACCTCGTCGGCCCAACTCCCCTCCGGGCCGCCGTCGACGAGTGCAGCCACCACCGTGGAAGCGTCGACGGCAAGCGTCACCGACGGCCGGCGTCTCGGTGCTGGAGAATCTGATCGCCGGACAGGTGGCTGTCCGTGCGACGTTTCCGTTCTCGGATCTGCTCCGCCAAGACGTTCGGGTCGGGACGGCGGGCCAGCTGGATCAGCTCCATCCGCAGGTACTCCTGAAGGGAGCGCCCGGTGCTGGCCGCTCGGGACGCGAGCTCGTCCCGGGTGTCTTCAGGGACGTTGCGAATCGTCACGGAGGTCATACATGCATTCTACAGCGATGAGCAGCGATTCGCCGACAAGCAACAACGATGTTCCTTCCTCCACAGGCTCTCAGGGGCCTTTGGGTTCGCCCGACGGGTACTCGGGCTCTTGCCCGCGACGGCCCTCCTGGACGGCGCCGATCATCGAGATCGCCATGACCAGCAGGCCGGGCAGGCCCAGCCAGATCCCGAAGACCAGCCCGAGAGCCCCGAGCGAGGCGCCGCCGGCGAAAGCCAGCGGCCAGACGCTCGACTCCGGGAACGAGCCGATTCGCCCGGCCCCTTCTGCGATGGTGGCGTCGTCGCGGTCCTCCGGACGGGGCGGGTGGCGCCGGGAGATCCAGATCAGCCAGGCGCCGGGGATGGCACCCAGGCCGACGGTGGTTGCCAATAGCACGCTGCCTGCGTCCTCGTAGCTCGAGAACCAGTACAGCCCGCCGATCACCGCGAAGAAGGCAGCGACGCCGGCGAAGATGGAGCCCTCGATCTTCACGGGCTGCGCACCTCCTCGACCTCGTCCCGCTGGCCCTTGTCCGGGGCACCATGGCGCACGTCCCACACCGGGCGGTCGGAGCGGATCGGGGGCAGCGACGTGAAGTTGTGGGTGACCGGCGGTGACGACGTCCACCACTCGAGGGTGTGGCCGCCCCACGGGTCGTCACCTGCGACCACGGGCTTGCGCCACGAGACCCACATGTTCACGATGAAGAACAGCGTGGAGATGCCGATCAGGAACGAGCCGACGGTCGAGAGCAGGTTCAGGAACGTCAGGTGCTCGCCGGCGCCGTAGGTCTGGACACGCCGGGGCATGCCCCGCTCGCCGAGGATGTGCTGGGGGAAGAACGTGAGGTTGAAGCCGATGAACAGCACCCAGAAGTGCAGTTTCCCCCACCCCTCCCGGAGCATCCTCCCGGTCATCTTCGGGTACCAGAAGTAGGCGGCCGAGAACCCGGCGAAGACGGCGCTGCCGAACATGACGTAGTGCATGTGGGCGACGACGAAGTAGGTGTCGTGGACCTGGAAGTCGATGGGCGGGGAGGCCAGCAGCACCCCGGAGAGGCCGCCGAGAAGGAAGACCACCATGAACCCGAGTGAGAACAGCATGGGTGTGGGGAACGAGATCTTGCCTCCCCACATGGTGCCGATCCAGTTGAAGAACTTGACCCCCGTGGGCACGGCGATGAGGAACGACATGGCTGAGAAGTAGGGCAAAAGCACCGCGCCGGTGGTGAACATATGGTGGGCCCACACCCCGACGGACAGGCCTGCGATGGCCAGGGTGGCGAACACAATGCCCGTGTACCCGAAGATGGGGCGGCGCGAGAACACCGGTAAGACCTGGGTCACCACCCCGAAGTACGGCAGCGCGATGATGTACACCTCGGGATGGCCGAAGAACCAGAAGAGGTGCTGCCACAGGATGGGGACCCCGCCGCGATTGACGTCGAAGATGCGCATGCCGAAGTGGCGGTCGCAGAACAGCAGGGCCAGGGCAGCGGTGAGCACGGGGAAGGCCATGAGCGCCAGCACCGACGTGACGAGCATGTTCCAGGTGAAGATGGGCATCCGGAACATGGTCATGCCCGGCGCGCGCAGGCAGAACACGGTCGTGACGATGTTGACGGCAGTGGCGATCGTGGCCAGGCCGGTGAGGGCGAGGCCGACGATCCACAGGTCGGCGCCCGCCCCCGGTGTGTGCACGGCTTCGGCGAGGGGAGCGTAGGACACCCATCCGAACGAGGCGGCGCCACCGGAGGTCAAAAAGCCGGAGACCACGATGATGCCGCCCCCCAGGAACAGCCAGTAGGACAAGGCGTTCAGGCGGGGGAACGCCATGTCGGGGGCGCCGATGTGGAGGGGCACGAAGTAGTTGGCCAGCCCGAAGCCGAAGGGCGTGGCGAACAGGTACATCATGATCGTGCCGTGCATGGTGAAGACCTGGTTGT
>JBPCNP010000184.1:0-12396 GCA_051001215.1 Acidimicrobiales bacterium
GGGACCCTGGCGTTCTTGGGGCCGACCTTGGCGGTGACCTCGGACTCCATCATCTCGACCATGACCGCCAGGCCGACGCCCACGCTCATGGCCAGCAGGCCCTCACGGGCCAGGTCAGCAACGTCGGCCAGGGCAACTCGTAGCTCGGCTGGCATCTTGGGCGCCTCATCGTCATCGACGACGCACAGGTTGGGTACGGTCTTGTCCACGGTGGTGGTCCCCTTCTGTTGGTGTTCTTGGCGAACGCCCAGTACCTACCAGCCGGCAGGTCTCAGGCGGGGGACCACCACCTCATTTCAACAAGGTCCGGGACAACCTCACAAGACCTGCCGGGTGCATTCAGTGGGAGACTCACTGCCAATCGCTGCTCGTCGTGGAGACGTAGTCGCTCCTGAGGGGACAACTGCGGTTTGGCCACTATCGCAGAACGGATCTGAGGCGACTTGGGGCAGAGACCCTCAGAGTCTCCGGGAGGCCTTGGCCCTTGGCTATGTCAAGCGGGGCGGATTTACGCCGGGAGTTGAGCGCTGCGGCTTTCAGCACCTGCAGTCCGGTCAAATCGCAGACCTGCGGACGGGCGACCTCGTTGTTACGGGACATGCAGACGATGGATCGGTGGTCGTCGCCGCCGTGGGTGACAGAACTCGAACGATGCCTTCCACAGCGTGGCATCAACCGTCCCACAGCGCTAGCGAATACGGCAGCTCGCTACTCTCGGGACTCTTGCCTGCCGGGCGATTCCCGTTCCCGAAGTCGCTGTACGCCGTCGAGGATGCCCTTCGGTTCTTCGTCAAGGACAACCCCGAGGCGGTCATCGTCGACTTCTTTGCAGGGTCCGGAACGACCGCCCATGCCGTGATGCGCCTCAACAAGCAGGACGGCGGACAGCGGCAATCGATCTCCGTCACCAACAACGAGGTATCGGCCAACGAAGCGACCGCGTTCAGGAGTCAGGGGCTACGCCCTGGAGACCCGGAGTGGGAGGCGCTCGGCATCTTCGAGCACATCACCCGGCCCCGGGTCACCGCAGCCATGACGGGGGTGACGCCCGAAGGCGAGCCGGTGAAGGGCGACTACAAGTTCACCGACGAGTTCCCGATGGCGGAGGGCTTCGAGGAGAACGTCGAGTTCGTGGAGCTGACGTACCTGGACCCGGACGACATCGAGCTGGACCTGGCCTTCGCTGGGATCGCCCCGCTCCTGTGGATGCGCGCAGGAGCGGGGGGGCCAGTGCTCGACGAGTGCCTGGACTCGGCTGGTCGTCGCAAGCCCTACGCGTGGACCGAGCAGTACGGCATCCTGTTCAATGCGGACAGGTGGCGGGGCTTCGTCGAGAAGCTGCCAGCGACTGCGACGACCGCCTTCGTCGTCACCGATTCGCAGGCGACGTTCGCTGGTATCGCGTCCGAGTTGCCGAGCCGCCTCGACGTGGTGCGCCTCTATGAGAACTACCTCACGACGTTCCGGATCAACGGGGACTACGCCTGATGCGCTACGAGTTGGTGGACTACCAGCGCACCGCTGCAATCGACGTGCTGAACCGCCTCCGCCGGGCTCGTGCGGACTGGGCCAATGGTGACCGGTCGTCCTTCGCGCTCTCGGCGATCACGGGCGCGGGTAAGACCGTGATTGCCACCGCTGCCATCGAGGCGGTGCTGTTCGGGGCGGCCGATCTCGGGTTCGACGCAGACCCCATGGCCACCTTCCTCTGGATCACCGACGACCCGGCACTGAACCGCCAGACCCGCAACCGGATGCTCGATGCCTCCGACCTTCTGGCCTCGAAGACGCTGGTTGAGATCGACGACGGCTATCTCAACACCGAACTGGCCCCCAACCGCGTGTACTTCCTCAACATACAGAAGCTGTCGAAGGCGAGCCGACTTGTCCAGTCCGGGACCAACCTCCGCCAGGTGTCGTTCTGGGACGTGCTCTCCAACACGATCCGGAGCGAAAAGTCGACTCTGTACATGATCCTCGACGAGGCGCACCGAGGAATCAAGCGAGCCGCAGATCGCAAGACGATTGTCCAGCGGCTCATCCACGGCGAGACCGGCTCGAACCCGCCCGTGCCAGCCGTGTGGGGGATCTCGGCGACCATCGACCGGTTCACCAAGGCGATGGGCGAGACGCCGGATCGGACCGGCTACCCCCACGTCGTCGTCGACATCGACAAGGTGCGCGCCTCGGGGCTCGTCAAAGATGAGATCGGCCTTGAGCAGCCGGACGAAGAGGGGACATTTTCCACCACGCTGCTACGCGACGCGGTGAGGGCGATCAGGTCGTTCGAGACGCGGTGGGTCGCCTACTCGCTTGCGGAAGGTGAACCGGAGGTGCTGCCCGCCCTGGTGGTACAGGTGCCCGACAAGGCCAACGAAGCGAAGCTCGGCGAGATGGTCGCCGTCATCGAGTCCGAGTGGCCCGATCTTGCGCCCGACGCCATCGCCCACGTATTCGGGGAGCACGAACCCATCGTGCTCGGTTCCCGGACAATCAACTGGGTCCACGCAGAGTCGATCCAGACCGACAGTGACATCCGAGTCGTCCTGGCGAAAGAGGCGATCTCGACAGGCTGGGATTGTCCCCGAGCCGAGGTTCTTTACTCGGAGCGCCCGGCCAGCGACGCCACCCACATCGCCCAGGTCATCGGCCGAATGGTGCGCCAACCGCTCGCCCACCGCATCGCCACTGACGACGCGCTGAACTCGGTCTCGTGCTACCTGCCCCTGTTCGACTCCAAGAAGCTCGCCGCCATCAAGATCGAGCTGGAGGGCAAGGGCCCCGACAACGGCGAGCGCAAGGTCGGGCCCCAGGTCGTGCGCGCTCCCGCGGTGTTCGACCGGAACCCCAAGATCGACCCCGAAGTGTTCGAACTCATCGAGACCTTGCCGAGCATCCCCACGCCCGACGCCTCGGCCAGTCCGCTTCGGCGAGCGAAGAACCTCGTCCGACTGTTGGCCGACGACGGATCGGGCGTCGCCCTCTTGGCTGACGCAGATGCCCGCCTCACCAGGCTCCTCGACTCCCGCCTCGACGGGCTCGCTGCCGAGCACGCCCAGGCTGTCGCGGACGGTGCGAGGGACCTGCGCACGGCGATCGTGCGGCGGGAAGCCGTCACTTCGACTGGGCAGAGCGGCGGCTCCGCCACCCGGCTCATCGAAACCCACGCCAAGGACATTGACCGAGACACCCGCAGGATCATCAACTCAGTGCGGGAAGGTGTCGGCAAGGGCTACTACGCCTACCGCGCCACCAGGGCCGATCCGAGCGAGAGCCGCCTCGACATCCGTGTGGAGGTCGCTGCCCTGCTCCGCGTCGACGGTGTGGTCACCAGTGTGGAGGCAGCGGCAACATCATTCGTCCAAGAGCAGCTTGCGAAGTTCGCCGTAGAGATCAAGAACACCACCGGAGCCACAAGAGACGCCTTTCGGAAGGTCCAGGAGCAGACTGCCGCCCCCGAAGCCGTGAGGATCGAACTGAGGGCCAACGAGAAGGCAGCTACGAAGAACGGCCCCGGGGGTGACCTCCCCACTTTCAAGGGCCACATCTACTCCAACGCTGAGGGCAAGTTCCCTGCCGACTTCAACGACTGGGAGACCGAGGTCGTCACGCGGGAGATTGACCGCCTCTCGTTCGTGGCCTGGTACCGGAACCCGTCGCGGGCGATGCCAAACGCCCTGCGGATCGCCTACCGCGACGACGCTGGCGACTGGACGAGCCTCCAGGTCGACTTCCTCGTCGTGTCCCGTCTGGACGACGGGACCCTGGCGGTGTCGATTGTCGACCCCCATGGCGACCACCTTGCGGATGCCAAAGGGAAGCTCCGCGCACTGGCCGACTTCGTCGAGACCCACGGCGACCGGTTCATCCGGGTGGTCTCGATCGCCAAGGGATCGGATGGCTCACTACGGGCGCTGGATCTCCTTGAGCCGGAAGTCCGCAAGGCAGTTCGTGAGTTCGACGGAGCCAAGGTCTCGGCGCTGTACGACTCCGCCGCAGCCGCGCCGTATCTCTGAGAAGCGGTACCCAGCGAAGCGAGCAGCCGAGCGATTCTACGCGCCGCCCGAATTGGCCAAGAGTTCGTCGTCGACCTAAAGCTTCGTCCTGGCAGCTTCGAAGTCCATCTGGCTCTGGTCCGAGCCGCCTTCGTAGCGGGCAGCCGCCTGCATCGCACCAGCGCACCCAGAGCCCGCCTTCGACGAACCCGAAGAAGATGAGCATGCAACCAAACTCGACGCGAGCACACCACCCGCGAGCCACGGGCCGACCGGCATACCCACAGCACAGACTGTAACCAACGCCCACCGGAGCGGGCGGGTCCCGGTAGGGCATCAACCCATATTGATTCTGGCCTCACTCTGGCCAAGGCACTGGCCGGACTACCTGGCTGAGGGACAAACCCGCAGGTCACGATGGGTGGGCGATGCGTGGATCGAACACGCGACCTCTGCCGTGTGAAGGCAGCGCTCTTCCGCTGAGCTAATCGCCCCGGTTGGGCGCCCACGCTAGTGCAGGCTCGGCCGCCGGCCGGGTGAGGTTGCGAGGGGCACGAGGTGTCGGCGGCGGGCACGCCTCACCCATGACCAGGCGGGCGCTGGACACGATGGTCCCGAGGTGGGTGCCGGCTGTCCAGGCCAGTGGGTCGTCGGCATCCACCTCCGCTACCACCCGGGCCACCCGGGCCCGGCCCCGGAGACGGACGGTCGCGGCAGCCGGCCCGCCGGAGCCGCCCTGAATGGTGCGAAAGGGCACGAGGGCAGGCAGGGGGGGGCCGATCGGCGTGGCCCGCAACGTGAGATCCCGCTCGGCCCAGCGCAGGATCCGAACGTCGCCATCGGTCGACCAATCGAGGGTGCCCAGCACCTTGGGCATCCCCCAATTGGCCCGGCCACCGCGCCGAGCCTCGACACTGTTGACCACCATGGTGGTGACGCACATGCCGATCCGCCCGCCGAGGCGAGCCGGTTCGCACACGGCGAGCTCCAGGTACGGCCCGACCGGCGACTGGTCGTAGCGGGCGCCGACGATCATTCGCGGACCCGGGACGGCATGTAGCCCGGTGGGCAGTGAGGACGACGATCCGGGTCGGACCACCCCGACCAGGCACTCCCCGCACAGTGTCCAGGGTCCGGCGGGCGCGTTCATGCGACCAGGTTACGACACCGTGAACGGTTGATCCGGGGCACTACCAGACCCAGGGGGGCGCATCAAGGCGACCGGCGTGGTTCAATCCCGGCCATGCGAATCGCCATTGTCGCCCCTCCGTGGGGCCCGATCCCACCGGATCGCTACGGCGGGATCGAGCAGGCGGTCGACGGCCTGGCCCGTGGCCTGCAGGAGGCCGGCCACGAGATCCTGCTCTACGCCACCGGTGACTCGACCTGCCCGGTGCCGCTGCGCTGGCTCCTGGAGGAGGCCGAGGGCAACCGGATGGGCTTCACCGTCCCAGAGCTGCGCCACGTCATGGCCGCCTACGACACCATCGCCGAGTCCGAGATCGACATCGTCCACGACCACACCGTGCTCGGCCCGGTCTACGCCGAGGGCTACACCGACCTGCCCGTGGTCACCACCGTCCACGGACCGTTCAACGAGGAGCTCATCGACCTCTACGGGCGGGTGGCCCACCGCGTGCCCCTCATCGGGATCTCCGAGGCCCAGGGCCGGGCCGCGCCCCAGGTGCCGATCGCCAGGGTGATCCACCACGGTGTCGACGCCGGCTCCTTCGCCGTGGGCGACGGTGGCGACTACTGCCTGTTCCTCGGGCGCATGGGGGCCGACAAGGGCCCGCACCGGGCCATCGCCGTGGCCCGTATGGCCGGTCTGCCCATCAAGCTGGCCGGCAAGTGCCGTGAGCCGTGGGAGCACCGATTCTTCGACGCCGAGATCGCCCCGCTCCTGGGCGACGACGTGGAGTACATGGGTGAGGTCGACCAGTCCGAGAAGGTCGACCTCCTGGGCGGCGCCCGCGCCACCCTGTTTCCTATCCGCTGGAACGAGCCCTTCGGCTTGGTGATGATCGAGTCGATGGCCTGCGGGACCCCCGTCCTGGCCTTCAACGAGGGAGCCGCTGCCGAGGTCGTGGCCGACGGCGAGACCGGCTACCTCTGCCGCGACGAGGCCGAGATGGTCGAGAAGGTCGAGCACATCGGCGACATCGACCGGTCTGCGTGCCGGGCTGCGGTCGAGGGGTACTTCTCCCGGGAGCGCATGATCGGCGAGCACGTCGAGTTCTACGAGGAGATCCTGGCCAAGACCAAGAGCTGATCCCGAGGGCGACGTTCCCGGAGATCAGCTCTTGGTCGGCTCCTGCAAGGGGACGACCCCGTCGGTGCGCAGCCGGCTGAGGATCCGGGCCCGCAGCTCCCGGGCGACGCGCGCACGGGCCCCGGGATCGGTCTTGGCCGCCACCCGCACGGTGGTGCCGTCGGGGCCCATGGCCTCCACCCCGAGCACCTCCGGGGGCTCGAGCACCGACTCCGACCACTCGGCGTCGGCGCCCAGGTCGTCGAGCTCCCGGCCGATGGCCGCGCAGGCCGCAGCCACGTCGGCCCCCACCGGCACGAGGATGTCGACGATCGCCCGCGACCACTCCTTGTCCGAGTTGCCGACCTTTCGGATCTCGCCGTTGGGTACGAACCACACGGTGCCGTCCGTCGACCGCATCCGGGTGATGCGCAGGTTCACCTCCTCGACGGTGCCCGTGGTGTCGGAGATGGTGATCACGTCGCCCACGCCGTACTGGTCCTCGGCCAGGATGAAAAACCCTGACAGGAAGTCACGCACGAGGCTCTGGGCGCCGAACCCCAAGGCAACCCCGACGATGCTGGCCCCCGCCAGCAGGGGACCGAGGTTGATGCCGAGCTGATCGAGCACCAGCAGCCCGGCCACCGACCAGACCACGATGCGGACCACGCTGGCGGCGACGCCGGCGAGGGTCCGGGCCCGACCGGTGCTCCGCGCCGCCGCACCCGGGAGCGTCGACCGGGCCACCAGCGATTCCACCGACCGGCGTGCCGCCCGGGACCCGAGGCGGCTGACGATGAAGGCCCCGACCACCACGAGCAGGACCCCGACTACCAGCTCGGCGCCGGAGGCGGCCAGGGCCGAGAAACGAAGCCTCCGGAACAGGTCGTGGAGAGAGTCACCCGTGGCCAGCACAGGTCTTAGCCTGGCACCCTCCGGCGCATCGCCACCTGAAGGGCCACCAACGAGGCGATGGTGACGACGAGCACGGCGCCGTAGGCGGGCGCCGCGCCGTGGAACTCGGCCGACGCCCGGATGGTGGCCACCAGCACCAGGACCAGGCCGATGGTGGCCGTTTCCATGGGGATCTCGAACGAGCTCCAACGCCGGTCGGTGGCGAACAGGGCCCACGTCACGGCCGGGAAGGCGATGAAGGCGGCGATGACGCGGGCGCTGAGCGGCTTCACCGCCCACGGCCAGTGAGGGATGACCAGGCCGGGGTCGACGAACATCACCAGGGCGAACACGAGCTGGGCGGTTCCGATGGCGGTCACCACCGCCCGTACGGCACCGGGCACAGCCACGTCACCGGCGGGCGTTGCGGGGTCGGTCCTGCGATTGTTGAACCACAGCCACGGCAGCAGCAGCGGGGTGGCGACGTAGAGCAGCAACCAGGCCCAGAAGGACACGTGCCCGTGGTTGAACGTGTCCCAGTGCAGCAGCGTCGCTCCGAGGAGCAGGCTGGTGAACACCGTCGTGCCCAGCAGACCCTCGAGCACCTTGTGGCCCTGGCTGGCCGTCGCCGCACGGGCGAAGAACCACGCCCCTGCCAGGTAGCCGCCGCCCATCATCATCGCCGTCATCGTCGGGTGGATGGTCCAGGCCCACAGCTGCGTGGTGCGGTCGGGGAACAGGTACAGGATCACGAAGGCGGCGCAGAGCACAGGGACGATCCCTATCGACACCCATCGGGTCGGGGCCAGCACCCGGTCGTCGCGAGGCTTGCGATGGTCGTCGCTGGCGGGTCCGGGGTCCACTGATACCTCCCGTTCGCGTGGCTTCCCGCCGTGATGCCAGAGTAGGGGGAATGATCCGTGACCGCTTGGCCGGCGCGCGTATCGGCGTCACCGGGTCGACCGGCTTCCTCGGCACGGCGCTGGTCGAGCGTCTCCTGCGCTGCGTGCCCGACTGCGAACTGGTGCTCCTCGTCCGCCCGGGGCGCCGTTCGACGCCGAACACGCGAGCCCGCCGGGAGATCTTCTCGAACGACGCCTTCGCCCGATTGCGGGGCGAGCTGGGCGACGGTTTCGACGCCGAGATCGCCCGCCGGGTGCACGTGGTCGCCGGCGACGTCACCTCCGACGGCCTGGGCCTCGACGACGAGGGTCGAGCCCTTCTCGCCGGGTGCCACACGGTGATCCACGCCGCCGCCCGGGTCAGCTTCGACTCGCCCATCGACGCCGCTGTCGACGTGAACCTGGTCGGCACCGTCCGCGTCGTCGAGACCATGAAGGAACTGGGGTCGACGGCGCATCTGATCTCCGTGGGCACCGCCTACGTGGCCGGCAGCCGCCGGGGCCGCTCACCCGAGGCGCCCCTGTCGGAGACCCCGTTCAGCAGTGACGTGGCCTGGCGCGGCGAGGTCGACGCCGCGGTGCGGGCGCGCGCCGACGTCGAGGCCGAGAGCCGCCGCCCCGAGCGTCTGGCCAAGCTCACCAAGGCGGCGCGGACCGAGGTGGGTGCGGCCGGCTCGTCGCTGGTGAGCGCCAAGGCCGAGCGCCTGCGCGAGCAGTGGGTGGAGGACTCCCTGGTCGAAGCGGGCCGGGCCCGGGCCAAGGCCCTGGGGTGGCCCGACGCCTACGCCTACACAAAGTCGCTGGCCGAAAGAGCCCTGCTCGAGGTCAAGGGCGATGTCCCCGTGACCATCGTGCGGCCGTCGATCATCGAGTCGGCCTACGCCGAGCCCACCCCGGGCTGGATCCGGGGCTTCCGCATGGCCGAGCCCGTGCTCCTCGCCTATGGCCGGGGCCTGCTCAAGGAGTTCCCCGGAATCCCCGAGGGGGTGGTCGACGTGATCCCCGTCGACATGGTGGTGGCCGCCATCATCACCCTGGCCGCCCGGGGCCACGACCCCGACGACTTCGTGTACCACGTGGCCACGGGCTCGGGGAACCCGCTCAAGCTCATGCGCCTGGTCGACCTGGTCAAGGAGTACTTCCGCGAGCACCCCCTCTACGACACCCAAGGTCAGCCCATCGTCACCGCGGCATGGAGCTTCTCCCAACGCGGTCGGGCCCAGCGCCAGCTCCAGCGCGGGGTCACCGCCCTGCGGACGGCCGAGAAGGTCATCGCCGCCCTGCCCATCAGGGGGCAGCGGGCCGAGGTGACCGCCCGCCTCGAGGAGCGCCGCGACGACGGCGAGCGGGCGCTCGGCTACGTCCGCCTCTACGGCGCCTACGCCGAGACCGAGGCCGTCTTCGACGACGCCCGCCTGGTGGCCCTGTGGGGGAGCCTCGACGCAATCGACCGAGGCGAGTTCTGCTTCGACACCAGGGTGATCGACTGGCGCCACTACGTGCTCGAGGTGCACATGCCCTCGATCGTGCACCAGGCCCGGGTGCGCACGACGGCCGGCCGCAAGGGCGGGCTGAGCCGCTACGAGCGTGGCAAGCGGGCGATCCTGTCGCCGGACCGCCATCTGGCCGCCTTCGACCTGGAGAACACCCTGATCGCCTCCAACGTGGTCGAGTCCTACTCGTGGCTGGCCACCCGCGACCTGGCCGACGACGAACGGGCCCGGTTCACGCTGCGCATGTTGAAGGCCGGCCCCGCCCTCCTCGCTCTCGACCGTCGCGACCGAGGCGACTTCCTGCGTCATTTCTACCGGCGTTACGAAGGTGCCCCGGCCGACCGCCTGCGGGCCGACGCCTGGGAGCTGTTCAGCGGCCTCCTACTGGCCAAGTCCTTCCCCGCCGGCATCCGCCGGGTGCGCGAGCACCGCGCCGCCGGCCACCGCACAGTGCTCATCACCGGAGCCCTCGACTTCGTGATCGAGCCTCTGCGGCCCCTGTTCGACGACGTCGTGTGCGCCCGGCTCGGTGAACGCGACGGCCGCCTCACCGGCGAGCTGGAGACGGTGCCGCCCACCGGCGAGGCCCGGGCCCTGGTCCTGGGCGAGTACGCCCGGGCCGAAGGGCTGTCGCTGGCCCAGTCGTCGGCCTACGCCGACTCCACCAGCGACCTGCCCATGCTCGAGGCCGTGGGCCACCCCGTCGCCGTCAACGCCGAGCCCAAGCTGGCCGCCATCGCCCGCAAGCGGGGCTGGCACGTGGAGCAGTGGACCAAAGCAGCGGGCGTGCCCCGGCCCCTCCTGCCCCTGTCCCCCCGTCCCCACACGCCGAAGGTCCTCTCACGACGACCGCCCGTCGACGTCGCCGCTCACGATCGCACCAGCGGCACCGGTGGCTCCCGATGAGGGCGCTGGTGTTCGAGCGGTCCCTGCCGCGCTACGCCGCCGCCAAGGTGGCCGCCACCTTCGGCCCCGGCCTCGGCGCGCGGGTCGGCCCCCTCGCCCTTTCCGACATCGACGAGCCCGACCTGCCGGGGCCGGACTGGCAGCGGGTCCGCCCCCGGCTGGCTGGCATCTGCGGCTCCGACCTCTCCACCGTCGACGGCAAGGCCTCGGCCTACTTCGAGCCCCTCGTGTCGTTCCCGTTCGTGCCCGGCCACGAGGTCGTGGGCGAGCTCGATGACGGCACGCGAGTGGTGGTGGAACCCGTGCTGGGGTGCGCGGTGCGGGGTGTCGACCCCCCGTGCCGGGCGTGCGCCGGGGGCCACATCGACCGGTGCGAGCGCCTGGCCTTCGGGCACCTTGCGCCCGGGATGCAGACGGGCTACTGCACCGACACGGGCGGGGGGTGGTCGACCGCCCTGGTTGCCCACGACACCCAGCTGCACACCGTGCCCGAGACCATGAGCGACGAGGCCGCGGTGATGGTCGAGCCCGCCGCCTGCGCCGTGCACGCCGCGGTCGGGGCGGGCGCCTTCGGCCGCAACGTGCTCGTCCTCGGCGCAGGAACGTTGGGCCTGTGTGCCACCGCCGCCCTGCGCCGCTTCGCCGCCCCCTCGATGCTGATGGTCGCGGCCAAGCACCCGCTCCAGCGGCGGCTGGCGGCCGAGCTGGGGGCCGACCTGGTCGTGGGCTCGGACGAGGTACGCCGGGCCGTGCGACGCACGACTGCATCGCTCCGCGTCGGCCAGGGCCTGTCCGGCGGAGTCGACGTGGTGGTCGACTGCGTCGGCAGCCAGGCCTCGCTGGCCGAGGACCTGGCCGTGGTCGCCCCTGGGGGCACCATCGTGCTGCTGGGCATGCCGGCGGCCGTGCTCATCGACCTCACACCCTTGTGGCAACGCCAGATCACCCTGCGCGGCTCCTACGCCTACGGCACCGAGGACCGAGGAACCG
The DNA here is from genome assembly GCA_051001215.1 of Acidimicrobiales bacterium. Taxonomy (GTDB): domain Bacteria; phylum Actinomycetota; class Acidimicrobiia; order Acidimicrobiales; family AC-14; genus DATAQC01. The sequence continues at coordinate 11,432 of JBPCNP010000184.1, forward strand.
ACGGCGGCGCCGCCCCCCGCACGTTCGAGATGGCCTTCGACCTGGTGACCGAGGCGGCCCTCGACCGCCTCGTCTCGGCCACCTACCCCCTCGACCGCTACCGTGACGCCATCGAACACGCAGCCAACGCCGGGCGCCGCGACGCCGTCAAGGTGGCCTTCGATCTCCGGACCGAGAGACGACGATGAGCAGCCCGGGCGACTCCGTGGCCCGCAACGAGCGGCCTGCCGTGCGCACGCGCCCCGGGCTGGTCCTCGAGGTCGAGCGCTCCACGCCTCCCGTGCTCTTCCACGCGGGCGAGGGGTTCCACCTCGAGCGCCTTCCCGTCGGGTCGCGGGTGATCTACCCGGCCGAGCCGGTGACGCCGTTGGCCGACCCCGACGCCGCCATCCGCCACGCCCTGGCCAGCCCCGTGGGCGACAGCGAGCCGCTGGCCGCCCTCCTGCGGCCGGGCATGCGCCTCACCATCGCCTTCGACAACCAGGCCGTGCCCCTGCCGCCCATGCGCCGGCCCGACAACCGCCAGCGGGTCATCGAGGCCGTCCTCGACCTGGCTGCCGAGGCCGGCGTCGACGACGTCGTGCTCATCGCCGCCCACGGCCTGCACCGGCGCATGACCGAGCCCGAGCTGCGCCACATCGTCGGCGACCGCGTCTTCGACGCCTTCGCGCCCCAGGGCCGGCTCACCCAGCACGACGCCGAGGACCACGACAACCTCGAGCTGGTCGGGCGCACACCAGAGGGCGAGCACGTCGAGATCAACAAGCGGGCGGCCACCTCCGACCTGCTCGTCTACGTCAACGTGAACCTGGTGGCCATGGACGGCGGCCACAAGTCCACCATGACGGGCCTGGCCTCCTACCGCAGCCTGCGGGCCCACCACAACGTCAACACCATGCAGCACAGCCGCTCGTTCATGGACCAGGAGCGCTCGGAGCTGCACCACTCGGCCTGGCGCATGGGCC